>NZ_NKFM01000127.1:0-2010 GCF_002223085.1 Burkholderia sp. HI2714 | reverse complement strand
TACAGCCCGGAGCTCAATCGCATCGAGAAACTGTGGCACAAGATGAAATATGAGTGGCTGGCCTTCAAGGCGCGTGACATCCAAACCCTTGAAGAAGACGTCGATACGGTCCTTCAAGGATTCGGATTAAATTATAGATTTACTTTCTGTTGAGAGCTTAAGTGATCCAGATCCGTTGGTGGCTGTCCTGCACGTTTTTCCCGACGTCGCCTTTCTCCCAGCCGCTGGCCACGTTGCACAAGTCCGGTAACGTTCTTCACGAGCGTCCGGTCTCTGTTGTGGATTCAGCCTCGCGTAGCAGACGCGCCGCCTCTTGTGTAGCCTCGTGCATGGCCGCCTCATCGGTGCCCGGCGCGCCGGCAAGTGTCAGCGCTACCCCAGCGTGAATTTCGGGATAGCTATGCGTGAATATATCCAGCGTGTTCACGTCTTTCTTGTCCAGGCCCGCTTCGTCACGAATCTTGTTGATGCCGCTTGCCATAGATGGCGGCGTACTGGATCCTTCCGCACGGAAATAGTGGTGCGACAGGTCCACGATCGCCTTGCGGCCCTCCGAATCGTTCAAGCCGGGCGCAGCCCAAGATGTACCCGAGCGCTCGGCGGCAAAACGTGTCGCAATGACGGCGTCCGAGGACGAGCCTGAGGTTCCGCTCATGACGGGCAGCCCGGCCTTGTCGCGCATTGTCGTGCCTATGTCCCGAGAAAGGTCCATGCCGCCTTGCGTGCGAGTGGAGTGCGTGCCGTTCCGCTGAGCGTCAACACGGTTGTCTTCGCGGAATTTCATGCGCTCACTGATCCCTAGCATTCCAGCCAGCACTTGGCCGGTCTGCGCGAGTTCGAATCCGGCTTGCGCCTGTTCCTGCGTGAACGGTCCAGCAGCACCGCGCAGCATCATTGAAAAGGCAGATCGAGCGCTATCGGACAAATTGAGCCCGCGAACGCCGTGAAATGGTGAACCTGGTAGCGGCTCCGACAAACCTAGCGCCTCTTTACCGAGTTGTTCGCGATTGTTGCCACCAAATCGATCTTCCGTGTACCAGAGTCCACGTTCCAGGTGCCCCATCCATGCCGCCTGCTTGAACACTGCAGACTCGGGCTTCCCGAGGCCTTCTGTGGTCGCATGCAGGATATTGACCTCCGCGTTGCGATATCTCATGTAGTTCTCTGCTCGGGTTTGCAAATGCTCAGGCGAGTCGTAACGGTTGTTCGAAAGCGTATTCTGCAAAAACTCTTCCACGATCGGTGACGTATCAGCTTGGATCTGGTACGGCTGTGTACCGATGTGGGCCTGACTCGCGTGACGTGGCGGCATGCCCGACTCTGCGGCTCCGCCTTGCCGAACGCCTACTATCGCACGTGCAAGCGGTGTGTACGTATCCTCGCGCTGCGAGGTCAGATCGTTTGCGTTGCTTACTTGAAGTTGGCTTGACGTGATTTGCGTTGCAGTCGTCGATGAGATAGCGGGCATGATTCTGGTCTGTAGTGGAAACTTGGGACGTGTCAGCGATTTCGTGTGCCGAGGTCGGTTAAAGATTCACTTTTCAATATTAAATCCGGCCTGCTCCAGAATATGTTCAACAGATTCTCTACTTGTGACACTATGCTCAAGTGCGTAAGCGGCCGCTCTCACAGCGAGTTTCGAAAAATACAATCCTAAGCTACCAGACGCTCCCGGAAATCTCCACTTCTGATCGGGACTAGTTCTGGTTCACCATCACCCCCATCGTCCGTCGCGTAGGCTTCTCGTGGCAAAGAGCCTTTGTATATTCCTGTCGATACCTCACCCATAAAGAAAATCCCATTATCGCTAGATCTAACCAATCCTTCTGCAGATGAAAATTCCTTTGCGATAAGCTCTCAACAGAAAGTAAATCTATAATTTGATCCGAATCCTTGAAGGACCGTATCGACGTCTTCTTCAAGGGTTTGGATGTCACGCGCCTTGAAGGCCAGCCACTCATATTTCATCTTGTGCCACAGTTTCTCGATGCGATTGAGCTCCGGGCTGTA
>NZ_NKFM01000126.1:0-2017 GCF_002223085.1 Burkholderia sp. HI2714 | reverse complement strand
AGCAGCGCGAGGGCGTGATCATTGCGAACCTCGTGAACCGGTGGAACAGCTTCGGCAAGGCGATTTGCGTCAAGACAGCCTAATTGCGCCCGCAACCAACTGAGCGCATACCCTGTCGAACAAAGCCCGTGTGTTGCTGCTTCGGTATCTTCAACATTTTGCTTTCCATTCCGTCGAGTTTACCCGACCTCTTGGAGAGCGAAATTTCGGGGGAAGCTCAACCAGCCACCCACCAGGCCCGGTGACAACACCCCCCGGATCATGACTGCGACTGGGGGCGGGAATCATGCCGGGCCTGGCTGGCCAAAGCCCCGATTATCGGGGCGTGAAGATAGAAACGGGGGCAAGCTCAACCATCAGATTTACATCAGGATTCTCTGTAACGGACGGGGAACACTACGGGTGCAGCATGGGGTTAGGGGCTATCGACATACGGAGCACACATGCGAACGCCCAAAATCGCTCGTATGGTAGGGAGCGAGGAGCCCCGCTTGCGGCGTTTGGCTGAGCCAAACGAGCGACGCAGCCGTGTGGGCGATTTCACGCATTCCCTTGGAATCTATTTCAAATTTGGGGTTGCTAAAAGAGCGGCTGCTCGCTGCGTTGCGCTCCTTGCGAATACGTTCGGTATTCCTTGCGGCGCACGCCTCGCGAGTGACTGTTCTCGTGGCATCGCATGCACGCTTCGTATGTAGTCGACCCTAGTAAGGGTTGCTGGTAAACGTGTTTTAAGTTTGTTAACTTCGGCAAATCGCATACGCCGGAGCCCTGCATGAAGTGCGTCGTTGTACTGACTGAAGCCGAGGAGCAGACGTTGCAGCAGTTGTCGATCAACCATCCCTACCAGGACATGCGCATGCGGGCAGCCGCTCTGTTGATGCTTGCGAGTGGCAAGCTGCGTTCGGTGGCCGTCGGCGCGAAGCTCAGTGTGAGCGGTCAGTCGGTCTACAACTGGGCCCACACGTGGCGCGAACAGGGTGTGATCGGGCTGCTGGTCAAGATCGGTCATAAATGCGGACGGCCTCGCGCGTTGAGTGACGAGATGATCGCCGCGGTCGTGCGCATGGCCTCGGTCGAACCGCTGACGCGCGAGCAAATCGTCCAGCGTCTCGAGGCTGAATTCGGTCCGTTGCCGTTCGGACATCTCGATACGCTGAGCGTGGCGCTCAAGCGGGAGGGCTTTACGTTCAAGCGCAACCGCCTGTCGCTAAAAAAAAGCGCGACCCAGAGGCATTCGCCGTGAAACAAGCCACGCTCGACAAACTGCAGCAGGCCGCTCGCGAGAACGCCATTCGCCTGCTCTACCTCGACGAGGCAGGTTTTTGCGAATCGCCGCCAGTTCAGCGTAGCTGGTCACCACGAGGCTTGCCTCACGAGATCGAACCGAACACGCACTGCCGCCGTAGTGTTCTTGGCGCCCTGGACTACGGCGCGAACTTGCTGATCCACGCTACCCATGCCCGCAGCATCAAAGGCCCAACCGTTGTCCGCTTTATCGACGATCTGCTCACGGTGGACGATGACCGTCCGACCGTGATCGTGTTCGATAACGCGAGCATCCATCACGGCATCGACGAAGCGACACGGGATCGGAGGCTGATCGATCACAAAGCTGTCCTGTTCTATCTTCCCGCCTACAGTCCTGAACTCCACAAGATCGAGATCATGTGGCGGCAACTGAAATACCGATGGCGGCGCTTCGTCACCTGGACCAAGGAAACCATCGGCGCTGAACTGGCCGATCTACTGGCTGGCTATGGAGCCAAATTTCAAACCAGTTTCTCTTGAACACTTAAGTGTTTCTTGTAAACCGTCTTGAGATTTGTTAACTTCGGCAGAGCCTGACTGCCGGAGATCTGGATGAAGTGCGTCGTTGTACTGACCGAAGTCGAGGAGTTGACCTTGCAACAGTTGTCGATCAACCACTGGCACCAAGACATCCGCACGCGGGGGGCGGGCGTGCTGATGCTTGGACAGCGACTCAAGGTTCCGGTGATTGCCAAGCGTCTGGGCGTCA
>NZ_NKFM01000125.1:0-2101 GCF_002223085.1 Burkholderia sp. HI2714 | reverse complement strand
AGGATGAGGGTGTGTCGGCGCAACGGGTGGTCAAGCCCGGGCAGGTGGCGCGGGTCGAGCAGGATGAGGCGGAGTCGGGCCAGCGGAGCACGGATCGCTACGCGAAGCGGGTGATCGTGCAGCAGGGCGATGATGAGGTGACGACGCAGGCGGCCCGGAACCTGGCGGCCAAGCATGGTGAGAACACGGCGGTGGTGAAGGCTGGGCCGGGGGGCGAACTGGAGGGGTTGGACAAGCTTGCCCCAACGGATGGGAAGGTGAAGGTGCAGGTGGTGGGGCACGGGGATCCGGAGGGTGGGAAGCTGGGTGGTGCGGATGCACAGGAGCTGGCGGGGCAGATCAAGCAGGTGAAGGGCCGGCTGGGCGAGGAAGCGGAGGTGTCGAAGGTGGCGCTGGTGGGATGCAAGACGGCGTGCGGGACGGAGGATCAGCCGAGCCTGAAGCAGCAGGTGCAGGCGGCGCTGGCCAAGCAGGGCACCGAGGTGGGCGAGGTGAAGGGCCGCGATACCTACGTCACGGTCGACCAGGACGGTCATAAGCACGACACCGACGCGGGGGATCAGCGCGCATTGCCAAAGCCACAGCAAAAGGATGCTGCAAACAATTCGACCGAGTCGGGTGACGTCAGCGAGCGTGAACAATCATCATCGGCCGTGTTAGATCGGAGAGACGTGTCTAAGCGTCGTTCTGAGGAATTGGAACGCCAGCTTACTGACGCAAATGGAGAAAGGTATCGAGTGGTTGCTGAAGATTCCGAAACGCAAAGATCGGATATTAATGGCAGCAATTTGTCAGATCCGGAAAAATTGCATCATCAAATCATGAGCCTTGACCAAAAGGTGCGGAGTGAAAAATCCGAACTTGAGCGAGAGAGTAGTGCGTACGACGCGAGAGGAATCGATTATGATCTCAGGAAAATTAGCTTTGATACAGATGTAAAAAGGCTTAAAGATAAGATATCTGGCATGCCAATCAAAAATCGAGAGTTTTTTGAAAATATTAAGGATGGGTTTCTGACTGCAAAGATTATGAGTAACAATGAAATCGGCTTGGATTATATTGCAGTGCGAATTCAAGATGATGAGTTTACGGATTTTAAAAATTCTCAAATTCAGGGTCACAACAACCCCCAAGCCAAAATAAAGGATTGGTACAATCCGATACCCCATCCATGGGGGCTTCCTATTGCAGTCGGCTCGAGCAAGCGTGCTCGAGATATTACTCGTCGTGACGGAGTCGATGCATTGAATGTTGCGTTGATTCCTCGAGGTCAGTTGAATGAAACACTTCATAGTGCGCAAGCTGATTACGGTGGCAATAACACCAAATCTTGGGTTATTTTTCCGTTACGTGATGCTATTGCCAAAGGTGGGAAGCTTTATCCTGATACAAGTGCGATAGGGGCTGGTGATCATCCTTTTATTATCACCTTGCCAAAGGGAACTAAATTGGATGTAGAAATCCAACCTGTGAATACTGAACCATTCTCACCTCAACGAGGCGTGGTCGATACTCCTACACAGTCCACGCGGTCAGCTTTGCCCTCTTTAGACGAACAGCCGATTCATGGGGCGCCGTCGACACCCAAGTCGATGCCTGACCTGACAGTGGTGGGCACGAAGATGCCGATTCATGAGGCGCAGCCAACGCCCAAGCCGGCGCCAGTCCGCAAGGAGCCCTTGTCGGGTGCCCAATATATGGTGGCGGATCGCCCAGATGTCGCGCAAGCCAAGCAAACCATCAGTCGGGTAGCAGGGATGAACGATGCCGCCCTGAAGAAGGCAGCTGCGGCGGGTAAGCCCCTGACTATTAAAAGTAAGCGGTCAGCGAACGGCTTTGTTCGATAGGGTAGTGGCTCATTTGGTTGCGGGCGCAATTAAGTGTTTCTGGTAAACCGTCTTGAGATTTGTTAGCTTCGGCAAACCCTGACTGCCGGAGATTTGGATGAAGTGCGTCGTTGTACTGACCGAAGTTGAGGAGTTGACCTTGCAACAGTTGTCGATCAACCACTGGCACCAAGACATCCGCACGCGGGGGGCGGGCGTGCTGATGCTTGGACAGCGACTCAAGGTTCCGGTGATTGCCAAGCGTCTGGGCGTCA
>NZ_NKFM01000124.1:0-2144 GCF_002223085.1 Burkholderia sp. HI2714 | reverse complement strand
CTGGAAGACCGGACGCCGGATGAGGCATACTTCGCGACGCTGCCTGCGATCAAATCGGCAGCATGACTGCTCCGACGGTTCCACTTAAAAATCTCGGGACCCTGTCCGAACAAGCGGCGCCACCTCTGCCTGCCCCCTTCTCCCAAAGAATTGCTATCGATTGATAGTGCGAAGGAACTCGTTTCGAGCTTGGGCGTTATGATCAAATTCACCGATGTAGCATTGCGTAATAACACGCTCGTCGCCGCGGCGGTTTTCGCCCATGAGTAAGCACAGTTGTTCTGCTTCGATCAGGCAAGCTGCTCCCCGTGCTTTACCATACGTAACAAGGGCTGTTGCGATCTCATTGGTGATCCACTCTTGGTATGTGAACCGATGGCTGATCGCATCGATCATCCGGGCGATGCGCCCAAAACCATGCAGACGCCCTCCGGGCAGATAGGCCACGTGTGCCACACCGCGAAACGGCAATAAGTGATGCGGACAAACACCATGGACAGCGATGCTGCGAATGATCACCATATCTTCCTTTCGATCATCGAAACCCATGCCCAATGCCTCGGCAGGATCAACGTCGTAGCCGTCAAGCAAGCGCTTTTGCCAAAGTTCCCGCACGCGTTGTGCCGTGCGGCCGGTATGTGCGGTGTCTATTTCGATGCCGCTTGCTTTGAGCAAGTTACTAACCGCAATTTCAAATGCGGCGGGATCGAATTGACGGATGCGATGAATTTCCGTAGGCGCTTGTTCGCGCGCATCGCATGCGTTATTACATTTATTTTCAAACATGCCATCATCTCTCTTAGAAATACTCATAAATCTGGAAAAGCCTCGCCATTTTTCTGATAGTTTTTTTGCGCAGATGCTTGGGCGATTTTCTTGAGCCATTCACAATAGCTCGACGATTTCGCCTTTCTGACCACGCCGACATACAATCTAAAATGTTGACTTCGAAGTGCGCAGAAAGTTCCGCAATGGCATTGAGAACCCCGATGGGCGGTCAAATTCCCCCACCTGTGGGCACGTCAAAATCCCCCACCTAGAGACACGCGGAGCATGATGCTAAGCTCTTCCCGAGAACCACTTCCGCATTTCTGAGTCTATGCGCCGATAGGCTTTTGTGACGCGAAACGTGAAGAAGCAGAAAGGGTTGGAGTTGAGTGCGGAAGATAGGGCACCTCGAATTACCGCTCTTTGGTTCTGTCGCGATAACGGAGGGGAGACGAGGTTGATCGCCATTTTCAGGAATCCTTACATCACCAGTGAATAGAACTGCGCTGCCACTGACGGATGGGCGCCTTCTTTCACCCGCATCTGCCCTTTGCGGATCATATGCATGAGTTCAATGCCGGACAAAATGATGCGTGCACACCGGAAATCCTTGAAACCCAGCATGGGTTTCGTGATGCGTTTGATGGCCCGGTGATCCTGCTCAACGATGTTGTTCAGGTACTTGCATTGGCGAATCTTGATGGGCGTTTCCCGTTCAGCATTGACCGCCTGAAGCGCCGCAAGATTGGCCCCGCTCTTATCCACCGTGACCGTCTCCGGCGCGCCGTTCCGATCGATCGCCTTTTCAAAATACCGTTGCGCGGCGGCCCTGTCCCGACGGGCCCGAAACAGAAAGTCGACCGTGTCCCCCGCCTTGTCCACCGCACGATACAGGTATTTCCACTGGCCGCGCACCTTGATGTACGTCTCGTCCATCCGCCAGCTTTTGCCCACTGGCCGCTTGTGCTTGCGGAACGCCTTCTCGAACAGCGGCACCAGCTTGATGACCCAGCGGTGCACCGTCGAATGATCAACCTCGATGCCGTGCTCCTCCATCATCTCTTCGAGATTACGCAGGCTCAGCGAATAGGCCACGTACCACCGCACGCACAGCAAAATCACGTCCACCGGGAAATGCAGCCGCTTCAGAACTTTCGCCACGCCAGGCGGCAACGCATTCCGCGAAATGGGTTCCTTCTTCACCGGAACTTCGAGCAAATCTTTCATCCCCCGATTCTACCGGCATTCCTTAGTCGGACATGCGAAATTCAGGCGGTCGTTTCGAGCTGCGCGCAACGCGACCTCGTCGCGAGTTGAATCGCGCGCGTCAACACCGCCGCCCATCGAAATGGCAAGTGCATGGGTACGCCAACCCG
>NZ_NKFM01000123.1:0-2153 GCF_002223085.1 Burkholderia sp. HI2714 | reverse complement strand
AGCAGCGCGAGGGCGTGATCATTGCGAACCTCGTGAACCGGTGGAACAGCTTCGGCAAGGCGATTTGCGTCAAGACAGCCTAATTGCGCCCGCAACCAACTGAGCGCATACCCTGTCGAACAAAGCCTTCCTCTTGCTGGTCCCTATGACCAGCTCAGGCCCCGACCGTTCCACTTATCGGCCTGTCCGAATTTCCGCCGCCACCCCTTAAAGCCGATACCCCGACACCAGGGGCGCGCTGACGTCACATACCAGCTGTTGGCCCTTTGGACTTCGGGCGAGCCTCTGGCGCAGGCTCACTCAGGAACGCGGTGACGGTGTTGTAGCAGTGCTCAAACGTAGGGTTGTAATCCAACGTGATGATCTTCGCGAAGTCTGCTTCCAATCGCTCACGGTTGTCTTCGAGACGATCGGTAATGATCTGCGCACGCTCCTTTAGCACTTTGGCTTCCCGCGCGCAGTCTTCGGGGCACCGCTCCAGCACGAGCGCCATGTCAAACAAATCCCGCGCCGTAAAGCCTTGAGCACGATAAAACGCTTTCTTTGCAACAATTTCGACCGGCGTTTCCGTTGTCACCGTACGCCCACGGATCTCTCGGTCTACCGTCGGTTCACTGGTGAGAGTCGGCGAAATGACGAAGTCGATATCGCCGCCCTTGCCAATGATTTTTAGGTAGTGAGCCGCCTCGACGTACTCCGTTGAGAAATCTTCCGCGACTTCGTTCAGACGCGGGGAGTAGAAGGTCAAGTACTGCGGGTCCGTGATGAAAATGTCGATGTCCTTGCTGAATCGATGATTGAAGTCGAGCATCAACATCGTTCCGCCGCCGAATCTCCACTTAGGCAGGCGTTCCCCCACCTTGTGTACGGTGTCGATGAGCGCGACAGCCTGGTCAAACAGGCCTTCCCACATTTTCAAGTCGATGTCAGACAAGTCCGAATTCCTCACGTAGGTTGAGGTTGTGAGCCACTGCCCAGTTCTGCAAATTCGCCCGAATCCGCTTGCGTATGGGTTTCCCATACATCGATATCGCCTTCTCGAACAGCATCGGAGGCGACTCTTCAAGGGCGTAATCGATCTGCGTTTCCCACTTTGGTGGCACATCGCCGGTCAATAGGAATCGCTCCATAATGGCTGGAGGTATGTCACCCAAGTAACTGGTCCCCGCCGTCTGGCACAGGGCAAGTAACGCCTTAGGATAGATGTCCGCATCCGTCTGGACGAGTTCGATCCCTAGTCGTGCAAGAATAGGTAGCAGAACATGGGAACTGACGTTCCCGCCCTCTTCAAGCTCTGCGACGACGCGCCGACCCACGCCAGCCGCAGCCGCTAGGGTTTCCTGAGTAAGTCCGGCAAGCTTCCGCTTGTGGCGGATTAGGTGCCCAAGCTCCAGGGGGGAGTGTAGAGAGGTCTGGGTTTTCATATGTACGTTATATAGTACATCTCAACCGATTTGCAATGGCTTCACTCCATCCCTTTTTAACTTTCCAAGCCTACTTCAATCTGGTCTGACCCGTTTAGCGTGTCGGCAGCCAAGTACCGCCACGTGCATGATGTTGGGCACGCCGATGCAAATTGTTCGTGCAACGTGCGCACAAAATAGATAGTCGGACCTGCAAAACGTAGTTGAACCAAACCCGGCAAGGGATTGCAGGGAGTCGGATGTGCTGCGAACTCCCAGAGCGAATATCGATCTGATTTAAAACCTGGGAGCTGGAGCGCACCGACATGACCGACGATTTCTTCCGAAGCCGCCTTGATTCGATGATCGGCTTTGTTCGGAAGGGGGTGGTTGCGCGGCAGCGTGAGGTCGAGTAGAAAGGGCAATTGATCTATGCCTCGTGAACGTTCATTGCCATACAAAGCCAGCCTGAAATCCGGAGCGCCGCGCAAACGCCCGAAACCGACGTATCGGGTCGCGAACGCCCGCGCCTACAATCAGAGCCTGAAGCGGCGAGGCCAGCTCAGCCTCTACTGCCCGGAGGCCGACCTGAAGGCGCTGTTCATCAACACCCAGCCGTATGGGCCGGGTGTGTCCGGGCGTGCCCCAACCTACACGAACGCCTACATCGAGCTGATCTATACGTTTTACCGGTTGTTTCGTTGGGCGATGCGTCAGATCACCGGCTTCATGGAAGAGTACTGGCGGCTG
>NZ_NKFM01000122.1:0-2281 GCF_002223085.1 Burkholderia sp. HI2714 | reverse complement strand
TCGACATCACCCACATCGTCCCCCCCGACGATGACGCTCGCGTTGCAGGTGCGTCTGTCGAACGGTGTCGAGCTTGAGCTGGGCAAGGCCATCGCGACCATCGACGAACTGACGACCCTGGTTCAGATCCTGGGGAGGCTGCCGTGTTCCGGTTCGACGACAATCTGAAGGTGTATCTGCATCGCGATCCCGTGGACTTCCGGTACGGCTTGAACAGCCTGTCGATTCTCGTCGAGCAGTCGATGCGACTGAATCCAATGGACTCGTCGCTTTACATCTTCGGCAACCGGCGTCGCGACCGGATCAAGATACTTGGGTGGGATGGTAGCGGTTTCTGGCTTCTGATGAAACGATTGGAGACGAGCCACTTCATCTGGCCCGACAACAAGGCTGAGGTCGTGACGATGACGACTAACGTGCTGCACGCGTTGCTCGACGGTGATGACATCACTGCGATTCGACGGCATCCGAAGCAGGAATATCGGCGGGTAAGCTGAACGTGCCATCGGCATGGCTAGTCTAAACGGCATGCCGATCCAGGTCACGATCACCGCCGACGAACTCGCTGCGCTCCTCACGATGCGCGAGGAGCACGCAGCGCTTCGGCAAGAGCGAGACGAATTGCGTGGCATGGTGCGCCTCGTGACGGCGCAACGCGATCTCGCCGAGGAACGACTCCGAGCCTACCGCCGTGAGTTGTTCGGCGCAAAGAGCGAGGCACGAGATTCGGATCAGCTCGGCCTGTTCAACGAAGCCGAAGCGCTCGGCGCGAACAGCGCGCCCGCCCAGGAAGATACGCCGGCAACGACGGTTGCCGCGCCCACGCGCAAGAAGCGCGGCCACCGCAAGCCGCTCGATCCCAATCTGCCGCGCGACGTTGTGCGGCATGAATTGCCCGAAGCCGAACGCTTCTGCGCGAACGACGGGCACGCGCTCGTCGAGTTCGGCGTGGAGATCAGCGAACAGCTCGACGTGATTCCCGAGCAGCTCCGGGTGATTCAGCACCAGCGCGTCAAATATGCGTGCCCGTGCTGCGATCTCGGCATCAAGGTCACGCCGGCGCCGCCGCGCATCATCCCGCGTGGACTGCTGAGCGAATCGGCGCTCGCGTGGATTGCCACCGGCAAGTACCAGTTCGGCATGCCGCTATATCGCCAGGCCGGTTTGCTGCGGCGCTTCGGCGGCGACATCTCGTCGAACACGATCGCCGCCAGCATGGTCCGCGTTGGCCTTGCAACGCAGCCCGTGATCAACCTGATGCGCGACGCATTGCTCGACGCCGAACTGATCTACTGCGACGAGACGACGCTCCAGGTGCTGAAGGAGGAAGGCCGTCGGCCACAAACGACGAGCTACCTGTGGGCGCAAATGACCGGATCGGGCGTGCCTATCCGCTGCTTCACCTATACACCGGGACGCGGCACCAAGCTGGCCGACAAGCTGTTCACCGGGATCCGCGCGGGGGCGGTCATGATGACCGACGGCTACGAGCCCTACAACGACATCGCTGAACGTCATCAACTCGTGCATCTTGGATGCTGGGTTCACGTGAGACGGTACTTCGTCAAAGCGGAAGACAGCGTACCGAAGGCAGCGCGCACGCCCGATCTGCTTGCGATGCGCTTCATCAAGCTGATCGGCAAGCTGTTCGCCGCCGAGGCACGGAGTGAGACGTGGACGACCGAACGACGACAGCGATTGCGACGACGATACAGCGCACACGTACTCGACGCGATCCACGCGCTGATGCTCGAGCAGTCGCCCGGTGTCGTACCGAAAAGCTTGCTCGGCAAGGGGCTGACCTATCTGCGTTCGCAGTGGCCGAAGCTCATCCGTTACGTTGAAAACGGCGACTGGCCGATCAGCAACAACCCGTGCGAAAACGCGATTCGCCCGTTCTGCGTAGGACGCCGCGGATGGCTGTTCAGCGATACCGTCGACGGTGCGAACGCGAGCGCCAATCTCTATACGCTCGTCGAGACCTGCAAGGCCAACGGTATCGACCCGTATCGCTATCTCACCTGGCTGTTTCAGCGCCTGCCGCTAGCGAAGACCGTCGACGACTACGACGCGCTTCTGCCCTGGAAGATGCCGGCCGATCTCCGCTGATCCGCATCGCTAACACACCTCGCACGTTCTGCCACCTTACTCTGAGGGGCTTTGTTCGACAGGGTATGCGCTCAGTTGGTTGCGGGCGCAATTAGGCTGTCTTGACGCAAATCGCCTTGCCGAAGCTGTTCCACCGGTTCACGAGGTTCGCAATGATCACGCCCTCGCGCTG
>NZ_NKFM01000056.1:0-256182 GCF_002223085.1 Burkholderia sp. HI2714 | reverse complement strand
ATGGCACAACAGCAGCAGCCCAAAAAGGTCAGCCTGAAAAACATTCGCAACCTCGCCGCATGGGACACCGCTATGCGCGAGTCCGTTCTGGGCCTTGCCTGACAAGGGCCTTCATGCGGAAGCCCTGCCGTGCACACGCTCGCCGTTGACGTGCGCGCCGATCAGCAGCACGGCCGTGCCGAGCGCCATCGCGGTGACGCCGGCGACATGGCTTTCCGCGATCGGCCAGGCCAGATAAAGCGTGGCCATCGCCGCCGCGACGAGCCACTGCGCGAGCGGCGAGGCCAGCCGCTGCCCGTTCGCGCGCTCGGCCAGCAGCGCGGTGCAGCAGCCGATCGCGATCCCGTCGAACGACGCGAAGTACGCATAGAGGAACCCGCCTTCATCACCGGCGTGCGTGAAGCGGTACACGGGCCCGATCGCGGCGACGACCACCCAGAACGCGACGAGCCGCGCATCGCGGCGCAACGCGATGCACAGCAGCGGAAACGACAGGTAGAACACCTCTTCGACCGACAGCGACCACAGCACGCCGAGTGCGTAGTTGACCCACCCGTACGCGCCGATCAGCACGTTCATCCAGAACGTCAGCGATGCGAGATTCACGAGCCAGAACGACACGGCGATGCCCTCCGGCGCATGGTTCTGGAAGATCGGCACGCCGGCCGCCGCGAGGCCGTTGACGAGCGCGAGCAGCAGGAGCAGGCACGGGACGATGCGCGCGATACGCGACACGTAGAACGCACGCACGTCGACCGCGCCGAGGCTGCCCCAGCGGCGGCGCGCATTCGACGTGATCAGGTAGCCGGAGATCACGAAGAACATCGTCACGCCGTAGTTGCCGTTGCGCGCGATCGCATGCACCGTGTCCCAGCCGATTGCGCGTGCGAGCGACGTGTCGCGCAGCGAGTAGGGGATGTTGAAGTGGTGCAGCAGCACGAGCACGATCGATACGCCGCGCAGCAGGTCGATCCGCGCGTTGCGCGGGCCGGTGCTCATTGCGGCTTGCCCGGTTCGGCGAGGGCAGGAAGCGTCGCCAGGAACGTATCGCGTGCGCGCAGGCCGGCGTTCGGCGTCCGCCGCTCGTCGTCCTGGATCAGGTACGCGAACGCGACCTTGCGCGGCCCCTTGGCCGCCCAGCCGACGAACCAGCCGTATGCGTGCGACGCGTCGTACTTGCGCCCCGGCGACCCGGTGCCCGTCTTGCCATGCACGATCCAGCCGTCGGGCTGCGTGTCGATCAGCGTGATGCGCTCGGTCATGTCGTACGCGTGCGCGCTGACGGGCAGCGTCCGGTTCGCGATCTTGCGCATGAAGCCGACCTGTTCGAGCGGCGAGATGCGCAGCGACGCGTTGACCCATGCCCCCATCACGCCGTTCAGTTCGCCGGTCGGACTGGTCGCGTCCGCGTTGCCGTAGCCGAATGCGGTCGTGTACTGCTGGAAGCGCGTCTGCCCGAGCGCCTGCGTGACCTGCTGCGAGTACCAGAACACCGACAGCTTCATCCAGCGCGCCGGATCGGTCGGCTCGCGCCATGGCGCGCCGCCCCAGTCGGGGTAGCCGGCGTGGAAGTCGAGCGTCGGGGTGTGTTCGTCTTGCAACACGCCCGCATCGAAGCCCATCAGGCTGATGGCGACCTTGAACGTCGACGCCGGCGTCACGCGGGTCGCGCAGTCGCCTTGCTGCACGAGCACCTGGCCGGTGGCGGCATCGGCGACGACGGTGCAGATCGGGCGGGCATGGGAAGTCGCGGCGGCCAGAAGGCCGGCGGCGAAGGTGAACAGCGCGCGGCGCCAGTGCTTCAAGTGACACTCCTTCGGATGGGGTGGCACACAGTGTATCGACGGATGGCTGGCTGTCGACCTGTCACGGTTGACGGGGCGGCAGGCGGTTCATGACACGGGATGACACGATCGAACCCGGATATCCGGGGACGTCGTGCAGTCACGGGGCAATGCGCCGTTGATCAATATCCGGCAACGGCGTAATAGATCCCGAGGCACGCAACGGCGATGAGCGGGAGCGCGACGAGGATGAAGGCAATGCGACGGATGCCGTGCAGGCGCGTCACGCCGACATACAGGCTGAGGGATCCGAAAAAAAGCGTCACCGGCCAGTAGAGGGCGCCGTAAAGGACCGGGATGATCCAGATGGGCAGGTCGATGCCGATGTCACTCATTCGGGATGCCCCGTCGTATGTGTGGACGTGCGTGCCATCGTGTCCGGCTGGCGCCCCGATCCGGCGTGCCGACTTCCGACGAGCATTCCGCATAGGCCTGCACTCGCCGGTATCACCGGCCGCGTGCGGTGGCGTCGGCATCGTTGCATCTGCCGTGCGCCCGCTCGCTTTCGTCCGGCGAACGAGCATGGCGCAACGGAGTGAGAGGCGGTCACGCTCGCATCGTCACGTCGACCCGGTGTGGATGGTCGCGGCCCAGTCGGCAGGTGAGCGACCCATGAAAAACTGGTTTCGCCACGTCGCAATGCCGAGATTGACGGCACGGACGCTTACCACGTTGACGAGATCCTGCTTCCGCAGCCAGGCCGATGCGGAAAGCGCTGCGTGTGCAACATCAGTCGCGCCGGCCTTGTTCATCAGCGCGGGCGTGCTCGCGAGCACGGTGATGGTGGCAACCGATTTCGCCGTCTGGCCCGCTGGGCCGATCGTCCGCGTGTTGCCGATCCAGACGCCGCTCTGGATCACGCCCGGAACGGTGGACGTCGCGCGCTGGATCTGACGGATATCGGCCATGCGATCGTCATCGATCAGCCGCGTTGTCGCAAAACGACTGCCGACGAACAGAAGCAGGCCAAGGGCAGCCAGGATCGCCCAGTGCTTCCGGCCAACCGGAGCGGCCTCCTCGACGGAGGCCGCGACACGCACGACCCTGCTGGCGGTGAGCAGATCCTGTACGGTCTGGCGGCTCGGCCGGTTGAACACGAGCAGATACAGCAACGCCATGCCCCAGAAGAACATGACCGCGCCGTTTGCGGTGGCGAGCCATTCCGTGCCCGGCTCGTGAAGCGCGGGCAGGTCGATAAAGGCGATGCCGCCGAGTATCAGCGGAACGGCGATCAGCGCGTACCGTGCCCACGCGCGGAGGTACCCGGGACCGGGTCCGTCAGGGGCGGTGCTGTCGGCAACACGGATCTGCATCACCCGCTTGCCGAGCGATTGGTGTCGACTCCCGCCCTCGAGCAGGCCAAAGTAAATGGAACCGATCAGGAAGCCGATCAATCTTCCCCATTCGCCAATCGTCGAAAGGGCATCGAAGAACAGGATTGCGATCGCTAGCCCGATCAATCCGAGAAGGATTGAATCGATCGAAAAGGCGGCGGTTCGTCGCCAGAAACCGGCGGCACCGTGCGATTTTTGGTTTTCGTTACGGTCCATTGCAGTAGCCCCCGATGTGTTGTGTAAGTCGAGCCGTTTGGGCTCTTTGCGGCGCGAGGCCGTCGGATTGCCGATGCCGATACCGCCCCGGTGGTGACAGGCAGATGATATCGGCCGGCTTGACGCGGAATTGCTAACTATTGTGAGCAATGCGCAAGCGCGAACGTCCTTCATCCCGCAAGCGGTGCATCTGCGATCGACCCGAACGCGGCACGGGATGCGCTCCCACATGGGCAGTGCAAGCCCTGCGAACGTATCGGCGCGGGCATGGGATCGAGACAGGCCCCGACGGACATGAAAGGCTGGAAACGATTGTCGTGGATTTTCGTGAGGCCGTCGAACGTGTGGGTCCGGTTCGACGCGGTAGCCGCTGTCGCGCACGCGCGCCGGAATCCGGCGACGAACCACGAAAAAGCCCGCCGGCAGGCTTGCGCTTGCGGGCGGGCAAAGACACCTCGGGCAGACCCGCGCGGGTGTCGCGTGAAGAACGAAGAGCCGGGTTACATCAGAACTTGTGGCGCAGCGCGACGCGCACGGCCACCTGGTTCGACGTCGACGACGGCGCGTCGGTGCCGGGGATAAACGCGTTGTCGAGGATCGAGTTCGTCTTGTCGCCGGCGATGTGCTGGTACGCGGCCTGCACGTACACGTCGGTGCGCTTCGACAGGTTGTAGTCGGCCATCAGCCCGGCCGAATGGATCTTCGGCTTCGCGTTGCCCGTCGATGCGTCGTACTTCTCGAGCGACAGCACGTACTGCGCGCCGACCATGAACGCCGGCGTGACCTGGTACGAGCCGTTCACCTCGAAGTTCTGGTACTTGATCGCGCTGACCGTCGCGCCCGGGGCGATGATCGCGCCCGGCGTGCCGAGGTAGCCGTTGCCGGTCGGGTTCTTGTAGTTCGAGTTCGTGTACGCGAAGCCGACCGTCGCCTGGCCGAACGTGTAGTTGATGCCCGCGCCGAACACGCGCATGCGCTCGGCGATGTAGCTCGCGTCGTTCGCGGTGATCGCGCCGGCCGAGCCGTCGCCCGGGCGGTTCGCCTGCAGGTACGCGGCGCCGATCAGCAGGCCGTTGTTCTGGTACTGCGCGCCGAAGCTGTACGCGCGGTTGTCCGAGAAGTTCGTGCTGTTGCTGAAGCTGTATGCGCCGCCGAACTGGAAGCCGCCGAAGTTCGGGCTGGCGTACTTCACCGTGTTGTCGAGGCGGAACGAGTTGTCGGTGTTGTCGTTGTCGAACGGGTGCGCGAGCAGGTAGCCGCCCCAGTTGCCGTTGGCCGTGGTCGGCGCGAGATAGTCGACGACGGAGTCGTACTGGCGGCCGAACGTCAGCGTCCCGTACTGCGTCTGGCTCAGGCCGACGTACGCCTGGCGGCCGAACATGCGCCCGCCCTGGTTGAGCCGGCCGCTGTTCACGTCGAAGCCGTTTTCGAGCTGGAAGATCGCCTTCATGCCGCCGCCGAGATCCTCGCTGCCCTTCAGGCCCCAGCGGCTGCCCTGCGCGTAGCCGCTCGCCATTTCGTAGACGTGGCCGGTGCCGACGTTGTTCGTGTAGTTCAGGCCTTCGTCGATCACGCCGTACAGCGTGACGCTGCTTTGCGCGAACACGGGGGCGGCGAAGGTTGCCGTTACGGCGAGCGCCGTCAGGGTCTTTTTCATTGAGATCTCCGGGATATCCAGCTGGTATCGGTTGTCGTGAGCGCGTCCGGCGAGGCGCGCCCCGTCATCCGGGGCGACCCGATGCAGCGCGCGCGGCGCCGGGTCGCGCAACGCGCGGCGGCGCGGCAACCGGCAGCGTCGGGTCGTGTCTCCTCCGATGACACCGCGCATTCTTCCCAAGCCGACCAGGAATCGAAAGCGAGTAATTTCGATGGATGGGATCGGGTTCGCCAATGGGGTCGCGACAGGCCGTTTCGACAGTCGAAACGGGGGCGCGGCCGGGCGGTTCGAGGCCGGCCGGGCAAGCGCCGCGCGAGATCGCGTCGCCGCCCGCGCGGCGCCCTGCACGGGCTCGGAAAATCGGCCGCGAAGCCCGTCCGGCGGGCCTGACAGGGCGCCCGAAGATCGATTGACGCTGCCGATTGCAATGATCGGAATTACTCGTTTCCCTAAACAAATTGGCGGCTGAAACATGCAGGCTGACCGGACGTGGATGCGTCCACGATTCCCGGTCGCCGCGCATGCCGCGACGCACAAACAACAGATTCGATTTGGAGACGACCCACCATGCAGATTCGACGACTGAAAACGGTCCTTCTCGCCGCCGCGGCGATCCTGTCCGCGCCTGCCGCCCACGCGGCCGGCGGCGCGTGCACCGACGGCAAGACGGTCCATTTCGCGGGCATCACATGGGAGAGCGGGTCGTTCGCGACCGAAGTGCTGCGGCAGATCATGGAGAAGGGCTACGGCTGCAAGACGGACGTCGTGCCGGGCAGCACGGCCGCCACCGAAACGGCGCTCGCGCGCAACGACCTGCAGATCTGGGCCGAGCAGTGGACGGGCCGCAGCGAGATCACCGCGAAGGCCGTGTCGTCGGGCGCCGTGAAGCTGATCGGCGACACGCTGCCGGGCGGCACGACGGAAGGCTGGTTCGTGCCCGACTACGTGGTGAAGGGCGATCCGGCGCGCAACATCAAGCCGGTCGCGCCGGGACTCGTGTCGGTCGACGATCTGCCGAAGTACAAGCAGGTGTTCGCCGACGAGGAGGAACCGGACAAGGGCCGCTTCCTGAACTGCCCGACGGGCTGGGACTGCGAGCGCGTGAACACGCGCCTGCTGCGCGTGCTGAAGCTCGACCAGTCGTACACGAACTTCCATCCGGGCACCGGCGCGGCGCTCGACGCGGCGATCGCGTCCGCGTACCAGCGCGGCGCGCCGATCGTGTTCTATTACTGGGGCCCGGCCGCGCTGATGGCGAAATACAAGTTCACCGCGCTGAAGATGCCGGCCTATAACGAAGCATGCTGGAAGACGTTGCGCGACGAGAGCAGCACGCACCAGTGCGCGTCGTCGTACATGGTGTCGCGGCTGACGGTCGGCGTGTCGAAGCCGTTCGCCGATGCGAACCCCGATCTCGTCGGCGTATTCGGCAAGGTGCGATTCCCGATGGACTTCCTGAACCAGACGATCCTCGAGATGACCACGAAGAAGATCGACGGCGCGGCGATGGCCACGCAGTTCCTGAAGACCCGCCAGGACATGTGGAAGCAGTGGGTGCCGGCCGACGTCGCGCAGAAGATCGCCGGCAGCCTGAAGGGCGCGTAACCTGCACACGGCGGCGGGCCCGCGCCCGCCGCCGTCACGCGCCTTCGCGGCGCGACGGAGAATCAAATGAACGGCTTCTTTCTGCACCTGTCGATCGCCGACTGGGTGAACAGCGCGCTCGAGACTTTCGTCGCGCAATACGGCGACGGCTTCCATCACTTCAGCGTACTGGTGCTGCGCTACCTGCTCGTGCCGCTCGAAGGCGCACTGCGCGTGGCGCCGCCGTGGCTCGTGCTGCTGGTCGTCGGCGCGATCGCGTGGAATGCGACACGCCGCATCGGCCTCGGCGCGCTCTTCATGCTGCTGCTTTACGCGATCGGCTGCTTCGGCCTGTGGGACAAGCTGATGCAGACGCTCGCGCTGATGCTCGTCGCGACGGTGCTGTCGGTCGCGATCGGCGTGCCGGTCGGCATCCTCGCGTCGCGCAGCGCCTGGCTGCGCCGGATGCTGCTGCCCGTGCTCGACGTGATGCAGACGCTGCCGAGCTTCGTGTACCTGATCCCGGTGCTGATGCTGTTCGGGCTCGGCAAGGTGCCCGCGATCCTCGCGACGATCATCTATGCGCTGCCGCCGCTGATCCGCCTGACCGATCTCGGCATCCGCCAGGTCGATCCGGACGTGACGGAAGCCGCGCGCGCATTCGGCACGACGCGCTGGCAATTGCTCGTCAACGTGCAGTTGCCGCTCGCACGGCCGAGCATCATGGCCGGCATCAACCAGACGACGATGATGGCGCTGTCGATGGTCGTGATCGCGTCGATGATCGGCTCGCGCGGGCTCGGCGAGGACGTGCTCGCGGGCATCCAGACGCTCGACGTCGGCAAGGGCACGCAGGCGGGCCTCGCGATCGTGATTCTCGCGATCGTGATCGACCGGATCAGCCAGGGCTTCGGCCAGGAGCGCCGCGCACGGCGGCGGCTCGCGCAGCAGCGCCGGCAGAAGGGCGCGTCGCGCGTGCCGTACCGGCTGCCGCGCAAGGCGCAGTCGGCGGGCGTCGATTCGAATCAGGCGACGCAGTCGTCGCATGCATAGGAACGGAGGCAGACATGGCGACCATCGACGTCAAACACGTGTACAAGCTGTTCGGGCCGCAGGCCGCGCATGCGCGCGTGCTCGACCTGCTGCGCTCGGGCAAGCGCAAGGCCGAGGTGCTGGCCGAAACGGGCTGTAACGTCGGGCTCAACGACGTGAGCCTCGGCATCGAGTCGGGCGAGATCTTCGTGATCATGGGACTGTCGGGCTCGGGGAAATCGACGCTCGTGCGGCACTTCAACCGGCTGATCGAGCCGACGGCCGGCGAGATCGTGATCGACGGCAGCGACGTGATCAAGCTCGACGCGCACGGGCTGCGCGAGCTGCGTCGTTTCAAGGTCAGCATGGTGTTCCAGAACTTCGGGCTGCTGCCGCACCAGACCGTGCTCGACAACGCCGCGTATGCGCTGCGCACCCGCGGCGAGAAGCGGCACGATGCGGCCGAGGCCGCGCGCAACTGGCTGACGAAGGTCGGGCTCGACGGCTATGGCGATCACTATCCGGACGAGCTGTCGGGCGGGATGCGGCAGCGCGTCGGGCTCGCGCGCGCGCTGGCGGCCGATACCGATGTGCTGCTGATGGACGAGGCGTTTTCCGCGCTCGATCCGCTAATCCGTACCGAGATGCAGGATCAGTTGCTCGAGCTGCAGGCGACGCTGTCGAAGACGATCGTGTTCATCACGCACGATCTGGACGAAGCGCTGCGCATCGGCGACCGGATCGCGATTTTGCGTGACGGCACGCTCGTGCAGGTCGGGACGCCGGACGATATTCTGTCCAGGCCGGCTGATGATTATGTCCGGCGGTTCGTGGAGAAGCGCACGAGTGTGAATTGACGAGGGCGTCCGGGCGGGAAGCCGGGACGGGAGCATGAAGCACGGCACGCCGCGACAGGCGGCGTGCCGTTTTTCGGCACCACGGCGACGGCACGCGATCGTCCACGATAAACCGCCGCACGTCTCGTGGACGTGCGGCGGTCTCGTCGTGATCGTCGAACGCCGATCCGTGACCGGTAATCAGTAATCCCACAGAACTGGCACGAACCGGAATCCGTCGCCGTCCTTTGCGATATGACCGATGGACGGAAACGCGACATGCGCGGCGGCCAGCAGCGCGCCGGTTTCGGCGGCTTCATTGAACAGCGCGATACGCACGGCGACAGCCGCTTCAGGATCGTGCTCGAAGCCGTTTTGCCACTCGGGATGATCGAAATTGACTTCGAAGATCGCATCGCCCGCGAACGTCAGCTTCTCGCCGTTCGATGCGATGTCCACGACGCAGTGCCCGGGCGTGTGCCCGCCCGTCACGCGCGCCGACACGCCTGCGGCGACTTCCACGGTCTGATCGAACTGGACGATGTTTTCACTGTAGAGCGCCACGAACTTCTCGGCCGCCTTGCGGAGTGCCGGGGGCACCGTTTCCGGCATCACCGTCTTGCTGAAGTCGGGATTTTTCCAGAACGCCACTTCCGCGGCCGACACGTGAATGCGCACGTCCGGGCGCAGCTTGGCCTTGACGCCGTCGACATTCAGGCCGCCGACGTGATCCATGTGCATATGGGTGATCACGATATCGGTGAGCGCGGACAAGTCGATGCCGGCCGATTCCAGACGCATCACCGTCTTCCCGGCGCGCGTGAAGTATTCGAAGCCGTCGCCCACGCCTGAGTCGATCAGGATCAGGCGTTCGCCGCTGCGCACGAGTGCGATGTTCAGCGCCCAGTCGAACATGTCGCGTTGCAGGAAGCGGCCGTCGAACCAGGCATTGCGGTCCGCTTCGCTCACGTTGGTGGACATGGTGGAGGTCGGCAGCGGCAGGATGCCGTCGCTGATCAGCACGACGTCGACGTCACCCACGCGGACGGCGTAGCGGGACGGCACGAGTTCGCCTGAACCTGCCTTGCCGAGGTTGGAGACAACCGGCTGAACATTGCGGGTGGTTTCGCTCATCATCAATAGTCCTATTTATCAAGTGGGGTAAGTCGCATTGCAGGGGGCGGTTCACGAGCACGACCACGAATTTCGCGCGTTTCGCTGCGCTCGCCTTTCAACCGGGCGTGAGAAGAATTGTAGTCAGGGGGATGAAAGGCGGAAGCACCGGGCGTGCACACATCATGTTGTTCGACCGGCAACAATCGACGACGGGCGGGAAACGGGGGGCAACGCGGGAGGCGGGCGGATCGACCTGCCGTTCACCGACCGCGACGCTTCATATCCGAAGACGGTTGCATGGCGGCTGCGCGCCGCGCCTGCGATGATGGGGCCGGACGCGCATGCGCTCGCCCATCCGCTTGCGAGCCGGAATCCCCCTGCGAAACGCGAAGCGGCTTGCCGACCCGTGGCCGCGTTCCGCCCGCCGCTCACCGGCAAGCGCCGAAGCCGCATGTCTGCCGGTGTGCGGCGAGCGTCGCCGGTTTCGACGTGCGGCCGCTACTTCGTGCCGAGCACGCAAGCGAGCGGATGCGACGGTACCCCGTTGCGATGGATGGTGATCGACGCGAAGCCGGCGTCGGTCATGAGGCGAGCCAGCGTGTCGGGCCGGTACACATCGTACGGCGCGCGCTCGATGTCGCGTACGGTGATCGCGGCGATGCCACCGCTTCTGACGACGCGGCGCAATTCACCCAGGCCGAGCGCCGGGTTGCGCCAGAAGTAGATGCAGTTGATCGAGAACACCTTGTCGAACGCGTCGTCCGCGAACGGAAGCGCGTCGACGGAGCCGAGCGAGAGCCGTACGCGGCCTTGCTCGATGAACGCGCGATTCAGCTGCTTTGCGGCGGCCAGCATGGTCGCGGAATGATCGACGCCGGCGATGCGGCAGGATGGTGCGGCTTCAGCGGCGAGCCTGATCGCGTCGCCGGGGCCGAACCCGACTTCGAGTGCCTGCTCGCCGTCGCCGATCGCGAGCAGCGACAGCGTCCACAGGTTGTCCGGCCGGTTGTGCCGGCGCATGATGCGGCCGACAATCCGTCCGACGAGGCCCCGCGGCAGGCCGGGTTGCCGAAGATGAGTGGTCATGGCGTTCTCCTTCGCGACGACATCCTGTCTCGTCCGGCGGACGAGTATGTGAGAAGGTTCGTGGCGAAGCGCGAGCGTGAATTGAGCCGTCGCGAGGACGACGCAACGAAGCGCGGGGCGCCGCGTGCGTTTTCGAGCGGCCGCCGGCGGGCACTCGTACACGAGTGAACTGCCGGCGGCCCATGGGTTCCGTGCGGTGCACCGCAGCGGGACGTACGTTGCCATTCCTTCGCGTCTGCCGGCCGAAATCCTCCTACCTGTCGATCACCCGATCCGCGCGTGCCGGCGCTCGCCGCTGACGGGCGCCGAAGAAAAGGCGCCCTATCACATTCGAAACATTTCCGAATGGCGCTTTATCCGGGTTTTTAACGCCTTGGCGGAATGAATTCCCGCACGTCCTTGTCTAGGCGTGCGTTTGCGGTCGAGATCGAATATCCGGCGCGACAGGCATACCCGAATGCGCCCCGACGGCAATCTCAAAAATGAAACATGGCGCACGTGCCGTTCCCGCGCCGGCCTGATCGGCAAGCCCTTGAATGCAAACGGGAAAGGCTTCTGCGCCTCACGGATGCCACGGTACCGTGCCGATCGGCACGTTTCAGCGTTGAAACATGAGTGGCGTGGCGGCGTCGCGCGGGGCAGGCCATGTCGCGTGAAAAATCCCACGGTCTCTTTGTATTCGGG
The DNA here is from genome assembly GCF_002223085.1 of Burkholderia sp. HI2714. Taxonomy (NCBI): domain Bacteria; kingdom Pseudomonadati; phylum Pseudomonadota; class Betaproteobacteria; order Burkholderiales; family Burkholderiaceae; genus Burkholderia; species Burkholderia sp. HI2714. Next base: position 244,793 of record NZ_NKFM01000056.1, on the reverse strand, counting down.
CCGCTTGGAGAATTGGCATCGCCGATGCGTGATGTCGCCCGGATTGGTGCGGTCGGCCAAGCCGTTCCTCGTTACTTCAGGAGGATTTCATGCGTAAGACTTTATTGGCGTCCGCTGCGCTTCTCGCCTTGGGATGCAGCGGCTACGCGATAGCGAATCCATGCAGCAGCAATGCCAGTTCGACGTGCAGCCAGAAAGCGGATGACGGATCGAACACGCTCAGCAACGCGGTCAGCTCAAGCCAGACCAGCTCCACCGGGTCCAATGCAAATGAGGTCTCGCCTGGCGCGAGCGTCTATCAGGATTCCTACAACAGTACCAAGATCGTCGCGATCAGCAAACTCGACGGGTACGTGAGCAATGTCCAGGTCTGGGGCATTGGCAACAACGCGACCAATTCGGGCAGCGCGGCCGGCGGAAGCGGTGGCAAGGGCGGCAACGGCTACGGCTACGGCGGCGTGGGCGGTAACGGCGGCGGCGGCGGCGCGGGCGGCGCCGGCGGGAAAGGCGGCAGCGCGCATAACGGCAGCGCCACGGCGGGCAACGCCAGCAACGGCAGTGCGACGGCCGGCACCGGCAACGGCGGTGGCGGCGGAACCGGCGGCTCACCTGACGCCAGCGGCGGGACTGGCGGCAATGCCACGGCGAGCGGCGGCTATGGCTCCGGCAAGGGCGGCGGCGCCATCGCGGCTTCGGTCGGCGTAGGCGGCTCCGGCACGGGCACCGGCACAGGCTGGGGCGGTGGCACCGGCGCGGCCGGTGCCGGTTCCGCGTGGGCCAAGAATCATGGCAGCGGAAGCGCGTCGGCATCGGCCGGCAGCGGCACCGGTACGGGCACGGGCACCGGCAGCGGTTCGGGTAGCGGCACGGGCGGCGGAGGGTCGGCGGGTACGTCGACGGCTTCGGGCGGATCGGGCTCGGGTACCGGCGGCAGCGGTGCGGCCGCGGGTGGCACCGGCGGCGCGGCGACGGCCGCGGCGGGCAACGGCGGAGCCGGCGGCGCGGGCACGGGCGGCGGCGCGACGAATGGTGGCGCGACGACGACGGCCAGCAACGGCAGCGCTACCGCGGGTAGCGGCGCGGTGGGCGCGATGGGTGGCGCGGGCGGCGCAGGTGGCACCGGCAACGGCGGCGTCGGTAACGGCGCGGTCGGCGGCGCGGGTGGCGCAGGCGGAGCCAATACGGTCAATGCGGGGACATTCAACATGTCCAACGCAATGGCGAGCGTTGGCCAGACCGCGGCGGGCATCATGGTCGCCAACCAGAACAGCGGCATGGCGTCGCTCGTTCAGCAGGCTGTGACCGTGCAGGCGAACCTGTCGGTAGGACGTTAGAACGGCCGGTAGGTCCCGGCGAGCCGGATGCATCGACGCGGGCGCAGGTGATCCTGCGGCTCGCGTTCGATCGCGGATGGACTGACGTGCCGGCAAGGGCGGGACGGCCGAACGGCCGTCTCGCTCTCGTCGGCGCAGGCCGGGCCGATTTCCGTCGATCGACGGTCACGCGGATTCCGCTCCCCGTGCGCCCGGTTCGTGCCGGCTCGCGCAGGGACCAAGGAGACAGCCATGCGAATCCGAACGGCACTTTCGCAGGTGATATTGCCCGCAGCGCTGCTGCCGGGCCTGACGGTCCATGCCATGGCTGACGAGGTGCGAACCGTCGCGGTGGAGTCAGCAGTCGGCGTTGCGCCGGGCGCTGCCCCTTCCCCAACCGCCGCACGCGCGGATCAGGCCGATCCGGCCGCAGCCGTTGCAGCCCCGGCGACGGCGACACCCTCCGCGACTGGCGCCGCGACCGCGCAAGCGGCCCGCTTCGGCGTCGCGATGACGCCCGACCAGCTCGACGAGCATCGGGGTGGCGACGCGCTGATCGGCCAGAACTATCTGACCGGCACGGTGGCCGATAACGTCGCGAACCGGGTGTCGACCGGCTCGAATTCGATCACCGACGGCTCGTTCGCCAATGCGAGCGGTCTGCCGACGGTCATCCAGAATACCGGCGCGAACGTGCTGATTCAGAACGCGACGGTGCTCAACGTGCGCTTCGGGAATTGAGCGATGAGACAGGTTGCCGCCGCGTGCATCGTGGCGCTCGCGTACGCGCTATCCGGCCCGGTTGCATCGGCGGACGAGATGACGGTCGTCGATCCGGCGGGCGCCGGTTATGCGATGCACGTCACGAGTCTCAAGGAAGCGCGATTCAAGCGCACCATCAAGCAGCAGTTCGATTTCAGCTGCGGGTCGGCTGCCGTCGCGACGCTGCTGACTTATCAGTATGACTATCCGATGACCGAGCAGACCGCTTTCGCCCAGATGTGGGAGAACGGCAATCAGGAGAAGATCCGCCAGCAGGGCTTCTCGCTGCTCGACATCCGGCGTTTTCTCGAAGCGAACGGCTTCGTCGCGGACGGCTTCGAGTTGCCGTTGCAGACGCTTGCCAAGACGCACACGCCGGCGATCGTGTTGATCACCGAGCACGGCTATCACCATTTCGTGGTCGTGAAGGGGCTGCGTGACGGGCGTGTGCTCGTCGGCGATCCGGCCACCGGCACGCGGCCGATGTCGCTGGCGAGTTTCGAGCAGAAGTGGGAAGACCATGTGATTTTCGTGATCCACAACCGGCCCGAGCGCGCGGTGTTCAACGATCCGCGGGACTGGCGCGTTGCGCCCAGCGCGCCGCTCTACACCGGCATTGCCCGCGACGGCCTGTACAACGTCGTGATGCCGAAGCACGGCCCGAGCGACTTTTGAGGATCGTCATGAGATCCGAGACCAGGAGGATCGCCGGCATCGCCGCGATGGTATGCGGCGGGGCGACGTCCGTGAGTGCGGCGGCGATGCAGGACGGCGTGCCGACCGCGACTGTCGAGCCTGTCGCGCAGACGAGCACCGTCGTGCCGGCAGCCGCCACGAGCGCGGGCGTCGATACGGCGCCTGCAGAGTCGGGGGCCGGGGGCGTGCCGATCGTGCGTGCCGGGCCGCTCGCGATGACGGAGTGCGCGGCCGGGCCGCCGGCCCCGGAACCGGAGTCGGGCGGCGCGCAACCACGAAACTGGGCGGCAACCGGTGCGATCGCGCTCAGCGACGCGCGCCTCGATGCGATGCGCGGCGGCTTCGATATGCCGAGCGGCCTGAAGATTTCGTTCGGCGTGTCGCGTGTCGCGTTCGTGAACGGCACGCTGGTCACGACGACCAGCTTCAACATCCCGGACATCAGTCATATCACCGCGCAACAGGCGCAGGCCCTGGCGGCCGCGAACGCGGGCGCGTTGATCCAGGTCGGCGCCGGCAACGCCGCGCAGCCCGCCGCGCTGCCGGCGCTGACCGGCGCGGTGATCCAGAACACGTTGAACAACCAGCATATCCAGGCGCTGACGACGATCAACACGACCGTCAACACACTGGCGACGTTCAAGAACCTGAACGTGATGTCGACGCTGAACAATGCGCTGCTCGGCGCGTTGCCGGGGCGATGAGGTTCGGTGAGCGGTCGATGATCGGCGGATGAGCGGGTCATGGCACGCGGGTGCCGGCGTGCGTCGCGCGGCCCGCCGTCGGCGCATGTCGGCGATCAGAATGCAATCGGCACGCGCAGCGTCATGACCACGTCCGGCGTGTCGCGCGTGAGGCCGGCGCCGATCGACAGATTCAGCGTGGTCTTCGGTGACAGCCGGTACGAGTAACCGAGGAGCAGTGAACCGAGGATCACGCGTACCGAGCTGGGAATCGTCTGGCCGTTCTGTTTCGTGGGCAGCACGATGCTTTGGTCGTAGCCGAGGCTCACCGACGCTTTCTCGTTCAGCGCGAGGCCCATGCCGATGTTGAAACCCCAGATGTCGCCGGGTTGCAATTTCCCGATGAAGTCTTTCTGCCCGTCGCGAATCGTGAGGCTGAGATTGTCGCGGCTGAAGCTGTGCAGATAGCTCAAGTTGCCGAAGAACACCACCGGGTCGGACGGAAAGAGCCAGGTGAGACCCGGCTGGACCGCGTAGAAGCCCGAGCCCGTCGGCTGCTCGAGCGGCAGGCCGGTGCCGGTGGCATTGCCGACGCAGCGCGTGACGCAGTCGGTGACGACGTCGAACGGGCTCTTGCCGGTGGCGGTCTTGAAGCGCAGCCAGCCGATGTAATAGAACTTGTCGGGACCGCCGGTATTGAACTGGTAGCGCAGCGTCATTTCGACGTCGCCGAGGCCTTTGCCGTGGCTGTTGAACGCGTTGTCCTGGGCGGAACCGGTGAAGATCTCGCGGCTGATCGTGTCGTTCGTCGAGTACACGTAGGGGACGCGGACTTCGACTTCCATCCGGTTGGTGATCCCGTAGCGTACCGCGACCGCGCCGGTCAGCGTGGTCGTCTTGACTTCCCGCACGTCGACCAGGCCGATCAGCAGCGCGGGGATGATCGTGTAGCCGACGAGTGCGACGCGGTTCGACGACGAATAGTTGAACTGGAACGACGGCTCGACGACGAACTTGTGCTTCGGCGTCAGCACGCCGGGCTGATCGAAGATCGGCGCGACGGGCGGCGGTGCGGTTTCCGCCACCGGCGCCTGGCCGATCGGCTGGCTCGGTGGCGCGGCGGACCCGGCCGCGGATTGCACGTTGCCTGCCGTGCCGGGTGCGCCGCCCGGGGCGCCGGTATCGGCTGGCGGCGCCGCGTCGCCGGAGCCGCCGGCATCACCGGGGCCCGCACCGCGCCGGGCCGCGAGTCCCCGGTCGTCCAGCGCCCGGCTCAGGCGCGAGAGATGGGCTTCCTCGTCGGCCAGTTTGCGCTTGAGCGCGCTCAGTTCCTGCAGATGACGATCGACTTCGTGGCGCAGCGCGGAAATGTTCTCCTGGGTCGACTGGGCGTCCAGCGCCTGCGCCTGCGCTTGGGCCTGAAAGAGCAGCACGCTTGCATAGGTGATGGCACGGATGCAGCGAAATGGCATGCGTTTCACGGCGCGTCTCCCCCTCGGGCCTGCGGTTCCCCCCCGGGGGCACGCCGCCGGCAGGCCGGCGCGTGCGTTGCCCTGGATCGCTTCGCGTCACGCTACGCGTTTGCTGAACGCGCGTCACATCGCACGCGAGCCACCCGTTTCTCGGGGACTTTCGTCAAAACCGAATGCACGTTTCGAGCCTGTGCACACGGGTCGCGCGGCGTGTTCATGGCAGTGTTTTCCCGTGTGCCGACGGGCGTTGTCCCGATCGGACGATGCAGAGGGGGAGGCGCGTCAGTGCGGGACGGCTTCGCGGGTATGCGTCGGCGCGCCGGCGGTTTCCGTGCGTTGCGCGTCCGCCAGAATCAGGTCCGCGCCTTTCTCCGCGACCATCATCGTCGGCGCATTGATGTTGCCCGACGTGATGTTCGGGAACACCGACGCATCGACGATCCGCAGCGCCTGCAGCCCGTGCACGCGCAGCGACGCATCGACCACCGACGTCGCCGCGTCCGGCCCCATCGCGCACGAGCCGCACAGGTGATAGATCGAACCCGACTGCTCGCGGAAATACTGCAGGATGGCTTCGTCGGAATCGACCTGCGGCCCCGGCGAGATCTCCTCGACGGTCATCGACTTCAGCGCCGGCGCGCGCATCAGCGCACGGATCACCTTGCTGCCCTGCACGGCTTCGTCGAGATCCTTCTGCGTGGTCAGCGCGTTGATGTGGATCTTCGCGGCATCTTCCGCGCGGTTCGACGCGATCTCGATCGTGCCGCGGCTCGTCGGCCGGCACGGGTTGAACGCGATCAGGAAGCCCGAATACGGCTCGGGCTTGATGCTCGCGCGATCGCTCTTCGGAATCCGGTACGACAGCGGGTTGAAGTAGAGCTGGAGGTTCGGCTCCGGCGTATCGTCCGTACCGCGGAAGAAGCCGCCCGCCTGGTTCACGCTCATCGCGAGCGGGCCGCGCTTCGTCAGCAGGTAGCGCAAGCCGATCTTCATCTTGCCGATGAGCGTGCCCATCTCGTCGTTCAGCGTCGGCCGGTTCGCCTTGAAGTAGAAGCTCACGCACAGGTGGTCCTGCAGGTTGCGGCCGACGGCCGGCAGCGCATGCACGAGCGGCACGCGCTGGCGCGCGAGCAGCGACGGATCGCCCACGCCCGACAGTTGCAGCAGCTTCGGTGTATCGACCGCGCCGGCCGCGAGGATCACCTCGCGCGCGGCGACGAGCGTTTCGTCGCCGTGTTCGCCCGCGACGACCACGCCGGTCGCACGCGTGCCGTCGAACGTCACGCGCCGCACGAGCACGCCCGAGCGCAGCGTGAGGTTCGCGCGGCCCAGCGCGGGGCGCAGGTACGCGAAGCTGCTGGAGCAGCGTTCACCGTTTTTCGTGTTCAGGTCGTAGATGCCCGCGCCTTCGAACTGCGCGCCGTTGAAATCATCGGTGCGCGGCAGGTTCAGTTGGCCGCAGCCCTTCAGGAATTCGTGGACGATCGGGTGCACGTCGGCCTTCATCGACGTGATGTGGATCGGCCCGGTCGAGCCATGATGCTGCGGATCGGTCGTGCCGGCCGCGTGGGTTTCGAGCTTGCGGAAGTACGGCAGCACGTCGTCGTACGCCCAGCCCGGATTGCCGGCGTTCGCCCAGTCGTCGTAGTCGCTGCGCTGGCCGCGCACGTAGACCATCGCGTTGATCGACCCCGATCCGCCGACCACCTTGCCGCGCGGGCAGTACAGCTTGCGGTCGGCGAGCTGCGCCTCGGGCTCGCTGTAGTACATCCAGTTGTAGCGGCGGTTGTAGTAGGTCTTCGTGAAGCCGACCGGCACCTTGAACCAGAACGACGCGTCACGTTCGCCCGCTTCGAGCAGCAGCACCGAGTGCCGGCCCGATTCGCTCAGGCGGTTCGCGAGGATGCAGCCGGCCGAGCCCGCGCCGACGATGATGTAGTCGTAGCTCATGTATGTCCTTTGCGCTCAGCCCTTCGCGGGGGCGAGATCCTTCACGTCGACGGGGTGTTCGCCCATCTGCAGGTGCAGCCGTTCGCCGGTGTACGGCGTGTGGCGGCGCACGACGTCCATGTCGAGCTCGATGCCGAGGCCCGGTTCGTTCGACGGGATGATGTAGCCGTCTTCCCAGCGGATCGGCGTCTTCACGACTTCCGCGTGGAAACCGCCCCACGTCATGATGCTTTCCTGGATCAGGAAGTTCGGCGTGCAGGTCGCGAGCTGGATGCTCGCGGCGGCGCCCACCGGCCCGTTGTACAGGTGCGGCGCGATCTGCGCGTAGTGCACTTCGGCGAGCGTCGCGATCTTCTTCGCTTCGAGCAGGCCGCCCACGCGCGCGACGTTCAACTGCAGGATCGATGCGCCGCCTGCTTGCAACAGCTTGTGGAATTCGTACTTGGTCGTCAGGCGCTCGCCGGTCGCGATCGGAATCGACGTGTGCTGCGCGACTTGCGCGATCGCTTCTTCCTGGCCGGGGGGAACCGGCTCCTCGAACCACAGCGGGTCGTATTTCTCGAGCCGCTTCGCGAGCCGGATCGCCGACGACGGCACCATCTGCCCGTGCGTGCCGAACAGCAGGTCGGCCTTGCTGCCGACGGCTTCGCGCACGCGTCGGCAGAACAGCTCGCAACGGTCGAGCACTTCCAGCGACAACTGGTGGCCCGAGTAAGCCGTGTACGGGCCGGCCGGGTCGAACTTGACGGCCGTGAAGCCGAGCTTCACGTTCTCGGCCGCGCATTCGGCGGCGAGGTCAGGGTCGTCGTAGTCGTATTCGCCCTTCGCGTTCTTCGGGTACAGGTACGTGTACGAGCGCAGCCGCTCGTGGATCTTGCCGCCGAGCAGCTCGTATACGGGCTTGCCGGCGGCCTTGCCGATGATGTCCCAGCACGCCATCTCGAGGCCGCTGACGACACCCATCATCGTGAGATCGGGGCGCTGCGTGAAGCCGCTCGAATACGCCTGACGGAACAGCCGCTCGACGTGGTGCGGATCGCGGTTCAGCAGGTGGCGTTCGAACACGTCGTCGATGATCGGGGCCATCGCCTTCGGGCCGAACGTCGCCGAATAGATCTCGCCGACGCCTTCGATGCCGTCGTCGGTCTTCAGCTTCACGAAGATCCAGTACATCCCGCCGACATGCGGCGGCGGCACGGCGACGATATGGGTTTCGAGCGAAACGATCTTCATGCGGACTCCTGGAGGCGGTTGAGGCGGGTTTTGAGGAACGCGGCCGCGCCCGCGCCGCAAAGCGCGATGGCCGCGATATAGCCGAAATAGAGCTGGTAGCCGTGCGCGCCCGGGTAGGTCTGCGTCACGTAGCCGTTGATCAGCGGCACGAACACGTCGGGCGAATAGCCGAGCACCGAGATCAGGCCGATCGCGAGGCCCGCGCAATGCGTCGGCACCTTGCAGTCGTCGAGCAGCGACCAGTACAGGCCGCGGATCGCGTAGGTGAGGATGCCGATGAACAGCACGAGCACGACGAGCATCGCCTGCGGGCTGTGTGCCGGTGCGGCGATCAGCCCGACGAGCGACAGCGCGGCAAGCACCAGCGCCCAGAACAGGACGGACACCTTCGATACGCGGTCGCCGAGGAAGCCGCCGCCGATGCCGCCGACGGGGCGCATCCACAGCTTGAGCGTCGTGATGAAGCCGGCCGCCGTTGCGCTGAGTCCGAAATTGCCTTCGTGCAGGTACGCGGAGAAGCTGTAGGTCGCCCAGAACACCTGATAGCCGCAGAACACGATCGCGGCGACGAGCCACAGCTCGGGGATCGCCGCGAGTGTCTTCAGGTCGGTCAGCACGTTGCCCTTGGCGCGCTTTGCGGCCACTGCGCGGTCGCCCGTGTTCGACGGGTCCTTCACGAGCGCGAGCAGCACGCCGAGCGCGATGCAGAAAAACGCGTACAGGTGGACGACGAGCTTGAAGCCGGCTGCATCGGTGCCGCCGCGCGCCTGCGTCACATAGGCGAACAGCGTGATGGCAATCGTCGCGAGCAGCGCCTCGACGAGGCCACGGCCGCCGTCGAGCAGACCGAAGAAGCGACCCTGTTCGTCTGGGCCCGCGATCATGTTCACGCGCTTGATCACGGCGGCCCAGAACGTGAGGCCGGTGGTCAGCCCCCAGCCGCCGAAGATCAGCACCAGCATGTTGAACGACGGCCCGGTCGCATAGACGAGCCCGAGCGCGCCGGTGGCGAGCAGCGAGAAGCAGATCAGCCAGCGCGGCGACAGGCGGTCGGCCAGCCAGCCGCTCGGCAAATAGCTGACGAGGAAGATCGTGCCGAGCGACGAATACAGGTAGCCGAGCTGCACGTCGTCGATACGGAAGAACTGCAGCATCGTCGGCTGGTAGACCTGCCGCAGATACAGCATCGGGTAGATGGCGCCCGCGGCGATCACGAGCAGCAGCAGTTGCAGGTAGCGTTGTGCGCGCGAATGCTGCGACGCGTGAGCGTCGAGCGCCTTGTCGTGCAACGCGAGCGACGCGTTGGGTGTCGACGGTTGGGTCGGCATGATGTCTTCCTCCATCAGGCGTCCTTTAGGCGGACGCCTGCAGATTTTTTATGTGCTGGTGGGGTCAGGGGCGGCGCGCGCGGCGTGGTGTTCGAGTGCGCGCGCCGGAAACGGTGCGTCGGCGTGACGGCGTCAGTACTTCATGACGACGAGGCGCGTCTGCGTGAATTCGAGCATCCCGTGCTTGCCGTCGTCGCCGCCGAGGCCCGAGCGTTTCCAGCCGGCGTGGAAGCCCTGGTACGGATCGGCCGGCGTGCGGTTCACGTACAGCTCGCCGGCTTCGATCGCGTTCGCGACGGTCATCGCGGTGCGGTAGTGCTCGGTGTAGAGCACCGACGACAGGCCGAACTGATGGTCGTTCGCGAACCCGATCGCTTCGTCGATCGTCGTGTAGCGCAGCACGGGCATGATCGGGCCGAAGGTTTCCTCCTGCACGATCTCCATGTCCTGCCGCACGCCGATGAGCAGCGTGGCCGGATAGAAAAAGCCGGGGCCGGCGGGAATCGCACCGCCGGTTTCGAGCGTCGCGCCGGCTGCGATCGCGCGTTCGACCATCCCGTGGATGTGCGCGCGCGCCGATGCGCTGACCAGCGGGCCCATCCGCGACGCGTCTTCCGCACGGTCGCCGATGCGCACGGCCGCCATCTTCTCCTTCAGCAGCCCGACGAAGCGGTCGTGCACGCTGTCGTGCACGTATACGCGTTCGATCGCCGTGCAGAGCTGGCCGCAATGGGTCGTCTTCGACGCGACGAGTGCGGCGGCGGCGCGTTCGAGGTCGGCGTCGGGCTCGATGATCGCGGGCGTCTTGCCGCCGAGTTCGAGCGACGGCTTCGCGATGTTCGCCTTGCAGTAGTCGAGCACCTTGCGGCCCGCGTTCACGCTGCCGGTCAGCGTGATCATCCCGACTGCCGGATGCGTGCACAGCGCTTCGGCCGTCGCGTGGTCCATCGTCAGGATGTTGACGACGCCCGGCGGGAAGCCGGCATCGTCGGCGGCTTTCGCGATTTCGAACGCGGACACCGGCGTGTGGTTGCTCGGCCGCACGACCACGGTGTTGCCGGCGATCAGCGCGGGCGCGACCTTGCGCAGCAGCGTGTAGACCGGGTAGTTGAACGGGATCAGGCAGGCGACGACGCCGATCGGCTCGCGCTGCAGGAACAGGTTCTCGTCGGGCGTGTCGCTCGGGATGATCTCGCCCTCGATTCGGCGCGCCCACTCGGCGTGGTAGCGCGTGATCTGGCCCGCGTAGACGGCTTCGTTCGATGCGTCCTCGCCGCTCTTGCCGGACTCCTGCGCGAGCGCCGCGCCGATCTCGGGCGCGCGTGCGGTCAATGCGTCGGCGAAGCGGTGCAGGTATGCGGCGCGTTCGGCGCTCGGCAGCTTGCGCCACGCCTTCTGCGCGGCGGCCGCGGCGTCGACGGCGGCGAGCGCGTCGGCCGGCGTCGCGGCCGGCACGCGCGCGAACGGCGCTTCGGTGGCGGGGTTGTGGACGACGATGAACGTGTCGCTTTCCGGGGCGACGAAACGGCCGTTCACGTAGTTGCGTTCGGTGCGCATGAAGTGACTCCTCCGATGAATGCAGGCGGATCGCTTCGAGTGGCGACACGCGCGGCACGGGATGGAGGCCATTCTGTTCATGCGTTTAGCGCACGACAAACGACTTATTTACGCGTAGAGCATGAGAAAAACGCACGTTACTCGGCGAATCGGCGGGAGACGCCCGTCCGGCAAGGCTGCTGCGGTGAGGGCGGGACGGGGCGCGGACGGTGGCCGTGTCGCATTTTCCGACTGGTCCGAGTGCGGACTGACGCGGGAGGCGGTAAGGTGTCGCCCGCGGCGGGTGGTCGACGGCTGTCGAGCGTGGCCGGGCGGGTCGCGCGCTAGGCCAGCGGCACCTGCGGCAGCGGCGACGACGGTTCGAGATGGCGCTTCGCGAGCCACACTTCCTGCTGCAGCCAGTCGCGGAACTGGACGATGTGCGGCAGGTTCGTCTGCTCCGGCCGCGTGACGAACCAGTACGACTGGTGGCCGTCGACGTGCACGTTGAGCACTTGCATCAGTTGCCCGGTCGCGAGTTCGCGCGCGACCATGTGGCGGTCGGCGATCGTGATGCCCAGACCGTCGATCGCCGCGCGGATCGCATGGTCGAGCAGGTCGAATTCGTAGCCGCCTCGCGTGTCGACGTCGGCGATGCCGGCTGCTTTCAGCCAGTGCTGCCAGGTCAGGTAGCGCTGGTCGTCGGTGGCGAGCACGTGCAGCAGCGTGAAGCGGTTCAGGTCGATCGGCGCGCCGTCCTGTCGCAGCCGCGCATACAGCGCGGGCGCGCAGACGGCGATATGCTGTTCCTGCATCAGCAGTGCGTTGTCGAAGCCGTCCCATTCGCCGTCGCCGAACCGGATCGCGCAGTCGAGCACGCGCGATTCGCCGAGGCTGTCGTGGATGCGGGTCGTGAGGCTCAGCTCGAATTCGGGATGCGCGTCGCGCAGCCGGCCGAGGCGCGGCATCAGCCAGCGCGCGGCGAAGGTGGGCGGCACGTTCGCGCGCAGGCGGTTCAGGTGGGTTTTTTCCTGCAGGCTGCGCACGGTCAGCTCGATCTTGTCGAACGATTGCTGCAGCGCGCGCAGCAGCACGCGGCCGGCCGCGGTCATTTCGAGCTGGTGATGGCGGCGCTCGAGCAGCGTTTCGCCGAGCTGGCCTTCGAGCTGGCGAACCTGGCGGCTCACCGCGCTCTGCGTCACGTTGAGCAGCTCGGCCGCGCGCGTGAAGCTGCCGGTGCGGCCGGCCATCTCGAAGGCTTTCAGCGCATTCAGCGCCGGCATCTTGCGTCTCACGGGGCGGTGTCGTGTTTGGTGCGGGATGCTTATTGTAGGCGGGTGGCGCGGGCGCGGGGACGATGAATGGCGGCGACGGCGGGCGCGCGGGTTTGACGGGATGGCGGCTGGCGTGCCTTGTCGTGACAAGGCACGCCGGCAGGAGGGCCGGCGGTGCCGGCCGGCAACGACACGAACGACACAAACGATACAAACGATACAAACGATACAAACGATACAAACGATACAAACGATACAAACGATACAAACGAAGGGGACACACATCATGCGACGCCTGCCATCGTTGATCGCACTGCGATTTTTCGAGGAGACCGCGCGTCACCTGAGCTTCAACCGCGCGGCGGTTTCGCTGTGCGTGACGCAGGGTGCGGTGAGCCGGCAGATCCGGCTGCTCGAGGAAGCGCTCGGCGCGCGGCTGTTCGAGCGCGATCACAAGGGCGTGCGCCTGACCGATGCCGGCCAGCGACTGCTGCCGTTCATCGGGCAGGCGTTCGACACGATCGAACGGGGCGTCGGCGAAATCGCCGCCACGCGACCGGGTGCGAAACGGCGGCTGACGGTGTCGCTGCCGCCGACGTTCGCGACGCAGTGGTTTTCGCCGCGGCTCGGCACGCTCGCGGAGGCGCTGCCCGACGTCGAGCTGTCGATCCGCACGGAGCCGGATGACGAATGCCATTGCCACATCCGCTTCGGGCGCGCGGCGCGCGCCGGGATGCAGTCGGAGCTGCTGATGATGGAGCGGCATGCGCTCGTCGGCGCGCCGCGCTATCGCGGCGATGCGCTGGAGGTGCTGCTGGGCCGGTTGCCGTCGCTGCATGTGCTGCACGAAGGCAAGCGCCTGACGCTGTGGGCCGACTGGTGCGAGCAGGCGGGCGTGCCGCCGGCGCGGATCGGCGACGGCATCGAGTTTTCGACGCTCGAACAGGCGATCCGCGCGGCGCGCAAGGGTGCGGGGCTCGCGGTGGTCGACCTGAACATGATCGAGGAGGAGATCGGCGAGGGCAGCCTCGTGCGGCTGTCGCCGGTGCAACCGATCGGGCCGTTCGGGTACTGGCTCGATGTCGAGCCGGAGAGCGTCGCGGTCGAGCCGGTGGTCGCGTTCGCTGCGTGGTTGCGGGAGCAGGCGGGGAGGCGGGGGTAGGGGGCCTCGTTGCTGAGACGCGGCTGATCTTTCTGTGGAAGCAATCGGATCAGTCCGCGTCGGTCGTGTGGCGCTTCCGGTTGGGTGCAGTGTCAAAGATCGTTACGCTTGAAGACTGGATTGATCGTCGTCGAGCACGAACCGTGCGGTTGTTTTCCATTGCTGCGGGTTACAGGTCCGGATCCTGTCCGAAGTGCATGAGTGTTTCCCGGCGACAACGGGCTTCGGCATCGGCCATCGATATGATCTGCAATGTGCTCTTCGAGTGATCGATCGGCCCCACGTCGAAGACCTTTCTTTGCGGCGGTGATACCGGCTTGCCGGCCGGTTGCGCGTGGTATTCGACGGTAGACGTCAGCGGAGCCTGCGTTTGACCGTGTGGGCGTACGCTCGCGACGAGCTCGCCAATGAGCAGCCGGATTTCCGCGAGACGAATGGGGCGATTCTCGTTCGTTATGCGGCTGCGCCTTGCTATTTGCTTCGCGAATCGGAAGCCCGTGATTGGATGGTGCTTTTGGGTCATTCGTAAATTCCTTTTTCGATCAGGTATTGCTGCAGCGTCAGCACTGAATGGCCATGCGGGGCAACCTCGAATGTCATCCAGCGATGCGACCCGGCGACGCGCCAGAAGTCCCGCCCGAATCGCGTTGCGTAGAGTGCACGTAGCGACCGGAGCGACCGGTCGGCCAATCCGACCGGATATCCGGGGAAATACTGGAACAGCGCAGCCTCGTCACCTTGCCGATCCGGAATGGGCGCATCGAAGCCGAACCTGGGCCATGCGTAGTATCCGGAGAGCCGCGGCCCGCCGGATTCCGGTGCGGCTTTGCGACCGCCTATCGCGAACGCGCTGATCCGGGCAATCTTCAACCTATCGCATGCTCTGGCGATCCGCCATAGCATCGCTGCACCGAGTCCGGCGACGGCGTTATCGACAAGATCGATGGATCCCAATTCGAGTACGCGCGTGTCCCGGGTTTTGAGCACGGAGACGCGATTCTCCGATCGGATCAATGTCGGGTGCGTGACGGCGAATGTCAGCCTGTCTGCGCTGTCGAGATAGGTCTGGATCTCCGATCCGGCAGGCGCGCCGCACAACGCAACGAGCAGTTCGTCGGGGACGTTGCCGCTCACCCCCAGCAACGCGGAAATATCGAGGTCGTTTCGATCGACCTCGAGCTGATCGTCGAAGTACGTCGTCTCGTAGGGCAGGACATGGCTGAGATCGACACGCTGGGCGGGCATGGCTTCCGGCGATGAATGGAAAGCCCCAGCATATCGGCGCGAATCCGGCGGGCAGAGTCCGCCAAACGGCCAATCACGAGACGGAGCGACCGCCCGTCCCGCCCGCCCTACGACCAGTCGAACGTCAGCAGCGCCACGCGGCTGGCCGGCTCGTAAAACAGGAGAATCGAGTCCGCGCCCATCGCGCGGTATTCCCAGCCGGTGACGCTGGCGACGAAGCGAAAGCGAGCACCGTCGGGGCCGATCGGCCGGATGTCGTCGGGATTGCGGTCGTCGACCGGAAAATCCGACGTGCCCGACCAGTTGCCCCAGCCGACTGTTCCGCCGAGCTGGTCGATCAGGTTGCACGGCTTTTCCCGGCTGAAATCGCGCTCGTCCGGCGCGTACTGGTTGGAGGAGTAGAGCACGCCGTATTCGGCGAACCGTTTGCGCGCGGTTTCGATGCTGGCCTGTTGCTCGGTGTAGTGCGCCTCCAGTTCCGCGCGATAGCCCGCGTCATGCGCGCCGGGCGGGTTTTCCAGATAGAAGTAGCGCGGGTCGCCGAGCAGCGTGTAGCGGTTGTTCTCGTCGAGCCGGAACCCGATCCAGTTCGCGCGGAGATAGTCGTTGTGATACGCGGCCGTGTCCTGCCCGACGAGCCCGTCGTACGGTTCGACGGGACTGAGCAGGTGGATCCAGCCCTCCCACGACGGATTGACCGTCGACAGGTCGATCGACACCAGCGGATGCAGGTGGCGCGCGAGTGCGGCATGGGGCTCGGCAAAGACGGCGGCGTCTGGCGGGTAGACCTTCAGGCCAGGTTGTGGCGTGACGATGTCTTCAATCATGATCGCTGCTCGCACGGTGAGGGTCCGGTAAGGCTACACGAGTGAAGGCGAAAACCGGATGAAGGTCCGGCGCCAGAGGAGCCTGCCTGAAGCGCGTCCCGTTCCTTTCTTCCGCCCGATCGGCACGTCGAAAGCATTCGCGCCGATCTTTTGGAGACCATCTTATTGATAACTGTTGATAAATTGGATACGCTCGATGCATCGAATTCAATCCGGTCGGGAGGTCGACATGATCAGTGCAGAACTCGGGCAGCAACTGGAAGCTTACGTCGCGAAGCTGGTCGAATCAGGGCGCTACGGATCCAAGAGCGAAGTGCTTCGCGAAGGTGTACGCCTCATCCAGGATCGCGAGGCACAGCTGAACGCGCTGGACGCGGTGATCGCGCGCAGCCTGTCCGATGCGGAAGCCGGACGCGGCGCCGATGCGGCGGAAGTCTTCGATCGTCTCGAGGCGAAGTATCGGGCCCAGGCGGATCGGCAGGCCTGACCGTGCGCCTGTCCGACTTTGCGATTGCCGAACTCGAAGCGATCGCCGATTACATTGCACGCGACAACCCGCAACGCGCCGTAACGTTCGTGCGGGAGATTCGCGATAAATGCCTGAGCCTGGCCGCGATGCCGCTGGCGTTTCCGCTGGTGCCGCGCTTCGAGCGTCACGGCGTGCGGAATCGCGTGTACGGCAACTACCAGATCTTCTATCGGGTCGTCGGCGATCCGCCGGCTCGGATCGACATTCTTCACATCCTGCACGGCGCGCGAGACTATGCGTCGATCCTGTTCTGAGCGACCGCGCGCATCGCGTTGCTTCCGGAATGACCAAACCCGGCCGCGGCCGGGTTCGTTCGAATCGAGCGCAGCATCGCCGCAGCGTATCAGCGGCTTGTCGCTGCGAAAGCCTTGATCGAGCGCGATGAAGCCGGCGGTCACGCAACCCGCCTCCCTCGTCAATGCCCCGACGCCTCCTCCAGCGTCAGGTGCTTCGTCTCCGGCGCCCACGCGATCGACACGATCATCCCCACCAGCAGCACGCCCGCCAACGCGAACATCGTCGCGTGAAAGCCGAGCGTCGCGATACCGACCGGCAGCAGGAACGTGCCGATCGCCGAACCGAGCCGGCTGCACGCGATCGCGAGGCCCACGCCGCTTGCGCGCACTTCGGTCGGGAAGCACTCGGGCGGGAACACGCCCACAAGATTGCTGAACGCCGACATCGTCAGCGTGAAGATCGCGAACGCGACGATCATCGCGACGGCCGCCGACGACGGCAGCACGGCCAGCGCGACGAGCGACGCGCACGTCACCGCGAACGAGCCGATCAGGAAGCCGCGCCGCGACAGCCGGATCGTCAGCCAGATGCCGATCAGCGCGCCCAGCACCAGGAAGCCGTTCAACAGCAGGTCGGCGCCGAAACCTTCGGCGAGGCCGATCGTCTTCAGGATCGTCGGCAGGAACGTGTAGATCGCGAAATACGGAATCACGAGGCACACGAAGAACGCGCAGTTGAACATCGTGCGGCGGATCAGGTCACGCTGGAACAGCCGCGCGAAGCCGCCATGCGCATGCGGCTCGGTCGAGCCGTCGAGCATCACGTGCGGCCCGAAATGCTTCGCGACGATCGCACGTGCCTCCTTCTCCCGGCCCTTGCCGAGCAGCCAGCGCGGCGATTCGGGCGTGCCGATCCGCAGCACCAGCACGATCAGCGCGGGCAACGCGGCCGACGCGAGCAGCCAGCGCCATGCATCGGGGGTGGCGTCGCTGTACGCGAGGCCAAGCACGTTCGCGGCGACATAGCCGATCGTCCAGATCACGCTGAACGAGCCGAGCAGCGCACCACGATGCTTGCGCGGCGAGAATTCGGCGAGGATCGCGTGGCCGACCGTGAAGTCGCCGCCCATCCCGAAGCCGATCAGCACGCGCAGCACGCACAGTTCGAGCGGCGACGTGACGAAGAATTGCGCGAATGCGGCCGCCGTGATGATCACGAAGCTCGTCAGGAAGATCTTCTGCCGGCCCATCCGGTCGGACAGCCAGCCGAACACGAGGCTGCCGAAGAAGATGCCGATCAGCGCGGAACTGCCGATCATCCCCATCCAGAACGCGTCGATCGGCATCTGCCTGCCGAGCGCGGCGAGCGCATAGCCGATCGTGCCGAGCGTGTAGCCCTCGGTGAAATGCGCGCCGAACGTCAGGCCGGCGATCTTCACGTGGAAGCGGTTGAGCGGCACGTCGTCGAGCGCGACGGGGCGGTGCGGCGCATCGGCGCCACGCGACAGCGGCAACGCGCGTGCGGTGCCGGATTGAACGTTGGCTTGAGTCAAGCTGCCTCCTGGATTGTTATCGGGCGCGCAACGGCGCGCGCAGGCGGGACGCCGCCGCGCATGCCGTGCAGGGCGCCGCGCGGCCGGACGGCGCGCGGCGCGGGTCGACCGCGGGGAGCGGCCGGGGGTCAGCGGCCGAGGCCGGCCATCAGCGTGTACTTGAGTTCCACGTATTCGTCGAGGCCGTACTTCGAGCCTTCGCGGCCGAGCCCCGATTGCTTGACGCCGCCGAACGGCGCGACTTCGGTCGAGATGATCCCGTCGTTGACGCCGACCATGCCGCTCTCCAGCGCACCCGACACGCGCCACGCACGGCCGAGGTCGCGCGTGTAGAAGTACGCGGACAGCCCGAACGGCGTGTCGTTGGCCGCGGCCACGGCTTCTTCCTCCGTCGCGAAGCGGAAGCAGCCGGCGACGGGGCCGAAAGTTTCCTCTTCGGCGATCAGCATGTCGGCCGTCATGCCGGTCAGCACGGTCGGCTCGTAGAACGTGCCGCCGAGCGCGTGACGCTTGCCGCCGGTGAGCGCGTGCGCGCCCTTCGCGGTGGCGTCGGCCACGTGCCGCTCGACCTTGCCGAGTGCCGCTTCGTTGATCAGCGGCCCCTGGTCGACTTCACCCGTGAGCGCGTTGCCGACACGCAGCTTGCGCACGGCATCCGCGAGCTTGCGCGTGAACGCGTCGTACACGCCGTCCTGCACGAGAAAGCGGTTCACGCATACGCAGGTCTGGCCCGTGTTGCGGAACTTCGACGCGATCGCGCCTTCGACCGCCGCATCGAGATCGGCATCGTCGAACACGATGAACGGCGCGTTGCCGCCGAGTTCGAGCGACAGCTTCTTCAGCGTGTCGGCCGACTGCTTCGCGAGCAGCTTGCCGACCCGCGTCGAACCCGTGAACGACAGCTTGCGCACGACGGACGAACTCGTCAGCGTCTCGCCGATCGCGACCGCGTCGCCCGACACCACGTTGAACACGCCGGCCGGCACGCCCGCGCGCTCGGCGAGCACCGCGAGCGCGAACGCCGACAGCGGCGTTTCCTCGGACGGCTTCAGCACCATCGTGCAGCCGGCCGCGAGCGCGGGGCCGGCCTTGCGCGTGATCATCGCCAGCGGGAAATTCCACGGCGTGATTGCCGCGACGACGCCGACCGGCTCGCGCGTGACGACGATCTGCGAGTTCGGCTTCGGGCTCGGGATCACGTCGCCGTACATGCGCTTCGCTTCTTCCGCGAACCATTCGAGAAAGCTCGCCGCATACGCGACTTCGCCACGCGCTTCGGCGAGCGGCTTGCCTTGCTCGCGCGTCAGCAGCTCGGCGAGCGCGTCGCGATGCTCGAGCATCAGCTCGCCCCAGCGCTTCACGCGGGCGCCGCGTTCCTTCGCGGTCAGGGCGCGCCATGCCGGAAACGCGCGTGCTGCCGCATCGATTGCGCGTTGCGTGTCGTCGGCGCCGCCTTTCGCGACCTTCGCGATCGTCTCGCCGGTTGCCGGGTTCAGCACCGGATAGGTTGCATCGCTCGCGCCATGCGATTCGTGCCATTCACCGCCGATGAAATGGCCGGTCCTCAGAAATTCATTCATTGTGTGTCGTTCCTTCAGTGCCTCGGAGCCTCGGTCCTTCATTCCGTCACGAAACTGCCCTGCGCCGGACGCGATTCGCGCGCGATGCGCTTGCCGGCCGTGTAGTCGTTGATCAGGTCGCACGGCGTGTAGTTGCGTTCCAGCTCGTGCAGCTCTTCGTCGGTGAGCTGCGTTTCGAGCGCGCCGAGCGCGCTGTCGAACTGCGCGACGGAATCCGCGCCGACCAGCATGCTCGCGATGCCGGGGCGGCTCAGCACCCATGCCTGCGCGATCTGCGCGGGTGGCACGCCGCGGCGCTTCGCGACCCTCGCGACGGATGCGGCGATCGCGAGCGATGACGCATCGCCGTACATCTGCGCGGTGAAGAAGTCGGTCTGGTTGCGCGTCGATTGCGGCTCGCAGGTGAGCAGGCCGCGCGCGAGCGGGCTGAACACCGATACGCCGACGCCCTGGTCGATGCAGTACGGCACCATCTCGCGCTCTTCCTCGCGATACGCGAGGTTCAGCTGCAGCTGCATGTTGATCGGCTTGTCCCAGCCGTTTCGTTCGCAGGCCTGCATGATCTTCGCGAACTGCCACGTGTACATCGTCGACACGCCGATATAGCGCGCCTTGCCCGCGCGCACGATGTCGTGCAGCGTGCTCATCGTTTCCTCGACGGGCGTGTTCACGTCGAAGAAGTGCAGCATGAAGATGTCGACGTAATCCATCCCGAGGCGCTTCAGCGACCCGTCGATGCCGTCGAGCACGTGCTTGCGCGAATGGCCGCCCGCGTTCGGATAGCTGCCCATGTCGTAGCCGACCTTGGTCGTCACGACGAGCTCCTCACGGCGCGCGTTGCGCTTCAGGATGCGGCCCACCACTTCCTCGCCGACGCCCGTCGAATAGAAATCCGCGAGATCGATGAAGTTGACGCCGGCGTCGAGTGCCCGGCGCACGATCGGCTCGCTCTGCGCTTCGTCGAAGATCCAGGGCTTCCATTCGGGGGTGCCCATGTTCATCGTGCCGAGACACAGGCGGGACACCTTCAGGCCGGACTGGCCGAGGCGGACGTATTCCATGTTTCCTCCAGATGCGGCCGTCCGTCGCGCGTCGGCCGCTTGTCGTCGTCAGTTTTTCTTCGGGGTGTAGAACGGGTTCGACACGTCGCGCGCGGCGGCGAACACCGCGTCGCGATGCGGCAGCCCTTCCATCGCGGCGACGATCGCGTTGCGGCACGCGCGGTAGTTGTTCTCGAACACGGCGTCGAGATCGTCGGTCTGCGGGTTCACCCAGTTCGCCGACACGACGACCCAGTCGTTCTCCGCTTCGGGCGGCAGCGTGCCGTTCTCGAGCGCTTCGGCCACGGCCTTCGCGATGCCGGCCTGCGATGCGCCCCACGTGGCATTGCCGTGGAAATCGCCGGCGATCTGCGCCTTGTTCACGTACAGCGTGAGCGGCTTGGTCGGCACGCCCGGCTGCGCGATCACGACGAACGGCGCATGGCCGGCCGACGGCGTCGCGAGTGCGGTGGCGAACGCCTGGCCCGCCGGGCCGTTGCGCGGGCCGACCAGCACGTTGATGTGCGCAAGGTTGACGCCGGGGCCTTCGAAGCCTTCGCCGATGTAAAGCTGCCTGGGTTGGGATGCGGTCATTGCGGTGTCTCGTCGATGAGGTGGGTGTGAGGCGATTGTGGTGGGCCGTGATGCGGCCGGTGAATCGATGTTTTCTGATCGGGCCATGAGTTTTCGTCGTCTCCGGGAAAGCCCTGAATCCGGCACGCGAATGCCCGCCGGGCGGGCCTCGGCCGTGGTCGTGACGGCGGGCGGGGCGGGATCGGCGGGTGGGCATTCGCGTACTGGCTCCGGGTTTGTCATACCCGGGCAGGGGTTGGAGGGCCGAGCGCATCCGGACAACAATCGGCGTACTCCGAGCCCTATCTTTCGTCTTCCCTTCTTTTTTCGAAAGCGAGTAATTTCGATGGCTGCCATTCAAAAGCCCGATTGGTCGAAGCTCAGTTCGCTCGATCCGGAACTGATCCGGGCATTCGTCGCGGTCGTCGAAAGCGGTGGCTTCACCGCGGCGGCCCGGCAACTGCATCGCACGCAATCGACGATCAGCCTGCGCATCCGCACGCTCGAGGAGCGGCTCGACACGCACCTGTTCATGCGCAACAGCCGGCGGCTCGAGCTGTCGCGCGACGGCGAGAATTTCCTGATCCATGCGCGCCGGATCATCCAGGTGCAGAACGACGCGATCCTCGCGCTGAAGCAGGCGAGCAGCGACCGCGGCGTCGTGCGCTTCGGGCTGCCCGAGGACTATGCGGAGCTGTGGCTGCCCGACCTGCTGAAGTCGTTCTATGCGATGCGGCCGGGCGCGCGCCTGCACGTGCATTGCCGGATGTCGCTCGAATTGCTCGAACGGCTGCAGGCCGGCGAGCTCGACGTGGCGCTCGTCGTGCGGCACGGGCCCGGCGCGGGCGGGCGGGTGCTCGGCCGGCACGACGTCGTGTGGGCCGCGCACCGCGATTTCGCGCTCGACCGCCATGCGTCGGTGCCGCTCGCGCTGTTCCCGGAAACGTGCTGCTACCGGCAGCGCGGGCTGCAGGCGCTCGCGACGGCCGACCGGTCGTTTCATGTCGTCTACACGAGCCAGAGCCCGACCGGCATCAAGATCGCGGTGAACCACGGCGCAGCCGTGACGATGATCGATCGCTGCACGCTGCCCGAGAACTGGCGCGTGCTCGACGAGTCGGACGGCTTTCCGTCGCTGCCGGCGGCCGACCTCGAACTGCATCGCTCGCCGGGCATCTGCGATCCGCTGACCGACGATCTGGTATCGCTGATCGAATCGATGGTCGACGAGCGGCGGCGCGCGTCGCTCGAGGCCTTCGCCGCGTAACGGGAAGAACCGACGGGCGAACGCGGCGCGGGCGAGGTCGACGCGCGCCGTGATGCGCGACCCCCTCGCGCGCATGACGGCCGCACGGCCAGCCGCCGGCCGCTGGCGTGTTGTGTCCCCGATGCCGTTTTTTGCATCGGCGGTGCGTTTTTTTGCACGACGTTTATGTCGTCTCTTCTAAGCTGGGGATGTGTCGAACAGCCGAGACGGCTTCCGTCCGCTCCATGACCTTCATTCATCCCGTTCCCGCCTTCAATGCCGCCGGCCGCCAGTTGCACGCCGGCGCACGCAACAACGTCATTCCTTTCCCGCCGCCGCGCCCGCGCCTGCAGTTGCCCGTCACGCTGACGGCCGACTCCGGCGAACACGCGCACGCCCGCCTCGCGGCGCTGCTGCATTCCCCGCTCGGCGTGTACGTCGTCAGCGCGCGCGCCGTGCGCGACGTGGTTCACGTGCACTTCGACATCGCGCCGGAAGACCTGGATTTCACGCTGCACATGCTGATCGCGCAGCAGGCCGATGCGGTGATCGGGCCGGTTGCGCGACGGTTGCGCATCGGGCCGAAGGCGCGGTGAAGCGAGGAACGGTTATTGCTCGCTCCTGAATGGCTTGTCTGATCCGCCGCCCGATTGCCGGTCGCCGTGCTGTCCGTCGACAGACGGCGGACAGGCGCGCGGCACCGCGTGCGCGGCGCCGATCCTGAATACGGAGGGGTCATGGACCTCATGGAAGCAGTACCTGTCGCGCGGCCGGAAAGCCGCCGCGTAAGGACGGCGTCACTGCCGTCGGGCCAGCAGCTCGCGCGTCAGCTCGTGACGACGGTGCGCGTGGCCGAAGTGCTGCTGCATCAGGCGATCGTCGTACCCGACCGGCATCAGTGGTCGGTCGACACCGAAGGGGTCGACGCGGCCGGCGGGCCGCTCGCCGCGTGGGAAACCTGCGTGACCTGGCGGATCGGCAAGATGTTCGCGTCGACGGTCAGCCCGGCCGCGCGTGTCAACGATCGCGACCAGGTCGCCGTCGAGATCCGGCTCCGTTTGCCCGAACAGGACTATGTGGCGGAGCGGCGCGTGAGCACCTTCGGCCTCCGCCACGGCAACACGTTCGGCGCGGCGCTTTCGGTCGCGTCGGGCGCGCAGTGGGGCTGGCAACGCAAGGAGCACGTCGCGCCGGAACACCGGCTGGTGCGCGGCGATACGCTCGAGGCGCTCGTCGATACGGTCGCCGCGACCGTCAACGCGGCGCTGGGCGCGGCCGGGTTCGGCGCGACGCGCTGATCACGCGTCGCCGGTCTGCCCGGTCTGCCGCTGCAGGTCTTCCATCAGCTGTTCCGCGAGAAAGTCGCACGGCGGCCGTTTCGATTTCGTGCTGCGCGCGAGGATCAGCTCGAGCGGCGGCAGGTCGGGCAGCCCGTGCGAGCGGCCGAGCATCGACAGCTGCGCGGGAATCGCGCAGCGCGCGAGCGGCGCGACGGCCAGGCCGGCTTCGACCATGCTGAGGAGCCCGAGCAGGCTCGGGCTTTCATAGGACGTGCGGTACGGCACCTTGGCGCGCTCCAGGCTGCGGATCGCGTTCTCGCGGGCGACGCTGCCCGGCATGAACACCGCGATCGGCAGCGGCCGCTCTTCCCACACGCGCGGCCCGTTCGTCATCGCGGCCCACGCCATCGGCTCGTGGCGGATGAAGTCGCCGGACAGCCCCTTGATGCGCGTGCCGCACACGAGATCGACGGTGCCGTCCTTGATCAGTGGCGCGAGCGCGCTGCTCGGCAGCCCCATCACCTGGATCTCGACCTTCGGGTAGGTCGCCGAGAATTTCTTCAGGACCGACGGCAGCAGCGACGATGCATAGTCGTCCGGCACGCCGATCACGACCTTGCCGGTCACTTCCGGCCGCACCACGGCCGCCCATGCCTCGTCGCGCAGCGCCAGCATTCGTCTGGCGAATCCCAGCAGCACCTCGCCTTCGCGCGTCAGCACGATGCTGCGCGGCTTGCGCACGAACAGCGGCCGCCCGATCGCGTCCTCCAGGCTCTTGATCTGCATGCTCACGGCCGACTGCGAGCGGTTCACGGCCTCGGCGGCGCGGGTCATGTTGCCGGTTTCCGCGACGGCGACGACGGTGGCCAGCACGTCGTGATCGAGCATCTTCATGGGTATCAAAAAAACTGAACGTAACGATCAGCATTATGCGTTTTTATTGTTGCTGTGTGTCTGCCATAGTGCGATCACGCTGACGTTTCACCCGAGGGTGGCGCGGCGTTCGGGCCGGCCGAGCCGGCGTGCAGCACTGAACAGGAAAGCGTGGTGTCTCGATGATGGACCATCCGTTGCGCGCCGCACTGGCCGCGGAATTGCATGCCCGGCCGTTCCTGCGGCTCGCCGAAGCCGTGTCGCTCACGCATTACGCGATCTACGCGGACGGCCAGCCCGACATCCACGAAACGCTGCTGCACGCGCTGTGCCGCGAGACCGGCATCGCCGCGCCGCACGAAGGCGCGACACACTACGCGGTGCAGTCGCCGAGCGGCTGGCACCTGAAGTGGGAACGTCACACCGAATTCTCGACCTTCACGTTCGTCGCGCCGCGTCGCGACACCGGCTATTTCGACGATCTCGCGATCGAAGGCATTCCGGCCGCGTGGTTCGCGCGGCTGGCCGGCATCCGCTTCGTCGCGGTGCGCATGGAGCTGCTGTCGGGCGACGCCGCGCGGCTCGTGTGCGGCGACCTGCGCCGCTGGATCGACGGGCCCGCGCTCGTCGGCAGCAACGTGCTCGGCGGCGGCAAGGTGTTCTGCGACTGGCACGTGCGCGACGACGGCTTCATGCGCTTTCTCGTGGTCGACGAGGATTTCCGCGAGGAGCAGGGCGGCCGGCTGCTGCAGCGCCTGTATGAAATCGAAACGTACCGGATGATGGCGCTGCTCGCGCTGCCCGTCGCGCGCCGGATGAGCCGCGAACTCGACGAGATCCACGCGGCGCTGCACGCATTGATGCAGCGGATGGACGCGAGCGGCGCGGACGGCGACGACACGGCGCTGCTCGTCAAGCTCACGCATCTCGCGGTGCGGGTCGAATCGCTGTCGGGATCGGGCGCACGTTTCAGCGCATCGCGGGCGTACGAAAAGCTCGTGCTGGCGCGCATCCACGAGCTGCGCGAGGAGCGCATCGAAGGCATGCCGACGATCGCCGAATTCATGGAGCGCCGCTTCGCGCCGGCGATGGAAACCTGCCGCAGCGTATGGGCGCGCCACGAGCAGATCGCCGCGCGGATCGCGCGGGCGGTCGACCTGCTGCGCACGCGCGTGAATCTCGCCCAGGAAAAGGACGTGACGCGCCTGCTGGCGGGCATGGAGCGCACCGCGCGCAATCAGCTTCACTTGCAGCACGCGGTCGAAGGGCTGTCGGTGGCCGCCATTTCGTACTACGTGCTGTCGCTCGCGACGGCGGCGTTCAAGGCGCTGCATGTGATGAACCTGCCGGTCGATCCCGAGCTGGCGGAAGGCCTGCTGATCGCGCCGGTCGTGTTCGCGGTGATTCACATCACGCGGCGCACGCGCGCGCAGCTGGCGCGATCGGAGGCCGCGCACGACGGCGCGCCGATGCATGCGGCGGCGTTGAAGCAGGTGGGTTAGAACATCGAAAACACAATCAATGAAAGGAATGGAGATGACTTTTTCGCAGAAGCAACCGGCGTTCTTCAGCGGTTTCGACGCCGCGTTCGATGAGCCGGCGATGGATGAGCCCGGTGCGTCGGACGAGCCGCGCGTGACGTCGTATCAAGCCGTGCTGCAGGAGCCGATGACGTCGCTCGTCGGGAATACGATCGATCGGCCGGACGTCGCGGCGGTGGCGATTCTCGGGTACAACTGACGCGATGGCTTGCCCCGGTCCGGGGCAAAGCCGGCCTTCATGACCCGGCACGTCTCGAGACGTGCCGGGCGCGGTTCACTTTCCTTTTTCCCCTTTCCCCGCCTGCTGCGCCAACGCCAGTTCGACGAACGCGCGCGCAGCTGCGCTCCGGTACGCCCCCTTGCGCTGCAGCAGCACGGCCGTGCGCCGCAGGACGGCCGGATCGAGCGCGACGGCAGCGAGATCGTCGTGCCTGGTCGCGATCGTCGCCGGCAGCAGCGTCGCGAGGTTCGTGCGGCGCACGATCTCGATCACCGCCCCCAGTGAATTTGCCTCCATCAACACGCGCGGCCGCACGTCGTGCTCGCGGAAATAGCGGTCGATCTGCACGCGTGTCGCGAACTCGGCCGTGAGCAGCACGAGCGGCGCATCGTGCAGCGCGCGCAGGCCGGCCTTGCGGTTGCCGGCGAGCGCATGCCCGCGGTTCACGACGAGCGCGAGCGTTTCGACCAGCAGCGTTTGTGCTTCGATATCCGCCGTCTGCACGTCCTCGAACGCGATACCGACATCGAGCTCGTCATCGACGAGCAGCGCCTCGATGCGCTCCTGCGACATCTCGCGTACCGACAGCGACACGTCCGGATAGCGGCCGTGAAACGCCTCGACGAGCGGTCCGACGAGATAGCTCGTGAAAGTCGGCGTGACCGCGATCCGCAGCGAGCCGCGGCTCAGGTCCTGCACGTCGTGAATCGCGCGCCGGCCTTCCGCGAGATCGTGCAGCGCCTGCCGCGCATAGCGGAAATACACGTCGCCGGCGTCGGTCAGCCGCGTCACGCGCCCGGTGCGGTCGAACAATTGCGCGCCGAGCGTCTCCTCGAGCTGGCGGATCTGCTGGGACAGCGCGGGCTGCGACACATGCAGCGCGGCGGCCGCGCGCGTGAAGCTGCGGTGCTCGGCGACGGCGAGGAAGTAATGGATATGGCGCAGCAGCATGGCGGTTCCTATAAGTCCTGCTTATCGGGCAGATCATAAATCAGTCTTTTACGTTATTGGAAGTCCGGCGTAACCTGCCCTTCATCGATTCCACCTGCACCGGAGAACACACGATGAAGGACATCATCGAAGGCTTCCTGAAGTTCCAGCGCGACGCCTATCCGGAACGCGCCGCGCTGTTCCGCGATCTCGCGCGCAGCCAGAACCCGCGGGCGCTGTTCATCTCGTGCTCGGACAGCCGGCTCGTGCCCGAACTCGTCACGCAGCGCGAACCGGGCGACCTGTTCGTGATCCGCAATGCCGGCAACATCGTGCCGTCGTACGGCCCCGAGCCGGGCGGCGTGTCGGCATCGGTCGAATACGCGGTGGCCGCGCTGCGCGTGACCGACGTCGTGATCTGCGGCCATTCCGATTGCGGCGCGATGACCGCGATTGCCACCTGCCAGTGCATGGACGCCATGCCGGCCGTCGGCCACTGGCTGCGCTACGCCGATTCGGCGCGCGTCGTGAACGAGGCGCGCACGCATCGCAGCGACCGCGAGCGGATCGACTCGATGGTGCGCGAGAACGTCGTCGCGCAACTGGCGAACCTGAAGACGCACCCCGCCGTGCGGCTTGCGCTCGAAGAAGGGCGTCTCGCGCTGCACGGCTGGGTCTACGACATCGAATCGGGCTGCATCGACGCCTACGACGACGCGACCGGCCGGTTCGTCTCCCTGGCGGACCACCCCGAGGTCCGCGCCACGCCCGCGACGCTCCCCGTCGCGGCCTGAATCGCTCCTATCCCACCACGAGGAATTGCCATGATCCAGTCCCAGCACAGCCAGACCGCCCGCCACGCATTGGCGGAGACTATCGTGCTCGCGAAGGCGCGCAAGAACCTGTCGTTCGCGCAGCTCACCGACGGCACGGGCCTGAGCGAAGCGTTCGTGACCGCCGCGCTGCTCGGCCAGCATGCGCTGCCGGCGGAAGCCGCGCGCAGCGTTGCCGACAAGCTCGGCCTCGACGACGACGCGGTGTTGCTGCTGCAGACGATCCCGCTGCGCGGCAGCATCGATGATCGCGTGCCGACCGACCCGACCATTTACCGGTTCTACGAAATGCTGCAGGTGTACGGCACGACGCTGAAGGCGCTCGTCCACGAGAAGTTCGGCGACGGCATCATCAGCGCGATCAATTTCCGGCTGGACGTGAAGAAGGTCGACGATCCCGAAGGCGGTTCGCGCGCGGTGATCACGCTCGACGGCAAGTACCTGCCGACCAAGCCGTTCTGACGCCGGCGCGGCGCCGTGGAAGCGGTGCCGCGCAGGTTTCCGCCCGACGCGCGTTGGCCGCCGGCCGGCGCACGTTCCCGCCATTCCGTTTCAACGAGGACGCAGCCATGGATTTTGTGAAGCGCACGATCGATCTCGCGATGAAGAACGGTTCTCGCGCGTGCGGCTGGGACTGAACCCGGAGATGAACGCCCTGGCGACGCTGTTCATCACGGCGGTGACGATCGGCGTGATCGTCGTGAACCGGATGATGATCGCGCGCGAGCGGCGCCGCATCGCCGACATGAAGGCGGCGTTCGCGGTGGCGTGAGGGCGGGCATCGGGCACGGGCATGAACGCGGCCGGCCACGTGGTGCGTGACGACGGGTGACGAAGGCGGCGGGTGAGCCGGCACGGCATGCCCGCCGGCGCGCTATAGTCGTACGATTCCCGCCCCGGGGGTGTTGCACGCCCGGCGGTATCTCTCTTCGTCCGAACCCGCCCAATGACCACGCAACGCGACGTTTCCATCCGCCTCACCGATACCGAGCAGCCGGCCGCACACGATCTCATCAGCCGCAAACTCGGCGAATTCAATCACGCGATGACCGGGCGCGCCGACGCGGCCACGCTCGACGTGTACGTCACCGATCCCGCGACCGGCGAGATCCTGGGCGGCCTCACGGGGCGCACGTCGCTCGGCCTCTTCTTCATCGATCTGTTCTACCTGCCCGAATCGCTGCGTGGCGGCGGGTTCGGCAGCCGGCTGCTGCGCGAGGCCGAGGCGGAAGCGAAACGGCGCGGCTGTGCGCGTGCGGTGCTCTACACGATCTCGTTCCAGGCACCGGATTTCTACCGGAAACAGGGCTACGAAGCGTTCGGCGAAGTGCCGTGCGAGCCGGAAGGGACGTCGCGCGTGTTCATGGTGAAGGTGCTTTGAACCAGGGCGGGCGGCTCGCGTCGCGTGGCAAGCACGCTGGCGTAGCGCGAATGCCGGCAACCGGGCGCGGGCGGCATCGCTGAATACCTGCCCCGCGCCCGCCGGCTTCGCCCCGTGCGAACCGCCACGGGGCGCATGCCACGCGGGTCAGCAATGCTCCAGCGCGTACGACAGGTCGGCGATCAGGTCGTCCGGATGTTCGAGCCCGACCGACACGCGAATCAACCCTTCCGACACCCCCGCCGCCGCGCGCGCGTCGGCCGGCACGCCCGAATGCGTGGTCGACGCCGGATGGCAGATCAGCGACTCCGTGCCGCCGAGACTGACTGCCGACTTGAAGAGCGTCAGGTGGTTGATGAACCTGAACGCCTGCTCGCGGCCGCCGTCGAGGATGAACGCGAACGTCGAGCCGGGCCCGGTGCACTGACGCTGATAGACGGCCTGATAGGCCGGATCGTCGATGAGCTCGGGGTGCAGCACGCGCACCGGCCGATGCGGATTGCCGGCGAGCCAGCGGGCGACGGCGCTGCCGCTGCGGGCCGCCTGCTGCATGCGCAGCACGAGCGTTTCCATCGAGCGCGTGATCATCCACGACGAATGCGGGTCGAGCTGCGAGCCGAGCGTGCTGCGGACCGAGCGAATCTTCGTGATCAGCGCGCGAGCGCCCGTGACGCCGCCGGCGACGAGGTCGCTATGCCCGCCGATGTATTTCGTCAACGAGTACACGCTCAGGTCGATGCCCTGCCGCGACGGCTTCTGGTACAGCGGCCCGAGCAGCGTGTTGTCGCAGACCGACAGCGGGCGATAGCCGTGGCGCGCTTCGAACGCGTCGATCTCGCTGCGCAGCCCGTCGAGGTCGAACAGCGCGTTGGTCGGGTTGGCGGGCGTCTCGATGTAGCACATCCGCACGTTGCCCTTTTGCGCGGCCGCTTCGAGCGCGGCGCGGATCGCGTGGGTGGACAGCCCGTCGGCGATCACTTCGGAGCGAATGCCCCACTCGGGCAGGAACTTCGAGATCAGCGTTTCGGTGCCGCCGTAAAGCGGCACGGACTGGACGACGCAGTCGCCCGGCCGCAGGAAGGTCAGCAGGATCGCGGCGATCGCCGACATGCCGCTCGACGTCACGACGGCGGCTTCGGAATCGTCGAGCAGTGCGAGGCGATCCTCGACGATCTCCAGGTTCGGGTGATTGAAGCGGCTGTAGACGAGGCCCGCGCCTTCGCCTTCGGGTGAAGGCTTGCGCCCGGCCACGACGTCGAAGAATTCGGCGCCGTCCTCGGCCGTGCGGAACGCGAACGTCGACGTGAGGAACACGGGCGGCTTCACCGATCCTTCCGACAGGAACGGATCGTAGCCGTACGACATCATCTGGGTTTCGGGATGGAGTTCCCGGTCTGCAATCTTGCGCTTGTGGTAGTTGCGATAGGCCATGTAGTGCTCCGTGCAGGGGTGGTGAGGAACGGCCGTTGCAGCGGTGGCATGACGTGCGCGGCGCCGGGTAGGCACCGGTCGTCGCGACCGCGTGTGGCGATACTACCCCGAAGGCGCTGCTTCGTGACGCACCCCTGACACTATCGTCAGGGTGTCGCCTGTTCGACGATCATGTCGTACAACGCACGGGCGGCCGGCGACAGTTGCGCGCGCTTGCGCGTGACGAGCACGAGCGTGCGCGACACCGCCGGCTCGACGAGCTCGATCGTGCGGATCATCGGATACGCGTTCTTCTGGATCGCGAGCTTCGGCACCACGGCCGCGCCGAGCCCTTCCGCGACGAGCCCGAGCGCCGTCGAGCTGCGTTGGACCTCGTAGAACGAATGCAGCGACACGCCGCTCGTCTTCAGCGCGCCGTCGAGCAGCCCGCGATTGCCGCTCACTTCACCGGCGAAGATCAGCGGATGCGGCTGCAGCGCCGCCCAGCGAATGCGCCGCCGCTTCGCGAGCGGATGATCGTCGCGGCACACCAGCACGTACGGATCGCTCGTCAGCGGCACGTTGACCAGCTCCGGATGCTGGTCGCCCGCGATGCCGATGCCGAACTCGGCCTCGCGATGCAGCACGGCCTGCAGCACGGACGCCGACGCATGATCGAGGATCTTCACGCGATCGTGCGGCCGGTGCGCGGAGAAGGCGCGCAGGATGCGCGGCAGGTATTGCACGCCGACCGTCGGCACGCACGCGATCGTGACGTCGCCGCGCTGGCTCAGGCCGGTTTCGCGGATTTCGGTGAGTGCATCGGACAGTTCATTCAGCAGCCGGCGCGCTTGCGGCAGGAAACGCCGGCCGATTTCGGTGAGCGTGGTGCGGCGCGTGGTGCGCTCGACGAGCGCGACGCCGAGGAAGCTTTCGAGCTTGCGCAGCCGCTGCGTGATGGCCGTCTGCGTGACGTGCAGCGTGTCGGCTGCCTGCCGGAAGCTGCCGCCGTCGGCGATTGCGACGAAGGCCTGGACACCGAGCGTATCGATTTTCATTAGAGATTTGAATCAATCACGATATTAAATTCATTTTACTGAATACCGTGACGATCGCAGAATGCAGTGCATCGACGGCCACCGGCGTCCCACGCGCAGGGAAGGCCACGCCGTCCACGCCGACCAGGAGAAACGACATGACGACCCCACTCGATCGATACGCCGCCCAGTACGTGCAATTCGAGGACGAACGCACGCGGCCGATCCGCGATCTGCTGGCCGCCGTGCCGAACACGCCGATCCATACCGCGATCGACCTCGGCTGCGGCCCCGGCAATTCGACCGAGGCGCTGATCGCACGTGCGCCGGACGCGACGGTTCACGGGATCGATGCGTCGGCGGACATGATCGACGCCGCGCGCAAGCGGCTGCCGGACCTGCGTTTCGATGTCGTGGATATCTCCACCTGGGACGATCCGGGCGGCTATGACCTGATTCTCGCGAATGCGGTGCTGCAATGGGTGCCCGCGCACGACACGCTGTTTCCGTCGCTTGTCGGCCGGCTCGCGCCGGGCGGTCATCTTGCGGTGCAGATGCCGGACAACCTCGACGAACCCGCGCACCGGCTGATGCGCGAGGTCGCCGCGGCCGGCCCGTGGGCGGACAAGCTGAAGGGGGCGGCACGTACCGAGCGGTTCGACGCGCGCTACTACCACGCGCTGCTGTCGCCGCTGTGCTCGCGGGTGGACGTGTGGCGCACGACTTACTACCACCCGCTGCGCGGCGGTGCCGACGCGGTCGTGGAGTGGTTCAAGGGCAGCGCGCTGCGGCCGTTCCTCGCGGCGCTCGACGATGGCGAGCGCGCGGCGTTTCTCGCGCAGTATCGCGATGCGGTCGCCGGCCCGGGCGGATATCCGGCGCTCGCCGACGGCACCGTGCTGCTGCCGTTCCCGCGCCTGTTCATCGTGGCGACGCGGACGTAGAGTCGCAAAGACGCGCGGGGTAGCCGTGCGTCAGCGCACCGGCCGCACCGATTCCGGGTCGACCGTGCGGATTCGCGCGGTCTGCCCGTCGCGCAGGTCCTTGTACCAGAACAGCGCCACTTCGCCGTCGTTCTCGTCGTCCGCGTACAGCAGGCGATCGTGTCCGCCCAGCACGAAGCCCGAGCGCGCATACGTGCTGCACGCGGCGATGTTGTTCGACTGCGTTTCCAGCCGCATGAAGCCGAACCCGTGGCCGCGCGCCCACGATTCGGCGGTTGCCATCAGCAACTGCCCGATGCCTTGCCGCCGGCACTGGCGGTCGACGGCCAGCTCCGCGATCTCCGCCATCCCGTTCCAGCTCTGGCCGATGGCCACGAACCCCGCGAGCCGGCCGCCGGCCGTCGCGCGAAAGAGCGCCGTCTTGCCCGACGCTTCATCCGCCCAGCCGGCCGGATCGAAGCCGTAGTTTTTGCGGCGTGCAGGCAGCGCACGAAGATCGAGCAGGTCCTGATACGGCGCGTTCAATTCCCAGGCGATGTCGAACGAGAAGTCGCATCGGTCCAGCTCGTCGGCCGGCAGCCCGCTCGTCTGTTCGATGCTGATGTGCTCGGCTCGGTCCATGTGTCGGTGTCCTGTCTTCTGCGGGATGCGTGGTGGTGTCCGTGATGCGATTGCCGGCGCCATGATATGCGCCGCATGGAGTGTGTTCTTGCTTCGACTTTTTGCACCTGCACAATTCGCCGCGCGCGAGACCGGCACAGACCGGCTGCGTCCGTGGCGGTGGAACGCGGTCAGGCGATGAACGGGACGGTCGCGCAAACGTGTGCGGGGTTCACGCGCCGGCTGAGGCGCTCGTTCAACCGTCCGATTATGCTGGATTTCGGCGCTGGCCCTGTACTCGCATCGCTGCGATGACGGCCGTCGTGTGTCGTGTCTTCGATCCGCATGGCCGTCGATCGCATGTGGATGAAAGACGACAGGAACCCGAATAATTGTTTACGGTTGCGTGACAACTCGATATATTTCGCAAAATATATCGAAGGTCGTGGGGTCGTCAGGCACCACGTCGTCCACCCGCTCCACGAAAGCCGGAAGAGATGCTGACCTGCATCGTCGGAGCAACGCGTCGTCGCGGCATGCGCAACCGGTGCGCACGCTGGTCGACGCTGCAACACGAGCGGCCGCCCCGCGGCGTGCCGCTTCCGCAAGCCCACATTGGCATCGAAACGGAACATCGTGCACGCGCATGAGGTATTGGTGCGTGCGGCGATCCGGTGGCTTGCGTTCGTTCATCAGCCGGTTCTTCGCCAACACGCCGCGCGTCATGCTGCGACGCAGGCGCGCGCGTCAACAACAAAAAGGAAGTGAGCATGAAAAAGA
The DNA here is from genome assembly GCF_002223085.1 of Burkholderia sp. HI2714. Classification (NCBI taxonomy): domain Bacteria; kingdom Pseudomonadati; phylum Pseudomonadota; class Betaproteobacteria; order Burkholderiales; family Burkholderiaceae; genus Burkholderia; species Burkholderia sp. HI2714. The sequence goes on along the minus strand of NZ_NKFM01000056.1, from coordinate 210,726 downwards.
CCATCGTGGCCGCGGCCGCACTCGGGATGTTCGGCACCGCCGCGCACGCACAAAGCAGCGTCACGCTCTACGGGTTGATCGATGCGGGTATCACGTATTCGAACAAAGTCGCGACGACGGGCGGGCACGGCAAGCTCGTCAGGTACGGGGACGGCGTCGCGTCGGGCAGCCGCTGGGGCATCCGCGGCACCGAGGATCTCGGCGGCGGGCTGAAGGCGATGTTCGTGCTGGAGAACGGCTTCAGCAGCGGCGACGGTTCGATCGGCCAGGGCGGCGCGATCTTCGGCCGCCAGGCATTCGTCGGCCTGTCGAAGAACGGGATCGGTTCGCTGACGTTCGGCCGCCAGTACTCGTTCTCGACCGACTACATCGGCGCGAACTATTCGATGGGCAGCCAGACGCCCGCCGGCAACTACGCGTATCACATCAACGATCTCGATCAGCTGACGTCGAGCCGCATCAACAACGCGGTGAAGTTCCAGAGCGCGAACTTCGCGGGCCTCACGTTCGGTGCGATGTACGGCTTCTCGAACTCGACGCAGTTCGCGGGCACGCCGACCACGACCGGCGCGAACGGTTCGCAGGGTTCGTCGAGCGCGTACAGCTTCGGCGCGAACTACGCGCAAGGGCCGTTCGGCATCGGCGCCGCGTACACGAACATCCGCTTCCCGAACGGCGCGCAGCCCGCGTTCGGCGTGAGCATCGCGAACATCAACACGCAAGGGTTGCGCGACCTCGAGACGGTCGGCGTCGGCGCGCGCTATGCGATCGCGGCGGCCCTCGTGTGGGCGAACTGGACGCACACGAAGTTCGTGCCGCTGTCGGGCGAAACGTCGAAGCTGAACAACTACGAAATCGGCGGCCGCTATGCGTTCACGCCGGCCCTGAGCGGCGGTCTCGGCTATACGTTCTCGAAGCTCGACGGCCGCTTCGACGGCAAGTGGCACCAGGTCAATGCCGCGGTCGACTATGCGCTGTCGAAGCGCACGGACGTCTATGTGAGCGCGGCCTACCAGAAGGCGTCGGGCAGCAACACGATCAACGGCCGCGTGGTGCCGGTGCAGGCCGAGATCGGCTCGTCGGGGTCGTTCATCGGCAACGCGGGCGCGAACACGCAGTTCGTCACGCGGATCGGCCTGCGTCACAAGTTCTGACATCCGAAGCGGCCGTTCGGCGCGTTCCACGAGGATCTGCTCGTCTAGCGCGTGCCGCGTGGCTGGAAAAGCATCCGGGCGCGACGGGGTACGTCGCGCCCGAATGCGTGTCGGCCCCGTGCGGGCGGCCGATACCGGCTGGTCATACCGTCAAATGTTGATCGTGACGGGGCCCGCGAGCGGCGTGTAGCCGTCGTCGAACAGGTACCACGCATCGTACTGACCCGACGCCAGTGAACTGTTGGCCGTGGACGAGAACAGCAGCGAGCCGCAACTCTTCGGCAGGTACGCCCACGACTTGTAGCTGCCCTTGGTCGGCTGCGCGCCATGCGCGAAGATGCCCACCCAGTTCTTCGGGCTGTGGCTCCACGGCGGCGCGACGTAGTCGAACCGCAGCGTGCCGAACGTCGAGCCCTGCGCCGCGAGCGACGCGACGAACTTCTTGCTGGTATTGCCGATCGCCGAATCCGTGAGCAGCGTGCCGGATTGCGTCTGCACGCAGCCGGCCACCCGGCGCAGGAAGTTCGGATCGTTCGCGTCGCGGATGCTGGCGTCGTACCAGCCGCCGTCGCCGTACCACGTGACCGCTTGCGTCGCGCCGGCGGCGACGGTGTACGACTGCCTCGTGTTCATCCCGTACGCGTTGTCGGTGAGCTGGAACGTCGTCGCACTGGACCCCGCCGAGTTGTCGAGCGTGATCTGCACGTTGCCGTTCGCCACGTCGTAGCACAGGCTGATTTCGGCGGTCGATCCCGTGTTGCCGGACGAACCGATGCTGCCGCGGAACGTCTGCAGGAAACCGTTCGGCCCGTAGACCGAATAGTCGTAGCCGCCGCCGCTATTCAGCGCGAGCGAATCGGACAGGGTCGCGCACGGGCTCGCGCCGGCCGCGATCGTGTAATGGCGGGGGACCGTGCTCGTGCCGTCGACCCACACCTGCAGGTGCACGCCGGCGGTGCCGGTGTTGGTCATCGTCAGCGCGAGCGCACGGCCGGCGCGGTTGACCCTGCCTTGCACGAAGAACTCGTAGGGCAGGCGGCAGGCCGTGCTGCGGCCGGCCGCCTGTGCCGGCACCGCGGTGGTGGTCGGATAGGGGATCAGGACGGCCGGGCCGTTCGGGTTCATGTTGCTCACCGGCGGCTGGATCGCGGGAACGGTCTGGTCGGCGTTCGAGAAATCGAAGGCCGACGTCAGGTCGCCGCACACCGTGCGCCGCCACGGCGTGATGTTGGTTTCCTGCAGCCCGAAGCGCGCTTCCAGAAAGCGGATCACCGAGGTGTGATCGAACACCTGCGAGTTGACCTTGCCGCCCTTCGACCACGGCGAGATCACGAACATCGGCACGCGCGGGCCGAGCCCGATCGGCACGTCGCCGCTGGCCGAGCCGTCCGATGCGGTGCCGCTGCCGGAGACGAATTCGGCGGCCGTCGAGACCGTCGACTGGCCGGTGCCGGCAGCGGCGCTGGCCGGGACGGCCGGCGGCATGTGATCGAACAGGCCATCGTTCTCGTCGTACATGACGAGCAGCACCGTGCTGGCCCACACCGCCGGATTCGACGTCAGCGCATTGAGGACGTTGCTCACGTACCATTCGCCGCCGCTCGCGGCCCACGACGGATGTTCGCTGTAGGCGTAGGGCGCGGCGATCCACGACACCTGCGGCAGCGTGCCGTTGGCGACGTCGGCCCGCAACTGGCTGAAGAGGTTCGTGTCGTATTCCTTGCCGCCGCCCGACGGGTCGATCTGCGTGCCGTTGAGCGCCGGCGCGAGCGGATCGCTTGCACCGAGGTTCTGGTACTGCTTGAAGTTCAGGATGACGTTGTCGCCGTAATTGCCGTTCCACCAGAGATCGCTTTTCGAGCCGTTGTACTCGCCGTAGCCATGGCCGGCATCCAGGCCGTTGCCCTTGTCCTGGTAGAACTTCCACGTGACGCCGGCCGTGTTCAGGCGCTCCGGCATCGTGGTCCAGCCGGTGCCCGTCATCGTGTTGGTCGTGTACGGCGAATAGCCGGTGACGTTGCCGCAGCACCCGGTCCACAGATACAGGCGGTTCGGGTCCGTCGGGCCGAGCATCGAGCAGTGGTAGGCGTCGCACACCGTGAATGCGCTCGCCAGCGCGTAGTAGAACGGAATGTCGTTCTGCGTGAAGTAGTACATCGTGCCGCTGGTCTTCGCGGCGGTCCAGTTGTCATAGCGGCCGTTGTTCCAGGCGCTGTGCGTGGTGCCCCAGTCGTGAGGGAGGTCGCCGTAGTAGGTGTCGCCGTTCGCCGTACCGGAGGGCGAGGACGGGTTGAACGGGAACACGTAGGACAGCATCCAGGGCTGGCGCCACACCGGATACCCGCTCGAAATCACGACCGGCCGCGGATCGCCGAAGCCGCGTGCACCGCCCAGCGTGCCGAGGTAGTGGTCGAACGAGCGGTTTTCCTGCATCAGGATCACGACGTGCTTCACGTCCTGGATCGTGCCGGTCACGGTGGCAGCCGGAATGGCCTGCGCGCGTGCGATGCTTTCGGGCAGCATGCCCGTGATCGCGGTGGCGCCGGCGAGCTTCAGCGCATCGGCAATGAATTGACGTCGTGTTGTGGGTTTGTTTTGCATGATCGCTCTCTGTCTTGGATGGCTGGCCCGGGGGCCGGCGTCGGTCAGTGGCACGCGCTCGCGCAGTGCAGGACGGGCGTGGACGCCGAGCCCGGTGCGGCCGCGCGCGCGGCCGCCATGCTGGCCGCCGTTCCCGAGTCGCCGTCGCCGCAAGCGGCCAGCGTGCACAGGAGTGCGATCATGAAAACGCCGCGCCAGTGCGGAAAGCGGCTTTCCGACTGACGCGAGTTGACGACAGGCTTTCGATCCGATTCGAGTCGGATTCCTGAATGATCGAGACTGTTGCTGCATGCTCCGTATTTCATTACCCCTCCAGACATGAAAAATGGACAGCAGAGAATATCGCCCGAATCAGAACAACTTCATGACAGGCCACCCGCGCGTGCCTGCCACATGCAACAGCTTCGAGTCGGGATTGGTGGCGACCGGATGCGTGACGTAGTCCAGCAGCGGCACGTCGTTGATCGAGTCGCTGTAGAAGTAGGTGCGCTCGAAATCGGACGGCGCGTAGCCGAGTGATGCCAGCCACGCGGTGGTGCGCACGATCTTTCCTTCGCGGAAGCTCGGCACGCCCGTGCTGCGCCCGGTGAACGCGCCGCCCGGCGTGCCGTCGTCGGTATCGAGCTCGATGCCGAGCAGGTGCTCTATGCCGAATTCCGCCGCGATCGGCCGCGTGACGAACACGTTGGTCGCCGTCACGATGCAGCAGAGATCGCCGTTCTCGCGATGGCGGTCGACCAGCTCGCGCGCCTGCGGCGTGATCGCAGGGCGGATCACTTCGTCCATGAACCGTGCATGCCAGCGCTCGAGCACCTTGCGCGGATAGCGGGTGAGCGGCGCGAGCGTCACGGCGAGATACGCGTCCATGTCGAGCGTGCCGGCCGCATAGTGACCGTAGTGCTCGTCGATCAGCGCCACGTGCGCGTCGTCTTCCCGCCAGCCGACCCGCGTGATGAAGCGGCTCCAGGCCTGGTCGCTGTCGAGCGGCAGCAGCGTGTGGTCGAGGTCGAACAGCGCGAGATTCTTGTGCATGGGTGGTTCCTTGTGTTGCGTGCTTATGCGCCGATGCGCTTCTCGATCGCGTCCTTCGCGTTCTTGCCGTCGATGGTCGTGACGCCGTCGAGCCACTTCGACAGCACGCCGGGGTTCTTCTTCGCCCATTCCTTTGCCACGGCGACCGGATCGGCGTGATTCATGATCGGCACCATCAGCTGGTTCTCTTCGTCGGTCGTGAACTTCAGGTTGGTCAGTAGCCGGCCGACGTTCGGGCAGCGTTCGAGATAGCCGGGCGTGACGAGCGTATAGACCTTCGCCGAGCCGTAGTTCGGGCCGAACACGCTGTCGCCGCCGTCGAGATAGGCGATCTTGTAGTTGATGTTCATCGGATGCGGCTCCCACGCGAGGAACACGATCATCCGGTGCTCCTGCACCGCGCGCGTGACCTGCACGAGCATCCCGGCCTCGCTCGATTCGACCAGCTTGAAGCCGCCGAGCCCGAACTCGTTCTTGTCGATCATCCGCTGGATCAGCGCGTTGCCGTTGTTGCCGGCGCCGATCCCGTAGATCTTGCCGTCGAGCTGGTCGTGGAACTTGGCAATGTCGGCAAAACTCTTGAGGCCCTTGTCCGACGCGTATTGCGGCACGGCCAGCGTGTAGCGCGCGCCGATCAGGTTCGGCTGAGGCAGCTGGTGGACGGCGCCGGCATCGACGAACGGCTTGACCGTCGGCGTCATGCTCGGATCCCAGTAGCCGAGGAACGCGTCGATCTGTGCCTTCTTCACGCCGGCCAGCACGATCGGCGGCGACGCGATCGTCTTGGTCGCCTCATAGCCGAGCCCGTCGAGCAGCATCATCGCGACACCGGTGGTGGCCGCGATGTCGCTCCAGCCGACATCGCCGAGCGTCACCTTCTTGCAGACGTCGCCTTCCGACGCGTGACCGGGGGCCGTCGCCAGCGCCGCCAGCAGTGTTGCGGCCAGCATCCATGCCTTCTTCATCATGTTGGTCTCCTAAGCAAGTGTTCCGGATCGTGTTGCCTGAATGGTCTGACGATTGATCGTGCTGATCGGATGAAACAAACGAACTTGGGTCTGGCTTTGTAGTTTTGCGTACCGTATATTAGAACGCACAAAATCGCAAGAACGCACAAAAATACAACCATCCGGTTGCTGAGATTGGCGACGGGCGGGGCGAGGGCAGGAAGAATCGGGCGACGGCCCCGGTGGGCCGTGTTTCATCAGGTAGACCAGGCAAAGCAAGGAGACCTCGCATGATCAGTCAGCTGGAAATCGTGTCCCGCCTGTTGCTGGCGGCATTGCTCGGCAGCATCGTCGGCATCGAGCGCGAGCGCCTGTCGTGGGCGGCCGGATTGCGCACGCACATGCTGGTGGCCGTGGGCGCCGCGCTCGTGATGGTCGTGTCGGCGTTCGGCTTCGCGGATATCCAGAACGCGAAGAACGTGTCGCTGGACCCGTCGCGCGTCGCCGCGCAGGTGGTGTCGGGCATCGGCTTCCTCGGCGCCGGTTCGATCATGCTGCGCGGCGAGATCATCCGCGGCCTGACGACCGCGGCGAGCCTGTGGGTCGTGGCGGCGGTCGGGCTGGCCGTGGGCGGCGGCATGTATGTCGCCGCGATCGCCGCGACGGCGATCGTGCTCGCGATCCTGGCCGGCCTGAAGCCGATCGAGAAGCGCTTCTTCGCCGCGCGGCAGCGCTGGGGCGTGCGCATCCTCGCGCGCCGCGGCGCCGTGAAGCTGACGTCGCTGCAGGCGATGCCCGGCATCGACCAGGCGCGCATCGTCCAGTTCATCATCGAGCAGGACGACGCCGCGCCGGACGACGACCGCATCCACGTGGTGTTTTCGAAGATGACGAGCCGCGAGTTCCAGGCGGTCCGTCAATCCCTGCAGACCCTCGTCGGCATCAAAAAGATGGAGGAGAGCGCAGCGTAGTCCGCCGTTCGAATAATATTGGCGTTCATTCCGAGGACATTCCATGTGGCAAGAAGAGCGATACCAGAGGATTCGGCTTCTGTTATCGAAGATGCAGCGCGTTTCCACCGACCGGATCATGGCCGACCTGAACGTGTCGCGGGAAACCGTGCGGCGCGATCTCGTCGACCTCGAGGCGCTCGGTGAACTGAAGCGCGTACACGGCGGTGCGGTGCAGGTGGGCGACGAAGCGCCGATCGCCGAGCGCGCGCAGACGCACGTGAAGGCGAAGCTGGCGATCGCCCGCGCGGCGGTCAGGCTGGTCACGGGCTCGCAGACGCTGTTCATCGACGCGGGCACGACCACGACGCTGCTGGCCGAGGAACTGGCGAAGCTGTCGGGCCTCACGATCGTCACGAATTCGATCGACGTCGCGCTGAAGATGCGGTCGAGCGACCCGGCGCAGGCGAACAACGAAACGATCCTGCTCGGCGGGATGATCGGCAGCCGCGCGGCCGCGACCGTCGGCGACGGCACGGTCGCCGAAATCTTCCGCTACCGCGCCGATCTCGCGCTGCTGTCGCCGGTGGGCGTCGATGCCGTGCGTGGCGCGACCAACTACGACCGGATGGAAACCGAAGTGGCGCGCGCGATGGTCAGCAACGCGGCGAACGTCGCGATCCTCGCCGATTTCAGCAAGCTCGGCACGAACAGCCGGATCAGCTTCTGCGAGCCGGCGCGGATCGGCACACTGGTGACGGACCCGAAGGCGGAGTCGGTCGAAAGCTTCAAGAGCCTCAAGAAGGCTATCAAGCACATCGTGCTGGCGTAGATTTATTTAAAAATACCGTATGGCCCGTGGGCGATCATGTCACTACGCAATCGCCCGCTGATTCTGGCAACTGCGACCATTTCGCGCGACCGGCGCGCCTTCAGGACAGCGCGCGTAAGGATTCCGCGTACGACCAGTTGACGCCAGAGACGTTGACGACGGCCTGCCACGCGGCTTCTTGATTCGCGCCATCGAGGAGGTGTGGGTGTCGCTGCGCCTCAATCGGGCCTGAGAACTTCCCTTGAGCGGAGGCGAAGAATTGCCCTGAGACCTCGGTTCCGAACTTCGAAGCCTGGATATACCGGCCCGCTGCCGTCTCCGGCGTCTGATTCATGCCGGGAATGAGGTTCGCGATCGGGATAAACAGATACTTCACGGCCAGGCTAGCTTGTCGCGAAACGTTGGTCGCAGTCGCCGCACCGGGGGAGACGGCGTACACGCCCATGCCAGAGGGTAGCCGCCGCGCCAGCGCTGCGACCCACCAGGCGACGAGGAGCTTCGCGTCGGCATACGCATTGTTGGGCACGTACTTCACGTTCGGCCCGTTGCGAATCAGGGCTTCCATGGCAGCGGTCAGGTCGCCCTGGTGGTATTTGGCAGCGAGTGCGTCCACGTCGGTGTATTTGAACATGGGTACGCCCCCTCGGGCAGGCTCCGCGCTGGTGATGACAATCCGTGCGTTGGGGCTCAGCAGGTTGGCGCGGAGCAACCCGACAGTCAATTGATGATGACCGATGAGCGGGGCCTGAGAAGCCTCGACGCCCTCCGCGGTGATCACGCGCGCCTTGCCAGGAACCATCCCTGCATTGAGCAGCAGGAAATCGATCGGCCGACCTCGCTTGACGAGTTCGGCGAGCGCGGACTGGACGCTGGCCGGCGTGTCCAACTCCAGTTCCAGCGGTGTGAAGACCTGTCTTTTAGCTTCCGTTGCGAGTTGAGCGGCCGTTTCCTGGGCTCGAGCCAGGCTGCGGCCAGTGACGATGATCTCACGCCAGCCCTCTCCGGCAAGTGTGCGGGCAGCCGCATAACCGAGCCCGGAGGTGGCACCGGTGACGAGCACGATCGAATGTTCCATGGGCGTCTCAGTGTTGAAGGGGGAAAGGGGGAAGGTCGAGTCGTGAGGCCACGGACGACTTGCTAATTTAGAACTATTCAGTTATATATTTGCGCGATGACGAGTGTCAAGGAGTTTTGAACTAAATGATTCAAAATGCTGCCAGGCCGAGGGGCCGACCGCGCAGCTTCGACGAGACGGGGGCGCTGGAAAAGGCAACTCAGGTGTTCTGGTCGAAAGGCTACGACGGAGTGACGATTGACGATCTCGTCGCCGGGATGGGTGTGGGACGGCCCAGCCTGTATGCTGTCTTTGGGGACAAGCGGGCGATATTCTTGCGGGTCCTTAAGGCGTACGCGGAACGGAAAGGTGCATCAGCCGCGAAGACACTCCTCTCACCACTGAGTCTTCGCGACTCGATCACGAGCTTTCTGAGGTACGCCGTCGAAAGTGCGACCGAGAAAGGGTCCGCCCGTGGCTGCCTTCTGATTTGCGTCGCGCCGCTCGTGGACGACCCCGAGGTCCGGCAGTTCCTGCAAAACGCGGCCGCTGGCGGCGCCGCGCTGGTGGAAGGTCGTTTCCGGGACGCAATCATCGCGGGAGAAATCCCATCCGACTTTCCCGTCGCCGCGCGCGCAACCCAAGTCACGGATTTAGCGCGTGGGCTAACCATGCGTGCGCAGCTAGGCGTGCCGCGCAAGATGCTCCTCAAAGATGCCGAGGAAGCGGCCGACCTGGTGCTCCTGCCGCGACGCGTCTGACGGGTTATTGGACAAGAATTCATTGAGAAATGACCACGACAACTGACATGAGCGGCGGATCCGGGCGTTTCGTCGTCTGATGAACAAAGTGGCGACGTGGTCAATCGACTCCACGCGCGCCGATGGGAACACAACCGTTTTTTCACTTACTGCGGCAGCGCGGGACGAATATTTCATTTTCGTTGGCACGTGCTGGTTGTTCGATGCCACGCTTGCTGAAAAAATCGCCTCAACTTCAACGACGCATTTTTCATAATTGGTGGCACCCGACCATACAACGCAGGCTTGCCCACCGGCGGCCGCTGCTGTTCTCGGGCGCCGACCTCCTGCCCGCGCCGCGCCACGCCACGTGAAGCGGCTGGCCGGCGCGCGCCGCACCGGCCATCGTGTATGCTTGCCCGCATCGTTCAAAGGGCGGGACAACATGAAGACACCGGCACACCCCAAGCCTGAGGTGCGGTTCAGGATGCGTATCCAGCAAGCCGACACGATCGCGCTCGGGCCGGGCAAGGTCGCGCTGCTCGAAGCCGTGCGCGAGCACGGTTCGATTTCGGCGGCGGCGCGCAGCCTGAAGATGTCGTACCGGCGTGCGTGGTTGCTGATGGACGAACTGAACCGCTCGCTGAAATCGCCGGCGACGGTGTCCGAACATGGCGGGCAGAGCGGCGGCGGCAGCGTGCTCACGCCGGTCGGCGAGGAGATCATCCGGCTCTATCGCGGGATCGAGGAGCAGGCTTACGCGGCTTGCGCCGACGACATCGCCGCGCTCACGAAAATGGTCCGGCGCTGAAGGTACGCTTACGCTGACAACGGGCTTTCATCGGCCCGCTGAAGGGCCGCGTGCAACGTATGCGGCGAAACGAATCAGGCGCTAGCCGTGCCGCAGGCAGAAGCGCGACACGTCGCCCGTGGTGGTATCCGGTGCCATCACATCGCGCGCTTGCGCATCGAGCCGCCCGATCAGCTCGACGAAACTGGCGACGCTCGCCGTCCGCAGCGGGTAGTACGCGATGTGGTGGCGTTCGCAGATGCGCTTGAGCAGGTTCATCGAATCGTGGTCGATACAGTCGACCGGGAACACGACCATCCGCGCACCGGGTAGTGCCGCCGCCAGCAGGCCCTTGCGATCCTCGATGCCGCCGTCGTGCAGCGTCACCTCGCCACCCGCCGTTTCGACGATCCGCTTGATCGCGCGGTTCGAGCCCGGACGCCCGCCGACATACACCAGACGCGTACCCTGAAGGATCGACAGCGGATCGGCCACGCGTTCGGCCGGATCGTCCGCGGACGCCTGCACTGCCTGTTCGATCGCGCTCGCTTCGGCGCGCAGCGTCTTCACCATCGCCATCAGGTCGTCGAGCCGCGCGCGCATCGCGCGGGCGCTCGCCTGTTCCGCGGCGATCCGCTGCTCGGCCGCCTCGCGGCGGCTCGTGTGCAGCGCGAGCCGTTCGTCGCGCACGGCCAGCGCTTCGCGCAGTTCGTGCACTTCGTCGCGCAGGACGCTTTCCGCCGCCAGCGGCTGCGCGTTCTGGCGCGCGGCGAGGGCATCGCGTTCCTGCAGCGCCGCGTCGCGCTGCGCGCTCATTTCCTGCAGGCGCGCCTGCTGCCGTTCGATCTTCGCGTGCAGCGCCGCATTCTCTTCCTCCAGCGCGACCAGCCGCCGGATATCGGCGCGATTGGCCGCGCCGACCAGATGCGACAGCATGTGCAGGTCGCCGAACGCGGCCTGGCGTACGCCCATCGTCGTGCGCGGATGCGTCATCAGCGCCCAGTACGCGGGCGGAATGTCGCCGCTCTTCAGCGCTTCCTTCCAGCGCGCGAGGAGTTCATCCGCATCCTTCGCGCTGTCGAATGCGCGGATCGCACCGGCGTAGCGCTCGTCGAGCGCCTTGTGCAAGGCCTTGGCGCCGGCCGTGCCGTCGATGGCGAGTTCGACGGCCGCGTGATGGATCTCGAGGTCGGTCGCGCGCTGGCGGTCGAGGTCGGTGAACTTCGGCACGAGCTTGCGCAGTTCGTGCGTGGTCAGGCAGGTGCCGATGATCGAGCAGTGCAGGTTCGCATCGAGCTCGGACAGGCGCGCGCGGCGCTTCAGCTCGGTCAGTTGCGCGCGCGACGGCGCGCAGCAAGCGTCGATCCGCGTGCCAGTTGCCGCGGGCAGGTTACCGCCGGGCGTCGAGAGATCCACCGTGCGGGCAAGGCGAAAGGGCGGAGCGTGCATGTTGACCTCTGTCCGGCATGGTCGGGCCGGAGACGGATGCGCGAAAGATTCGCGAAATATACCACGGAATATAACGCTAGAAATTCAGGGGAAGTCACGGAGCAACGCGGTGTGGCACGGTCAGCAGAGCGCAGTTGAATGGTCGGTGAGCGATCGTGCGGACGGGGCCTCGGGCGAAACGGGGAGCGATGCCGGCGCATGACGCGCCATCACGTACTCGACGCACAGCCCGACGAACAGCAGGTCGACGCGCTCCAGTGCGGCGACCGCGTCGCGCATCGCGGCCGGGTCGTTGCTGAACGAATCGGAGAACACGTCGTCGCGTGTGCGTTCGAGTCGGCGTGCGTGGCCAATCACCCGTTCGAGTTCGGGCAGGCGCGTGAAGCGGGCGGCGCGGGCGTCGTCTTCGAGCGTCGACAGCAGTTCACGAAAGCCCATCGCGGACAGCGCATCGTCCGGCGTGTCGTCGGCATGCGCGGCCGAGAACATCAGGATGAAGCGCACGACGCTGCCGCGTAGACGCCGGAACGCGTCGACGACATCCGTGATCTGCTGAGCGCGTGCATCGCTCGACAGCGGCCTGAGTGCGCGGATCTTGCGCGCGAGCGGCTGTTCCCGTGCGGCGCGCTGCGAGACGCGATCCGTCGGCGTGCGGGGCATGGCGAGTCTCCGGAAGTGCAGGTATCGATATATTCTAAGGAATATATCGAATGCGCAGAAAAAGACGGCACGTGGAGGAGACACGGTGCCGTCAACGGCCGGGGCGGCCGACTGGTCAGTCGATGTCGCTCACGGCCGTTCCGAACGCGGCCATGAAGCGGAGGTACGCGCCGTCGGGCACGAGGATGTGCGCGGTGGCTGCGCACATCCGGCCCGCGTGTGTGAACGCGCGGGCGCCTGATGCTGCCGCGTGACCGCCGCCGGCAGCACGGTGGTCCGGGCGCCGGCCGTTTCGTCCATCGTCGGCCGACCGGCTGGATCCGTGCGCCGGCAGGGTTTTCATCAGGACCTCCGGAGCGCTGCACGATTCATCATGACGAAACCACCGTCGCAGCCAACCGCAGGAGGGCGCACCGTGACGTCCGATTCCATTCCTTCGACCGCCTTCGTGTTCGCCGGCGGCGGCAGTCTTGGTGCGATCGAGGTCGGCATGCTCCGCGAGCTGGTCACGAGCGGCGAACGGCCCGATTGCGTGATCGGCGCGTCGGCGGGCGCGATCAACGCCGCCTATTTCGCCGGCCGGCCGGATGCGGACGGCGTCGCGATGCTTGAAGCGCTGTGGTGCAAAATCCGCCGCCAGGACGTGATGCCGTTCTCGATGCGCAGCCTCTTCGCGATGCTGCTGCGCAACCGGCCGCATCTGGTCGAGGCCGACGCGCTGCGCCTGCTGCTGCAAAAGAACCTGCCGTACCGCCGGATCGAGCAGGCCGCGTTGCCGCTCCACATCGTCGCGACCGACGTGCTGAGCGGCCGCGAAGTCGTGCTGTCGGCCGGCCCGGTCGTGGATGCGGTGCAGGCCAGCGCGGCGATTCCCGGCGTGTTTCCGTCGGTCAGCATCGACGGCGTGGAACTCGTCGACGGCGGCGTCGCGAACAATACGCCGATCTCGGTTGCGATCGCGCTCGGCGCCAAGCGGATCGTCGTGCTGCCGGCCGGGTTCGCCTGCGCGTTGCGGGTCCCGCCGCGCAGCCCGATCGCGCATGCGACGCACGCGCTGACGCTCGTGATCGCACGGCAACTGGTGCGCGATCTGGAGCTATACGGGGCCCGCGCGCAAATTCATGTCGTGCCGCCGCTCTGTCCGCTCGAGGTGTCGTCCTACGACTACTCACAGTGCGCACAACTGATCGACAAGGCCGCGGAACGCACACGCGTGTGGATCGAGGCGGGCGGGCTCGCGGCGTGTGCGATTCCTGGCCAGTTGCGCGAGCACGATCATGCTGCGGCGCATTCGCATTGATCGTTGCTCACGCACCGTGCAAACGCATGACCGACGAGCGCCGGTTGCCGTGCCGCCTGGGCCTCTTTCCGGAAATCGGTAAAAAAAACGGCACCGTGCCACGAGACACGGTGCCGCCAACGGCCTGGAAGGCCCCACTGATCAGTCGATCGCGCGCATCGCGTGGCGCAGTTCCTGATAGCTGCGCAGCCCCGCCACGCCGAGTTCGCGCCCGATCCCGCTGAGCCCGAACCCGCCCCAGCACACGTGCGGGTAGATGAGCTGCGGCGCGTTGATCCACACGAGCCCCGCGCGCACGCGCTGCTGGAACTGCTTGGCGATACCCGCATCGCGCGTCACGACGGTCGCGACGAGCCCGTAGCGCGTGTCGTTCGCGAGCGCGATCGCTTCGTCGTCGGTGCGGAACGATTTCACGCATGCAACGGGGCCGAACACTTCGTCGGTCCACAGCGGGTTGTCGGCGGCCGGCTCGGCGATCACGACGGGCGCCATGAAGAAGCCGTCGCCGCCGGTATCCGCCACCCGGCCGCTGAAGGCGACGCGAGCGCCCGCATCGATGCCTTGCTGGAGCATCGCTTCGACGCGCGTGCGCTGTGCGGCCGAGATCAGCGGCCCCATCGCGACCTGTTCCGCGGCCGGCGGCGCGACGACGAGCGCGCGCACGGCGGTCTCGAACGCGGCCATGAAGCTGCGGTACACGCTGTCGTGCACGAGGATGCGCGCGGTGGCCGAGCACATCTGGCCCGCGTTCGTGAAGGCGCCCGCGACCGCGAGCGACACGGCGACGTCGAGGTCGGCGTCGTCGCGCACGATCAGCGACGACTTGCCGCCGAGTTCGAGCGTCACGCGCTTCATGTCGACGGCCGCGGCCTGCATGACCTTGCGGCCGGCCGCGGTGCTGCCGGTAAACGAGATCTTGTCGATCAGCGGATGCGCGGTCAGCGCCGCGCCGACGTCGGCGCCGCCGTTCACGACGTTGACGACGCCGGCCGGCACGCCGGCTTCGGCGACGATGTCGAGCAGCGCGTGTTCGGTGGGCGACGTGAGTTCGGACGGCTTCAGCACGACCGCGCAGCCGGCGGCGAGCGCGGGCGCGAGCTTCCACGCGGTCGTGACCATCGGGAAGTTCCACGGCATGACGAGCGCCGCGACGCCGACGGAGTCGTAGAAGCGTTCGGCCGTGACGGCGTCGCTCGGCAGTGCGACCGGTTCGGCCGCGAACAGCGCCGGGTCCTCGCACAGCGTCGCGTAGTACGCGAACGTCGCGGCGACGTCGCCGACATCGGCCTCGGCTTCAAACGGCGGCTTGCCGCTCACCTGCATCTGCAGCGCCGCCAGGCGATCGCGCGATGCTTCGACGCGTTCGGCGATCTTGGCGAGAATCCGGCCGCGCTCGGCGGGCGGCGTATCGCGCCAGGCGGCGAACGCGTCGCGCGCGGCGCGCACTGCCGCGTCGACGTGCGCGGCCGTCGCGAATTCCTGCCAGCCGATCGCGGCACCGGTCGACGCGTCGAAGATCGGCGCGCCGGGCGCGCCGGGCGCGTCGGCAGGCGTGCGCACGGGCTGGCCGGCGATGTGCGCCGCGGGCAGCACGAACGTGGCGGTGGAACGGGAAAGCTCGGCGGTGGACATGAGGGTCATCCTGTCGGTCGGGTTAGCGGTAGGCGACGCCCGGCATCACGCAGAGCATCTCGAACGCGAGGTTCGCGCCGGTGAGCCCGGTGGTGCCGGTCGGATCGTACGGCGGCGCGACTTCGACGAGGTCCGCGCCGACGATATTCAGGCCCTTCATCCCGCGCACGATCTCGAGGCCCTGCTGCACGGTGAGGCCGCCGATTTCGGGCGTGCCGGTGCCGGGCGCGAACGACGGATCGAGTCCGTCGATGTCGAAGCTCAGGTAGACCGGCGTGTCGCCGACGCGTTCGCGCACCTGCGCCATCAGCGGCGCGAGCGACTTGTTCCAGCACGCTTCCGCTTGCACGACCGTGAAGCCCTGCTGGCGGCACCAGTCGAAATCGTCCGCGTGGTAGCCGGTGCCGCGCAGGCCGATCTGCGTGACCTTGTCGCATTGCAGCAGGCCGTCTTCCACCGCGCGGCGGAACGGCGTGCCGTGCGCGATCTTCTCGCCGAACATCGTGTCGTTCACGTCCGCGTGCGCGTCGACGTGCACGACCGCGACCTTGCCGTACTTTTTATGCAGTGCGCGTAGGATCGGCCACGCGATCGTGTGGTCGCCGCCGAGCGTGATCGGCCGGCAGCCGTTCGCGACGATCTCGTCGTACGCTTCTTCGATGCGGCGCACCGAGTCCTTCAGGTCGTACGGGTTGGTCGCGACGTCGCCGATGTCGGCCACCTGCAGCGAATCGAACGGCGCCGCGCGCGTGGCCATGTTGTACGGGCGCAGCAGCACGGATTCGGTGCGGATCTGGCGCGGGCCGAAGCGCGAGCCCGAGCGGTTCGACGTGCCGAGGTCGAGCGGCACGCCGACGAAGCACACGTCGAGGCCGTCGGTCGTGGCGGCTTGCGGCAGCCGCATCATCGTGGCGATGCCGCCAAAGCGCGGCATGTCGTTGCCGCCCATCGGTTGATTCAGTTCGCGGGACATGGGCCGTCTCCTTTTTTTGAGGTCAAGCGATCGGCCGATGGTAGAGGAGAACGCCCGCGCGAAGATTTTGAAGTCGCAACGTTTACATCGACGGGCTTCGATGCAAGTGGCGCCGCCGCATCGACGCGGCGCAACCGAACGGGGCCGCACAGTGCGGCCGGGTGTGTCAGCGTGGGATGTCCGGCGGCGCGGCGCCGTCGTGCGAGCCGGCGGAAGGAAATGCGGTGGATGCCGAACCCCACGCGGCGAGCTCGCGCTTCGTGCGCACGCCGAGCTTCGCGAACGCGCGCTTCACGTACGACTCGGCCGACGCGACGCGCACGCCGAGGATCCCGGCCGTCTCCGGCACGGTCTTGCCGGAGAGCAGGTGCTTGCAGGTTTCGTATTCGCGCTTCGACAGCTTCACGCCGTCGGCCGCGATCCGCGCATCGAATTGCGCGAGCGGATGGACGTCGGGCGTCGGGTGCGCGACGCGCCGCGCGGCCGTGGTCGACGCATGCAGTTCGAGCAGCGGGAACAGCACGTCGCTGATGCTGCGAAAGCGGTTC
The DNA here is from genome assembly GCF_002223085.1 of Burkholderia sp. HI2714. NCBI lineage: Bacteria > Pseudomonadati > Pseudomonadota > Betaproteobacteria > Burkholderiales > Burkholderiaceae > Burkholderia > Burkholderia sp. HI2714. Next base: position 194,064 of record NZ_NKFM01000056.1, on the reverse strand, counting down.
ATCTCGGCGAGCGTGAACGGCGGCCGGTCGCGGCCGCGCTCCAGCGCGATCGAATGCTGCGAATAGCGTGTGCCGCGGGCGAGCACGCATTCGTGCCCGATATGCACGTCGTCGAACAGCCGCTGGCGGAATTCGCCGGGCGGGATCGCCGCGATGTCGCGCACGACGAGCATCGTGCCCGTCTTGCCGCGCAGCCCCGCGAACAGCGGGTCGCTGTCGAGAAAGCGCTCGTAGTAGAGCGTCATCACGTCGGAGATTTCGGTGGATTCGGTATCGATGCCGCTGCTACCGATCCATTCGCATCGATAGCCGGTGGGCATCGAGCCGTCGACGCGCGAACGTTCGACGTGCGCGACGTCGAGCGGCACGACTTCGTTGAGCAACTGCGTGAGGCGCGGCACGAAGTGCGGCGTGCCGACCGTTTCGATCAGCTCGCCCAGCACCTTGAACGACACGTTGAAGCGGTCGTTGTCGCGGTGGAAGGGGTTCACGTTGAGCAGCATGCGGTTCCCCGGGTGAAAAGCGGCGCGATTGTAGCGGTCACAACGAAAAACGTCTTTAGGGGGAAACACCGTCGGTTGTCCTGCCGACCCGTTCGCCCCGGAAAATACCGCTTGTCCCCCCCGGAGGGGGGCATACCGGGGCAGTGTAAATGAGTAACTTTGTCTCTGCTTTTTTCAATCGAGAGACGAAAGATTCACATGACCAAACTGATCAAGGACATCCTGCCGCTCGGCGCAGGCATCGGCGAATTCACGAAGCTCGACTTCGGCATGGACGAAAGCGACTGGCGCGCGGCGGAAGGCAAGAGCGGCAACTACATCATCGGCTGGTGGGAAGGGAAAGTCGGTTCGGTTGAGTTTCCGGAAACCGCGGCCGATGAAGCCGTGTGGCTCGTCGAGGGCCGGATCGCGCTGACCGACGTCGAAGGCAACCGCAAGGAATTCACGCCGGGCCAGGGCTACCTGCTGCCGGCCGGCTTCGCGGGCCGCTGGGAGACGATCGAGGACGCGAAGAAGTTCTACGTGCTGCTCGAGAAGTCGTGATGTCCGAAGCCGCCGCTGCGGTGTCGTCGTCCGTGTGACGCGCGCCCGGCGGCGGTTTCGCTTTTCGCGTGTGATGGCTGGGATCATGGAAATGGAAGTCAAAACAAGAGAGACTGCACCGGAGCAGGCGCACGCAATGCGTGGCGCGCCGGTCGCACTGGGCGTCGAGGCGGCGCTCGCGAATACGAAGCTGTTCCCGTACTGGCTCGACAACCCGGCGGCGCCGGTCACCGAGCCGGAACTCGTCGGCGACGTGACGGCCGACCTGCTGATCGTCGGCGGCGGCTTCACGGGGCTATGGGCGGCCGTGCAGGCGAAGGAACAGATGCCGCACCTGAACGTGGTGCTGATCGAGGCCGGCAAGGTGGCGCACGGCGCATCGGGCCGCGCGGGCGGGATCATCTCGACGTCGGTGATGCACGGGCTGCCGAACGCGGTGCGCGTGTTCCCGAACGACATCGCGCAGCTCGAGGCATTCGGCCATCACAACCTCGACGGCTTCGAGGACACGCTGAAGCGCTACGACATCGACGCCGATATCGAGTGGAACGGCGAGATGACGGTCGCGGTCGATCCCGAACACATCGCGCACCTGAAAGGCGACTACGACCTGCATCGCGAATACGGCCACAACGTCGCGCTGCTGAACCGCGAGGAAACGCTCGAACAACTGAATTCCCCGCTGTTCGCGGGCGCATTGTGGTCGCGCAATCGCAGCGGCATCGTGCACCCGGCGAAGCTCGCGTGGGGGCTGAAGCGCGCGGCGCTGAAGCTCGGCGTGAAGCTGCACGAGCACACGCCGCTCGTGACGGTGACCGACGAAGGCAGCACCGTATTCGTGATGACACCGAAGGGCAGCGTACGCGCGCCGCGCGTGGTGTTCGGCAGCGGCACCGCGAAGGTCGGGATTCCCGACATCAATCGTCGCGTGATGCAGGTGCGCGACCACGTGCTCGCGACCGAGCCGCTCACCGACGAGCAGCTCGCGCGAATCGGCTGGAAGAACCGCCAGGGCGTGTACGACACGCGCACGCAGCTCAACTATTTCCGGCTGACGAAGCAGAACAACATCATCTTCGGCGGGCTGGTGAGCTATCACTTCGACGGCGACCCGGAACCACACCAGGACGGCCAGCGCGAAACGTATTACCGGCTCGCGGAAGCGTTCTACCGCACGTTCCCGCAACTGTGCGACGTGCGTTTCTCGCACGCGTGGGGCGGCCCGATCGACTACTGCTCGCGCGGTTCGGTGTTCGCGAAGCGCTACCTCGGCGACAAGGCCGTGTTCGTCGCCGGCTATACGGGCTTCGGCGTCGCGGCGAGCCGGTTCGGCGCGTTCATGGGGCTGAACATCCTGTTCGACCGCGACAGCCCCGAGCGCCAGCTCGACATCGCGAACCAGACCCCGAGCTATATCCCGCCCGAGCCGATGCGCTGGGTCGCCGCGAAGATCACGTTCCATGCGTTCGACGGCGCGGATGCGGAAGGCGGCTGGAAGCGCGCCTGGATCAGCGGCATCAAGGCGATGGGCTTCCCGATGTAAACGACTCAGGGGCGGCCCCGCGCCGGGCCGCCCCGTCATGGCGACACAACAAAAGACGATCCCCAGAGGAGACGGTCCGCACCGCGGACACGGAGAGAGACACCAGATGAATGTAGTCAACCTGCAGGACGAAGCGCGACAGGAAAGCGCGCTGTTCGTCGTCGTGATGCTGCTGCTCGGCATGCTCGGGCCGACGGTCTTCCTCGGCCTGCCCGCGATCGTCGGGCAGGTCGAGCGTCATTGGGGCTTCGGCGAAGCGGCGCTCGGGCTGTCGAGCTTCATCGAGGTGCTCGGCGAATCGACGGGCACGCTGCTCGTCGCGTTCGTGCTCGGCCGCCAGCCGGTGCGGTGGGTGCTCGCGGGCGCGGTGACGCTCGCGGCCGGCGCGAACCTCGGCACGCTCGCGACGCACGGGCTGGTGGCGTATTCGGCGTTGCAGTTCATTGCGTGCGTCGGCTCGGGCGGGCTGAACGGCATCGCGCTGCGCTACCTGTCGTATTCGCGCGCGCCGGAACGCAATCTCGGGATCATGCTGATGGGGCAGGTGACGTGGAGCATGGTGCTGCTCGCCTATATTTTCCCGATGCTGAGCGACACCTGGGGCGCGCACGGCGTGTTCGGCTTCGTCGCGTGCGTGCTCGGCATGTTCGTGCTCGCGACGCCGCTGTTTCGCCGCGGCGAGACGATGGCCGCGCCGACACCGGCCGGTGTCGCCGGCCGCATCGACCGCACGGGCGCGATGCTCGTGCTGTGCGCGCAGCTCGCGCTGTACGGCGGCGTCGGCGTCGTGTGGACCTTCCTCGAGAAGATCGGCACCGCGGCGGGCCTGAGCGACAAGTCGGTGTCGCTCGTGCTCGGCGCCGCGAACATCGCGAGCCTCGTGATCTGCGCGGCGATGCCGAAGCTCGGCGCGGGCGCGGGCCTGCGCCGCTGGGCGCTCGTGAATCTTGGGGGCTGCGCGGTCGCGGCCGTGCTGCTCGCGCTGCCGGCCTCGGCCGCGACGTTCACGCTCGGCGCGATCGTCTTCATCGGCTGCTGGACCGGCGGCGCGCTGCTGATCTACGCGACGATTCCGCAGTACGACCTGGTCGGCAAGTCGGCCGCGTTGTCGCCGGGTTGCGTCGCGCTCGGCTACGGCGTCGGCTCGGTCGCGGGCGGGTCGCTGATCGAGCGCGCGGGCACGCAGTCGGCGCTGATCGCGGCGATCGTGCTGTGCGCGGTGGCGTTCCTCTGCTACCGGCGGCTGCGGCCGGCCGTGTTCGGCATGGAACGCGCGCTCGCGGTGGCATCTGAATGACGGTGGCGACGCGCGCCGCTGCCGATGGCGGCGCGTGTCCGGTTCGGTTCATCGGCGCAGGCGGCGAGCGTGGCGTGCGAGGCGCGTCGGGCTGGCCGGCCGGGTAACGCGCACACGCGCAGCGACTTGAAGCATGTTCTCGAATACCTCCGATCTCGATCTCCGGCTCATCCGGGTCTTTCTGGCCGTCGTCGACGCACGCGGCATCACGGCCGCCGAGGCGTCGCTCGGCGTGCGGCAGTCGACCATCAGCACGCAGCTGTCGGCGCTCGAAGCGCGCGTCGGCTTCAAGCTGTGCGATCGCGGGCGCGGCGGCTTTCGCCTGACGTCGAAGGGCGAGCGCTTCGCGGCCACCGCGCGCACGCTCGTCGCGGCAACTTCCGAATTCGTCGCGCGCGTGCGCGACATCGACCGCAAGCTGGTCGGCACGCTGTCGATCGGCCTGATCGGCCAGGCGCCGCTCGTCGAGAACGCGCGCGTGGCCGATGCGATCGGCGCATTCCGCAAGCGCGACCAGGCCGTCACGTTCGCGATGAAGGTCGCGTCGCCGCAGGAGCTCGAGGAAAGCCTCGTCAACAACCAGCTCGATCTCGCGATCGGCTATTTCTGGCATCGCGTGCCCGGGCTGCTCTACACGCCGCTCTTCACCGAGCAGCAGGTGATCTACTGCGGGCGCGGGCATCCGCTGTTCCATGCGTCGCGGCCCGTGACGGCGGACGACCTGCAGCTTCACGACTGGGTCTGGCGCACCTATCCGGTGCCGGAGGAGCAATATCCGCTACCCGAGCGGCGCGTGACCGCGAGCGCGGACAGCATCGAGGCCGCGACGATCCTGATCCTGTCGGGCGGCCATCTCGGCTACCTGCCCGCGCACTACGCGGAGCCGTTCGAGCAGCGCGGGCTCGTGAAGGCCGTCGGCCGCGCGACGTTCAGCTTCGACGTGCCGCTGCATCTCGCGATGAAGCGCAGCGCGAGCGACAAGCCGATCGTCGACGCGTTCTGCGAGGACCTGCTGCGAGCCTTCAACATCAAGGCGGCCGCGCTGGCCGCGTAAGCCGGCGGCGCGCGTTCAGCAGTCCACCAGCACCCAGTCGAACAGCTCGCGGCGCGTGCGCACGCCGAGCTTCGCGAACGCGCGCTTCACGTACGACTCGGCCGTCGACAGCTTCACGTCGAGCTGCTGCGCGGCCTCGGGCACCGAGCGCCCGCACAGCATCAGCCGGCAGATCTCGTGCTCGCGGCGCGACAGCTGCACGTGCTGCCGTTCGAGGCGCGCGTCGAAGCCCGCCTGCGACGCGGCATTCACCGATACCGACGCCACGCGCCGCGCCGCGCAGGTGCGCGCATGCAGCTCGAACATCGGGAACAGCAGGTCGACCATCTGCCGGAAGTGGAACAGCTCGTCCATCGTGAACGCGGCACGCCCGACGGTGCGTGCGAGCCCGAGCGCGTACTGCAGGTGCGCGTTGCCGTGCACGAGCAGGCATTCCTGCTCGATGCCGGGTTCGTCGAAGATCCGGCGGCGGAATTCGCCGTGCGCGATGCCGTCGACATGGCGCTGCACGAGCAGCGTGCCGGCCTTGCCGCGCAGCGGCGCGACCAGCGGATCGGCCTGGCAGTAGTCCTGGTAATAGACATCCATCACGCGCAGCGTATCGGCCGCGAAGCGCAGGCTGCCGCTGCCGAGCCACTCGACGACGAAACCCGACGCGCTGCCCGTATCCGCGCGCCAGCGTTCGAGGTGCACGGCGTCGGCGTCGATGCTGTCGTTGACGAACTCCGTGACCGCGCCGACGAAATCCGGCGTGCCGACCGCGCGCAACGTCGCGCCGAGCGTGTCGGGGCGCACACCGATCAGGTAGTGGCCGCGGGCGGCCGGGTCGGGCTGGAGAAGTCGCATGGTCGGGCGTGGGCAGTCGGGGGACAGCGCGACGTTACGCGAACGCCGCACACGCGTCAGCCGGGAATTCACCGGATCAACCCGACGAATTTCACACGTTGTCCCCAAAACGATGACAAGACCGTGCCCGAGGCGGCCGGAATTCGTCAAAGCCCCGGCAGCGGGGGGGCATACCGCCACGAATCGTCTGCCTATAGTGAAAGCACTTCGAAAACCTGATCAACAGAAAGGACAGGCCATGCAGATGCAACCGACGCCCGCCGCCGTCAAGGACTCAACGCCGGCGGATTTCGTTCTGACCAACGCGAAGGTCTACACCGTCGATCCGCACAAGCCGTGGGCACAGGCGGTCGCCGTGCGCGACGGCCGGATCGTCCACGTCGGCGACACGGCGGCCGTGCAGGCGTACGTCGGCGCGGATACGAAGGTCGTCGACGCGGCGGGCCGGCTCGTGCTGCCGGGCTTCGTCGAATCGCACTGGCACTTCGAGACGACCGCATTCGCGTTCCAGGCGTTCGTGAACTACGAGGACCCGCAGAAGGTGCTCGCCGCGCTGCGCGAGTATGTCGAGTCGCATCCGGACGAGCCGGCGATCACCGGGATGGGCTGGGTGCAGGCGACCATTCCGCCGGCGCTGCTGCGCAAGGAGACGCTCGACGCGATCTGCGCGGATCGCCCCGTGTGCCTGCTGTCGACCGATTTCCATTCGATGTGGGTGAACTCGAAGGCGCTGGAGATCGCCGGCATCGACGCGTCGACGCCGCCCGTGCAGGAAGGCGCGAGCTGGTTCGAGAAGGACGCGGTGACCGGCGAGCCGACCGGCCTGATCGTCGACGGCGCCGCGTATTCGATGCTGATGCAGCGGATCAGCGCGGCCGGCCTGCTGCCGACCGGCATCGACCTGTATCTGAAATCGATCCCGCCATGGCAGAAGAAGCTGTGCGCGGCCGGCGTGACGACCGTGTTCGACGCGGGCTTCTTCGATCCGAGCGGCGACCAGTCGCTGCTGTACGAGACGCTGCAGACGATGGAGCGCGCGGGCGACCTGAAGCTGCGCGTGGTGGGCAGTGTCGCGGTGATCGGCGAGATCGACGATCCGGTCGGCACGCTCGTCAAATACCGCGAGCAGTACGATTCGCCGCTCGTGAAGGCGCGCGCGCTGAAGCTGTTCCTCGACGGCACCGAAGCGAACCACACCGCGTACCTGCTCGAACCGTACGCGGACCGCCCCGACACCTGCGGCGCGCCGACGATGCCGGCCGACACGTTCAACCACTACCTGGTCGAAGCCGATCGCGTGAACGCGAACGTGATGGTCCACTGCGTCGGCGATGCGGCCGTGCGGATGGCGCTCGACGGCTTCGACACGGTCAACCGCACGAACCCGCCGCGCGACCGCCGCCACGTGATCACGCACGCGTTCCTCACGCATCCGGACGACATCCCGCGCTTCCGCCGCGCGGGCGTGATGGCGAACACGCAGCTGCAATGGGGCGTGGTCGACGCGTACACCGAGCAGCTGCGCGACCACTACGGCCACGCGCGCTGGAGCAACATGTACAAGTTCCGCACGTTCCTCGACGAAGGCGTGAGGGTGTCGATCGGCATGGACGGCCTCGCGTGCCAGTGCCGCTGCCAGCACAAGCCGCTCGAACACATCGAGTCGGGCCATACGCGCCAGCTCGCGGGCGAGCCCGATGCACCGGTGTTCCCGGACATCGCCGAGCGCCTGAGCATTCCGCAGCTGATCGCCGCGTACACGATCCACGGCGCATACCAGCTCGGGATGGAGCACGAGGTCGGGTCGCTCACGCCCGGCAAGCGTGCGGATCTCGTCGTGCTGGAAAACGACCTGTTCGAGGTCGGCCAGTACGACATCGGCCGCATCGACGTCGCGCTGACGATGATGGACGGCCGCATCACGCACGTGGGCGAGGACTTCGGCGTGCGCACGGGCGTGCAGGCATCCTGAGCGGTTTTCGGTTGGCATGACGAAGTGGCGAAGGAAGCTTTCGATTCGCCTACGTGCCGTGCCGATCGGGGCATCCGCGCGGAACCGGATGCCCCGATTGTGCCGCGTGTCCCCCTAACGGCAGGGCAGACCGGCCAATTTCCTCTGGCTACATTTTTCCGGACCGAAGCACACACCGTTCATCGCGAGCGGATCATGATATCGACGGAGGAAACCATGGCAGGGGATTGGAGCAAGCATCTGGGAACGGCATGCGCGGCGCTCGCGCTGGGCGGCGTCCTGTGGGCCGGCGTGCCGGCGGCGCACGCGGCGGACGTCGTCAACGTGTACAACTGGGGCAACTCGATCGGCAAGGCGACGATCGCGAACTTCGAGAAGGCGACCGGCATCAAGGTGGTCTACCAGGAGTTCGATTCGAACGAGACGCTGCAGGCGAAGCTGCTGTCGGGCACGTCGGGCTATGACGTCGTCGTGCCGTCCGACATCTTCTGGGCGCGGCAGCTGCAGGCCGGCATCTACCGCAAGATCGACAAGAGCCAGGTGCCGAACTACGGGTTGCTCGATCCGGACATCATGAAGGTGCTCGCGAAGGACGATCCGGGCAACCAGTTCGGCATTCCGTGGACGTGGGGCACCGACGGGCTCGGGATGAACGTCGAGAAGGTCAAGGCCGCGCTCGGCAACGACGCGCCGCTCGACAGCTGGGCGCTGCTGTTCGACCCGAAGTACGCGCAGAAGCTGAAGCACTGCGGCATTTCGGTGCTCGATTCGCCGGTCGATGCGTTCGGGATGGCGTTCGTCTACCTGAAGAAGGATCCGAACACGACGAACCCGGCCGACTACCAGGCCGCGTACGAGCTGCTGAAGACGGTGCGGCCGTACATCACGCAGTTCAATTCGAGCAGCTACATCAACGATCTTGCGGGCGGCGACATCTGCCTCGCGCTCGGCTGGTCGGGCGACGTGAACTCCGCGCGGATTGCGGCCGCTTCCGCGAAGAAGCCATATCACATCAAGTACGTGATCCCGACGGAGGGCAGCGCGATGTGGTTCGACATGATGGCGGTGCCGAAGGATGCGCCGCATCCGGACGCCGCGCTGAAGTTCGTCAACTTCGTGCTGTCGGAGAAGGAGAGCGCGAACCTGACCAACGACACGTCGTACCCGTCGGCCGTGTCGTCGTCGAAGCATCTGGTGCGCGCCGACGTGACGAGCGATCCGGCCGTGTTCCCGCCCGCCGACGTGATCCGCAAGCTGAGCCTCAGCAAGCCGGTTCCGCCTGAGCTGATGCGTCTGCAGAACCGTCTCTGGACCAAGCTGAAGACCGAGTAAGCCGGCCGTCGCTTCTTCCCGTTCCCGCACACCTTTCGCGCGCCCCGCCGCTCATCGCGGCGGGCGGGGGCGCGCGCGTCCCGACGACCACCCAAAACATGAAAATCACACACATGACGGCGCTGTGCCTGCTGGCGTTTGAAGCCGCCTCGGCATTCGCGCACACGCCGCAGGCGACCGACGCGAGCAGGATGAAGGCGCTGCAGGCGCAGGTCACCGCGCTGCAGCTGCAGGTGAACGAACTGCGCGCGAGCATGCTGGCCGCGAAGCCGGCCGGCGCGGCAACGACCGCCAATGCCGCCTCGGGCGGCGCGACGATCGGCTCGATCAACACGGCGGCGGCCGCTGCACCGGCCGCGGATGCGGCCCCGGCGTTCACGAACGACGACCTGCAGCAGATGCGCGAGCAGATCGCGAACGCGTCGCTGAAGGTCGACTCGCTGCAGGAAGCGGCGACCACCGGCCCGCTCGCGGGCCTGAGCATCACCGGCTATGTCGATCCCGTGTACCTGTTCAACCGCGCGCAGCGCACGTCCGGCTTCCAGTTCCTGAACCACGACCCTGGAGCGTACGACTATTTCAACAGCACGATCGGCGACGTCTACCTCGACATCAAGAAGACCTTCGGCGTCGGCCCGATGGCGCCGGCGGCCGAAGTCGTGATCCAGCCGAACCGCGGCTTCGGCAACGTGTTCAGCAATGCGCACGGCGGCATCGGCAACAACATCATCACGCAGGCGGTGGTCACCGTGCCGCTCAGCACGACCCGCACCTTCGAGATCGGGATGATGCCGAGTCTCGCCGGCTACGAGGTGCAGCCGTCGAACCAGATGCTGACGCTCACGCACGGGCTGCTGTACGACTTCAGCGAGCCGGGCAACCTGATCGGCGTCGGGCTGAAGGGCTCCAACGCGGCGATGACGCGCTTCTGGCAGGTCGTGATCGGCAACGAGGTGCTGCGCACGGCCGGCGCGATCGCGAACGCGGCGAACAACACGACGAAGACCAACTGGACGCCGACGATCACCGCGCGCTTCGACAACGCGACGTCGACCGCCTTCGACTTCGGCCTCTCCGGGATGCTCGGCCGGCAGTCGCTGTTCTCGCCGTGCGCGCAGGCGGGCGGCTACGGCTACCAGTGCAACGGCGCGTCGCCGACGGGCCTCTACAAGTACGTGGAAGCCGACGTGACCTATACGCACGACAAGACGCAAGTCAACGCGCAGGTGGACTACGGCGAGCTGCAGAAGGGCGCGTGGAACGGCGGCACCGCGCGCTGGTACGGGATGTCGCTGCTCGGCCACACGAAGTGGACGACGTCGTGGGTCGGCCGCATGGGCGCGACGCTGCGCTTCGATTACCTGAACAACACGTCGAACGGCGGCGGCGGCACGAACATCCAGTACGGGCTCGCGGGCGGCAATCCGTCGGTGAACGGGTCGAGCGGCTTCGGCATCGATCCGGCGTGCTTCCAGGGTTCGTCGACGAACGGCACCGAGTGCAAGGGCGCGCAGCGTTATGCGATCACGGCCGACCTGTTGTTCTATCCGACGCAGCAGATCACCGTGAAGCTCGAATACCGCCACGACGCGGCGAACCATCCGGTGTTCCTGAAGAGCAACGGCACGTACGCGCGCAGCAACGACCTGGCCGGGATGCAGTTCGTCTACTCGTTCTGACCCGCTGCACGATGTATCACGCTCCGGGCCGCACAGGCCCGGAACGCATTTAACCCAGGAGATTTGATCTTGAAGCTGCACACCTTCGTGACCGACGTCACCGATCCGCGCGAGCGCGGCCGCCTGATCGGCGAGCGCTTCGCGCCGGCGATCCGCGAGACGGTCGCGCTGTATCTCGCGTTCTTCCCGAAGCTCGGCATCGCGCCGCAGCGCGCACGGGAGATCGGCGAAGCGAGTCTCGCCACACTCGGCGCGTGGTGCCCGCGCCTCGCCGCCGAAGTCGAGGCGATCGCCGACGGCGTCGACCTGCCGCGCTGGCAGCTCGCGTGCCCGAATGCGCGCACCGAGATTCTCGCCACTGCACCCGCGTCGGCCGAAGGCGAGTGCTCGACGACTGTCTACGCGCCGGCCGGCCCGCAAGCGCCGCGTACGCTGCAGACGTGGGACTGGCACGACAGCCTCGCGCCGGAGGGCTTGCTGATGCAGTTCGCGACACCGCACGGCCGTACCGTCAAGCTGTTCTCCGAATTCGGGATGCTGGCGAAGCTCGGCGTGAACAGCGCGGGGCTCGGGCTGCACTTCAACATCCTGCATCACGCGAGCGACAACGACAGCGCCGGCGTGCCGGTGCACGCGATCGCGCGGCGCCTGCTCGAAGACGCGACGACGGTGCAGGAGGCGATCGACATCGCGTGCACCGCACGCGTGAGCGCGTCGACGGTGCTGACCGTGTTCACACGGCACGACGCGAACCCGCGTGCGGCGAGCATCGAGCTAAGCCCGTCAGGTGTGGGCGTGGTGGTGCCGCGTCCGGACGGCTGGCTGCTGCATACGAACCACTTCCTCGATCGCGCGTTGAGCGGCGGCGAGTGCATGCCCGACAGCTCGACCACGCGCGAGCGCTTTGCGCACCTGAACGACGTCGTGAACGGGATGACGAGTGCCGATGTGCGCGAGCGCGCGGCGGCGATGTGTGGCGCGGCCGGCGACCAGGCCGTCGTGTGTTTTCATCCGGACCTGTCGATGCCCGACACCGAGCGCTGGGAAACGCTGTTGACCGTCGGCATCGACACCGATGCATGCGCGCTCGACTACTTAGCGGGCAATCCGCACGACCTCGCGCGCGACGGGGCTCAGCGGTTCTGACGCGACGTTTGACGCGCGTCAAGCGGTAGCGGTAACGCACGGCGGCATGCGCGTGCCGCCCTCGTGACGTTTACGCGTCGATGCGCTCGACTTTGCCGACCAGCAGCCCGTACGACAGGCTGCCGGCGAGCGCCATCGCGGCGATGTAGGTGATCGCGCGCGAGAAGTCGGCGCCGTCCACCAGCAGCCCGATCACGATCGGCGTCGCGATTGCGGACAGGTTGCCGATCAGGTTGAACACGCCGCCCGTAAGGCCGATCAGCCGCGCGGGCGCGAGCCCCGACACGAGCGACCACGTGATTGACGCGAAGCCGTTACCGAAGAACGCGATCGTCATGAATGCGATCACCCAGCCCGTCGACGTCACGTAGTTCGCGCCGATGATGCAGGTCGAGATCAGCAGCCCCGAGATGATCGGCAGCTTGCGCGCGAAGCCCTGCGATGCGCCTCGGCGCATCAGCCAGTCCGACAGCACGCCCGAGCACAGCACGCCGACGAACGCGGCGAGGAACGGCAATGACGCGAGAAAACCGGACTTGATGAAGTCCATTCCGCGGTACTTGACGAGGTAGGTCGGGAACCACGTGAGGAAGAACCACAGCGTCGAGTTCAGCGCGAACTGGCCGAGATAGATGCCCCACAGCTTGCGCCGGCCGAGCACGACGCCGAGGTCGCGCCACGTCGACGGCGCGCGTTCGGTGCGCGCCGCGACGCGGTCTTCGAGATCGACGAGCCCACCGCCGTCGCGGATCAGCGCGATCTCGGCCGCGTTGACACCACGAAACGCGCGCGGCTCGCGATACACCGCATACCAGATCGCGGCCCACACGATGCCGGCGAGGCCGGTCGCGACGAACACCATGTGCCAGCCGAGATGCACCTGCAGCCACGCGAGCACCGGCGTGAGGAATGCGAGGCCGACGAACTGGCCCGACGTGTAGCCGCCGATCGCGCTCGCGCGTTCGCGGGTCGGGAACCAGGTCGTCACCACGCGGTTGTTGATCGGGTAGGCCGGCGCTTCGAGCGCGCCGACTGCGAGGCGCAACACGATCAGCCCGACGAACGAGCCCGCGAAGCCGAGCAGCAGCGTCGCGGCCGACCACAGCGCGAGCGCACCCGCATACAGCACGCGCGGCGACACCTTGTCGACGAGCCAGCCGCCCGGGATCTGCATCAGCGCGTAGGTCCAGCCGAACGCGGAGAACACGAGGCCCGCGCGCATCGGATCGATGTTCAGTTCCTTGAACAGCGCGGGCGCGGCGATCGACAGGTTGCTGCGGTCGAGATAATTGATCACGACCGTGACGAAGAGCAACGCGAGGATCAGCAGCCGCTTGCGGCTGGGCGCTGTTGTCTGCGCGGCGGCTGCACGGGCGGCAGGATCGGATGCGATGCCGGCATGTGCGGGCAACTGTTCCGGCGGATTGGCGTGGGTGCGCGACGCAGATTGGGCCACGGTTGTCTCCTGTGTTCGGTGCCCGGCCGTCTCCCGCGAGCGGGGCGGCCGAATCGAATGGCGTTGGGGCGAACGTTAGAGCCGGGGCGGGAAGCACGTCAACATTTGGACAGGCATCCCTATTAATGGGACGTGACGCGCTCAATATGTGGGAAGGAGCGGCGATCACGTCACCGTGTGCATCAGTTTCCGATCGCTTCCTTCGCGCTGACCCAGCCCTGCACCGCGCCCGCTTGCGGGTTGCGATACCGCACCTTCAGCCACTGGAAATCGGCGCTCGTGTCGATCAGTTCGACCGTGTCGCCCGCGACGACGTAGCGGCGCGTGGGTGCGTCGGTCGTTGCATCGTGCAGCGGCAGGCGCGCCGGGCGCACCTTGAACGTGACGGTGCCGCCGCCGTACGCATCCGGGCGGCGCGATACGCGCTTGCCTTGTGCGTCGTAGGTCAGCAGCATCGACGACGGGCCGGAATCGGTGTCGAGCAGGTCGCGCAGGTCGTCGGGGATCGCTTCGCTGGACTGGTACAGATACAGCTTGCCGCTGGCATCGTAGCGGTACGCATCGGTGTACCAGCTCGGGCCGCCGCGGCACGAGCTGTACAGCGTGCGCGCTTTCGGCTTCGCGACCACGTTGATCAGGTCGTCGCAGTTGCCATGCGGCATGTTGGCCGCCGGCATGCGCAGCGGCGCGAACTGCTGGCGTGCGGCGTCATACAGGTAGATGCCGTAGCTGTCGTTGACCATGCCGAGAGTCGCGTGCATGGCGAGATCGCGGTGGCCGTCGAAGTTGTAGTCGTCCGGCGAGAGGCGATAGTGGCCTTCCTCGTCGCTGGCGGTGACGTCGAGCGTTTGCGTCTTGCCGCTCGGCAGAAGGCGCACGGTGATGTGCTCGCTGTCCGCGCGTTCGACGCGAGCCGTGACGGTGTCGTCGACCTTGAACGTGAGCAGCGGCTTGGCTGCTTGCGCGGCAGGCGCAAGCGATGCGCATGCGGCGAGCAGCAGCGCGGTCGCGGCAAGGCGGGGAAGTGGGCGGAGCCGAAGGGAACGCGTCATGAGCGGGCGTCGAAACGAAGATCGAGGATGAACGGGCTGGCCACTGCCTAGCCGCGCGTGCTGTCGTCCTGAAAGCCGCTCTTGCCGACGAAGATCTCCTTCAGCGCGGCGCGCAGCGTGACCGGATCGTATTGGCCGGGCGCGAGATGGATCACGTAGCGCGTCTGGCCGTCGAGACGCGCGGCGAGGGCGGGTTCGATCTCGACGTCGATCGTGTCGTCCGTCAGGCGCACCGACAGATCCTTGACGCGCACGTTGACCTGGTCGCGCACCATCACTTCGATCAGCGCGTCGTCCGGAAAGCGCGACAGCGCGAAGCAATAGTCCTGCTCGGCGTCGTGACAGTAGATGTTGGCGAAGCTTTCGTCGTCGTCGAGATCGGACGTTGCCGCGCCGATGGTGGCGTGAAGTTCCATGAACGGGGTTCCTGCGTAAAAGAGTGGGGGGTTATCGGGGCGAATGGAGGGCCGTGTCGATCGCGGCTGCCGCGCCGGGCGTCACGCCGGTGTCGCACGATGCATCGGCATCGCGCGCTTTCAGCCACAGCCCGAATTCGCGCATCACGTCGACGACGGGCCGCAGCCGGTCGCCGTCGGCGGTGAGATCGTACTCGACCCGCACCGGCACTTCCGGATAGACGGTGCGCCGCACGAGCCCCGCGTCTTCCAGCGCGCGCAGGTCGAGCGTCAGCATGCGCTGCGAGATGCCAGGCATGTCGCGCCGCAGGTCGCTGAAGCGCCGCGGCCCGTCGAGCAGATACGACACCAGCAGCAGCCGCCAGCGGCCGCCGAGCAGGCGCATCGCTTCTTCAACGGAACATCCTGTCGCACTCGTTTTCATCGTGCCGATTCCTGGTCGGTAAATTTTTTGTGACTACGGCACAAACGACTGCCGTCTTCTCAGCGCTGCGCCGATGCGAGATATTAGCGCCCGCGTCGCGGCGAATCGATACATGAACAACTCACGAAGGACACGCATGAAGCTTTATCACGCTCCGGGAAGCTGTTCCCAGGCCATCTGCATCGTGCTGCGCGAAGGCGGCATCGACGCGGAGGTCATCAAGGTCGACGCGCGCAAGCATGTCATTGAATACGGGCGCAATTACTACGATGTGACCGAACTCGGCTACGTGCCGCTGCTCGAACTCGACGACGGCACGCTGCTGCGCGAAGGGCCGGTGATCGCGCAGTATCTCGCGGATGTGCGTCCGGATGCGGGGCTCGCGCCCGCCTACGGCACGCTCGCACGCTATCGGCTGATGGAGTGGCTCAACTTCCTCGGCACCGAGATCCACAAGGGTTTCATCCCGCTCTTGTACGCGGTGCAGGCAGGGAAATACGTCGACCCGGCGAGAACGAAGCTCGACAGCCGCTTCGCGTGGATCGATCGCCAGCTCGACGGCAAGACGTTCGTGATGGGCGACTCGTTCACGGTCACCGATGCATACCTGTTCGCGCTGACGGGCTGGGGCAAGGCCGACTGGATGCGGTCGGTGTACCACGCGGATATCGACCTGACCCGGTATGCGCATCTGCGTGCGTGGTACGAACGGGTGCGGGCGCGGCCGGCGGTGCAGGCGGTGCTGGAGGCGGAGGGGCTGGCGCGGTAGCAGGCGACGGTGGTCGTGGAGTGGGCGCGTCTTTACGCTTCATCGACGCGCCGCCACACAGCCAACCCCCGCGCTATAATCCCCGCCATGAAATTCCTCCGGACGATCATCCTGCTGCTGCTCTGCGCGGTGCTGCCCATCAGCGGGCTGGCAGCCAGCGGCCTGGCCGGGGAATGTCCGATGATGCAGCAGGGCATGTCGATGTCGACGGACATGGACGCCAGCATGTCCGCCGGCATGCCGGGCTGCGATTCGATGAAGTCGACGTCCGCCGACAAGGCCCACGCAAAAGCGAAGGGCATGGCCTGCAAGCTGACGGCGCAATGCCAGTTCGGCAGTCTCTATCATCCGGCTGCACGAGCCGAAGTCAGTCGCCCCGCTGCATTCGCCAGCACCGTCGCGTTCCACTACGCGCAAATCCTCCCGGTCCGCGATCCGAACGGATTGTGGCGCCCTCCACGCATCAGCTGATCCCGATCCGATAGGTTCGCCGCATTCGCGGTGAGGTTCGTCCTGTATCAGGACGTGGAATCCCTATGGGGTTCCGCCGTTGGGGTTCAACCATGTCATTCCATCCCGGCACGCTGCTTGCGCGGCGTGCACGTCGGCGCGCGCCCGTGCTTTGGGCGGCGCTGCTGGTGGCGGGCGCCGTTCACGCGCAGCCATCGCCTTTCACGCTGGACGCCGCGCTGCAGTCCGCGACCGATCATTCCGCTTCGATGCAGGCCGCCCAGGCGTCGGTGCGCGCGAGCGCGGAGGCGGCCGTGAAGGCCGGCCAGCTGCCCGACCCGATGCTCAAGGCCGGCATCGACAACCTGCCGGTCAACGGCGGCCAGCGCTTCACCGTCGGCCAGGACTTCATGACGATGCGCCGCATCGGCATCGAACAGGAGTGGGTATCCGGCGACAAGCGGCGCCTGCGCTCGGCGCTCGCCAACGAGCAGGTCGGACGCGAGCGCGCCGGTTATCTCGCGCAGCTCGCGAGCGTGCGCCAGCAAACCGCGACGGCGTGGCTCAACGCCGTCTACGCGAAGCAGGCGCTCGCGCTGCAGCGGGCGCTGCTCGATCATATGAACCACGAGCTTGAAGCGACGAAGGCGTCGTATCGCGGCGCGAAGGCGAGTGCGGCCGACGTGGTCCAGGCGCGGGCCATGCTCGCGCAGACGCAGGATCAACTGCTGAAAGCGCAGCAGGTCTACCAGACCGCGCTCATTGCACTGTCGCGCTGGACCGCCGTGCCGGTCGACGACGTCACGGGCACGCCGCCCGCGCCGGAATCGTTCGTGTCGTCGTTGCCGCCGGACGAACTGCGTCTGTCGCAACCGGCGCTGATCACCGCCGCCGACGATATCGCGGTTGCCGAAGCCGATACCGCCGTCGCAAACAGCGAACGCAGCCCGAACTGGACGTGGGAAGTCGCTTACCAGCAGCGTGGCGGCGCGTATTCGAACATGGTGTCCGTCGGCGTCACGATCCCGCTGCCGCTCAATCGCAAGAACCGCCAGAACCGCGACGTCGCCGAAAAGGCCGCGCTCGCGACGAAGGCGCGCCTGATGTACGAGGACACGCTGCGCCAGGTGCAGGCCGATATCCGCACGCAGTCCGCGACGCTGGCGAGCGGTCGTGCACGCATCGCGAATCTCGACGACGCATTGCTGCCCGCCGCCGACCAGCGCGTGCAACTGGCGAACGCGGCCTACCGCGCGGGCACAGGCTCGCTCGCCGATACGTTTGTTGCCCGCCGCGCGCAACTGGATGCGCAATTGCAGGTGCTCGATCTGCGGCGCGAGGTCTCGCAGACCTGGGCGCAGCTCGAATACCAAGTCGTGCCGTCGACGCTGGCCGCCGCGCAATAAGGGAGAACGACATGACGAAGCAAACATTGGCCCGCGCGGCCGTGCTGGCGTTCGCCGGTGCCGCGCTGCTCGGCACGGGTTATTTCGTGGGCGCACGCCATGCGGCGACGGCCGCAACGACAACGGACACCACCGCGTCGGCATCACCTTCGCCCGGTAGCGCCGACCCGAAGACCGGCCGCCAGGTGCTGTACTGGCACGACCCGATGGTGCCGAACCAGCACTTCGACAAACCGGGCAAGTCGCCGTTCATGGACATGCAGCTGCAGCCCGTCTACGCGGACGAAGGCGGCGGTGCGTCGGGCATCCGGATCGATGCGGGCCTGCAGCAGAACCTCGGCATCCGCTATGCGACCGTCCGCCGCCAGCAGACGGCGGCCGGATTCGATGCGGTGGGCACCACGCAATTCGACGAATCGCGCGCGGACGTCGTCCAGTCGCGCGTGACCGGCTACATCGACCATCTCTATGCACGCGCGCCGATGCAGCGCATCGCGAAAGGCGCGCCGGTCGCGTCGTTGTTCGTGCCGGACTGGCTCGCGCCGCAGGAGGAATACCTCGCGCTCAAGCGCGGCGGGATGGATGCCGGCCTGCTCGATGCCTCGCGTGCGCGGATGCGGGCGCTGTCGATCCCCGACGGCATGATCGCGAACCTCGATCGCACCGGACGCGCACAGACGCATGTCGTGCTGACCGCGCCGGAAACCGGCGTCGTCAGCGAGCTGAACGTGCGGGACGGCGCGATGGTCGCGCCCGGTCAGACGCTCGCGAAGATCGCGGGGCTGTCGACGCTGTGGCTCATCGTCGAAGTGCCGGAAGCGCTCGCGCTGACCGTGCAGCCGGGGATGGCGGTCGATGCGACGTTCGGGGGCGACTCGGCGCAGCATTTCACCGGACGCATCCGCGAAGTGCTGCCCGGCATCAGCACGAGCAGCCGCACGCTGCAGGCACGCGTGGAGATCGACAACGCGGCGCTGAAGCTCACGCCCGGCATGCTGATGCGCGTGCGGATCGCCGCGCGGCAGAGCGTGTCGCGCCTGCTCGTGCCGTCCGAAGCGGTGATCGCGACCGGCAAGCGCACGATCGTCATCGTGAAGAATCGCGACGGCCGGCTTCAGCCCGTGACGGTGACGACGGGCAGCGACGTCGGCAGCGACACCGAAGTTCTCGGCGGGCTGAACGAAGGCGACACGGTCGTCGCATCGGGGCAGTTTCTGATCGATTCCGAGGCGAGCCTGAAAAGCGTGCTGCCGCGGCTGGAAAGCGGCACCGGCGCGAGCGGGGCCGCGGCGACGCCCGCGTCGGCACCGACCGCGGCGGCACCGGTCTATGAAACCACCGGCAAGGTCGAACAGGTCACGGCCGACGACATCACGTTCTCGCATCAGCCCGTTCCGGCGCTCGGCTGGGGCGCGATGACGATGGCGTTCGGCAAGCCGTCGGCCACGGCGTTCCCGGACGTGAAGCCGGGTCAGACCGTGCGCTTCGCGTTCACGCAGGGCGACGACGGCTACCGGCTGACGAAGGTCGAACCGCAGGGAGGCGAACGATGATCGCGCGCATCATTCGCTGGTCGGTCCACAACCGGTTTCTCGTGCTGCTCGCCACCGTGCTGATCGCCGCATGGGGCGTTCATTCGCTGCGGCAGACGCCGCTCGATGCATTGCCCGACCTGTCGGACACGCAGGTGATCGTGAAGGCGTCGTATCCGGGCAAGGCGCCGCAGATCGTCGAGGATCAGGTGACCTATCCGTTGACGACCACGCTGCTCGGCGTGCCCGGTGCGAAAACCGTCCGCGCATATTCGTCGTTCGGCGACGCGTTCGTCTACGTGCTGTTCGATGACCGCACCGATCCGTACTGGGCGCGTTCGCGTGTGCTCGAATACCTGAGCCAGGTGCAGAGCCGGCTGCCTGCCGGCGCGACGGTGTCGCTCGGGCCCGATGCGACCGGCGTCGGCTGGGTATACGAGTACGCGCTCGTCGATCGCACCAGCCGTCACGATCTCGGGCAACTGCGCGCGCTCAACGACTGGTTCCTGAAGTTCGAGCTGAAGGCGGTGCCGGATGTGTCGGAAGTCGCGAGCCTCGGCGGTATGGTGCAGCAATACCAGGTCGTGCTCGATCCGGACAAGCTGCGCGCGTACGGCATCACGCAGGCGGAGGTTGCGAACGCGCTCGGCAACGCGAACCAGGCGTCCGGCGGTTCGGTCGTCGAGCTGGCCGAGTCGGAGTACATGGTGCGCTCGACCGGCTACTTGCGCACGCTCGACGATTTCCGGCACGTGGTGCTGCGTACGAACGACGCCGGCACGCCGGTGCTGCTCGGCGACGTCGCGCGCATCCAGGTCGGCCCCGCGATGCGGCGCGGGATCGCGGAGCTGAACGGGCAGGGCGAGGTGACGGGCGGCGTCGTCGTGATGCGTTCGGGCAAGAACGCGCTGACCACGATCGATGCGGTGAAGGCGAAGCTCGCCGACCTGAAGCGTTCGCTGCCGCCCGGCGTCGAGATCGTCACGACCTACGATCGCTCGCAGCTGATCGAGCGCGCGGTGGGCAACCTGAAGGACAAGCTGATCGAGGAGTTCGTGATCGTCGGGCTCGTCTGCGCGGTGTTCCTGTTCCACCTGCGCAGTGCGTTCGTCGCGATCCTGTCGCTGCCGCTCGGCGTGCTGGCCGCGTTCATCGTGATGCGCTACCAGGGCGTGAACGCGAACCTGATGTCGCTCGGCGGCATCGCGATCGCGATCGGCGCGATGATCGACGCGGCGATCGTGATGATCGAGAACGCGCACAAACATCTCGAAGCGTACGACCACGCGCACCCCGGCGAGCCGATCACGGCCGCGCGACGCTGGGCGCTCGTCGCGACGTCCGCCGCGGAAGTCGGGCCCGCGCTGTTCTTCTCGCTGCTGATCATCACGCTGTCGTTCATCCCGGTGTTTTCGCTGGAAGGTCAGGAAGGCAAGCTGTTCGCGCCGCTGGCGTTCACGAAGACCTACACGATCGCCGCCGCCGCCGGGCTGTCGGTGACGCTGGTGCCGGTGCTGATGGGTTATCTCGTGCGCGGTCGCATTCCGCACGAGCATGCGAACCCGATCAACCGCGTGCTGATCCGCGTGTACCGGCCGCTGCTCGAAGCGACGCTCAGGCGCCCGTGGCTCGCGATTGGTGTCGCGGTCGTCGCGCTGGTGCTGACGGCCGTGCCGCTGTCGCGGCTCGGCGGCGAATTCATGCCGCCGCTCGACGAAGGCGACCTGCTGTACATGCCGACCGCGCTGCCCGGCATCTCGGCCGGCAAGGCGAGCGAACTGCTGCAGCAGACCGACCGGCTGATCAAGACCGTTCCGGAGGTCGACACGGTATTCGGCAAATCGGGCCGCGCCGATACCGCGACCGATCCCGCGCCGCTCGAGATGTTCGAGACGACGATCCGCTTCAAGCCACGCAGCGCATGGCGGCCCGGCATGACGCCGGAGAAGCTCGTCGACGAACTCGATCGCACGGTGAAGGTGCCGGGCCTGTCGAACGTATGGGTGCCGCCGATCCGCAACCGGCTCGACATGCTGTCCACCGGGATCAAGACGCCGGTCGGCGTGAAGATTTCCGGGCCGGACCTGGCCGGGATCGACGCGATCGCGAAGCAGGTCGAGGCCGCGGTGAAGCCCGTGCCGGGCGTGACGTCCGCGCTCGCGGAGCGGCTGAACGGCGGCCGCTACATCGACGTCGACATCGACCGGCTCACCGCCGCGCGCTACATGCTGTCGGTGGCCGACGTCCAGTCGGTCGTGTCGACGGCGGTCGGCGGCGGCGACGTCGGCGAAGTGATCGCGGGGCGCGAGCGCTTTCCGATCAACCTCCGCTACCCGCGCGAGGTGCGCGATTCGGTCGAGAACCTGCGGCAACTGCCGATCGTCACCGCGCGCGGTGCGCAGATCCGCCTGGGCGACGTCGCGCGCATCGCGATCGCCGACGGCCCGCCGATGATCCGCAGCGAGAACGCGCGACTGTCCGGCTACGTGTACGTCGATCTCCGCGGCGTCGACCTGAGCACCGCCGTCCGCACGATGCAGCAGGCCGTCGCGCAGCAGGTCGCGTTGCCGCCCGGCTATTCGATCGCGTGGTCGGGGCAGTTCGAGTATCTCGAACGCGCGGCGGCCAAGCTGCGCACCGTCGTGCCGGTGACGCTCGTGGTGATCTTCGTGCTGCTGTTCCTTACGTTCGGCTCGGCGGCCGACGCGCTGCTGCTGATGTCGACGGTGCCGTTCGCGCTGATCGGTGGCTTCTGGCTCGTGTGGGCGCTCGGTCACGCGGTGTCCGTCGCGACGTCGGTGGGCTTCATCGCGCTCGCGGGCGTGGCCGCCGAATTCGGCGTCGTGATGCTGCTGTACCTGAAGGGCGCGCTGCAGCGCCGGCTCGACGCCGGCGAACCGCTGACCGACGCGTTGCTGCTCGACGCGATCCGCGAAGGCGCGGTGCTGCGCGTGCGGCCCAAGGCGATGACGGTCGCGGTCGTGCTCGCCGGCCTCGTGCCGATCATGGTCGGGCACGGCGCCGGTTCCGAAGTCATGCAGCGCATCGCCGCGCCGATGGTCGGCGGCATGGTCACCGCGCCGCTGCTGTCGATGTTCGTCATTCCCGCCGCATGGCTCCTGCTGCAGCGCCGTCGTGCGCGAAGCATGGGCCGCGCGGGGCATTCCGAAGCAGTTCCTCACGGCACGAACGTGCCATCCATCCCAACCGGAGAATCCCGATGAAGAAGTTGATTACCGTCACCGTTGCTGCTGCCGCCGTGCTTGCTGTCGGCACGGTCGTTACCCCCGCCTTTGCTGCCGGCGACATGGCCGGCATGGACATGTCCGGTATGAAGATGTCGTCGGGCGGCATGGCCGAATCGAATGCCGCGCTGACCGACGCCGAAGTGAAGAAGGTCGATGCCGCGACCGGCAAGATCACGCTGAAGCACGGCGCGCTCGAGAACGTCGGGATGCCGCCGATGACGATGGCGTTCAAGGCGCGGGACGCGGCGATGCTCGAGCACGCGCATGCGGGCGACAAGGTCAAGGTGCGGATCGAGAAGGTCGACGGCACGCTGACGATCGTCAAGCTGGTGAAGGCGTCCTGACCTGAGCGCATGCCGGTGCGTTGCCCGTCCGTGAGGCGGGCGGCTGCACCGGCGCCATGCGTGTCGGGCCGGAAGCCGCGCGTGCGGCTCCGTTTGACGGTGCGCGAAGGGCTGGAGTGCGGCCACGCACGGGATCAGCATCTTCATTTCAACAATGCTTGAAATATTGAAATGATGGCGCTATCCTTCGCGCCATGGACTCCAATCTCGTCGTGCGCGCCCTGGGCGCGCTTGCTCATGAAGCGCGCCTGGCCGTCTTTCGCGCGCTGGTCGTGGCCGGGCCCGAAGGGCTGCCGGCTGGCGCGATCGCCCAGCAAATCGGGCTGTCGCCATCGAGCCTGTCGTTCCACCTGAAGGATTTGTCGCATGCCGACCTGGTCACCGCGCGTCAGGACGGCCGGTTCATCTATTACGCGGCGAATTTCGAATCGATGAGCGGCCTCATCGGGTTCCTGACCGAGAACTGCTGCGCCGGCGCGGCCTGTGGCGTGCCGACGGCGCCCGATTGCTGCGGAGGCGACGCATGACCGGCTCGGACGTCGCACAACCGCAAGCCGTGACGGCGCAGCCCGCCATCGGTTTCTTCGAGCGCTACCTGAGCGTGTGGGTGGCGCTGTGCATCGTGCTCGGCATCGCGCTGGGCCAGGCGCTGCCCGGGCTCTTCCAGCACATCGGCCGCATGGAATACGCCCAGGTCAACCTGCCCGTCGGGTTGTTGATCTGGGTGATGATCGTGCCGATGCTGGTCAAGGTCGACTTCGGCGCGTTGCATGAGGTTCGGCAGCACGTCCGCGGGATCGGCGTGACGCTCGTCGTGAACTGGCTCGTCAAGCCGTTTTCGATGGCGTTGCTCGGCTGGCTGTTCATCCGGCAGCTATTCGCGCCGATGCTGCCCGCCGACCAGATCGACAGTTATATCGCCGGCCTGATCCTGCTGGCCGCCGCGCCGTGCACGGCGATGGTGTTCGTGTGGAGCCGGCTGACGGGCGGCGATCCGCTGTTCACGCTGTCGCAGGTCGCGCTGAACGACAGCATCATGGTGATCGCGTTCGCGCCGCTGGTCGGCCTGTTGCTGGGGATGTCCGCCATCACGGTGCCGTGGGCGACGCTGCTCACGTCGGTCGTGCTCTACATCGTCATCCCGGTGATCCTCGCGCAAGTATGGCGCAGGCTGTTGCTCGCGAAGGGGCCGGCGGCGTTCGACCGCGCGATGGCAAAGATCGGCCCGTGGTCCATCGCCGCGCTGCTGGCCACGCTGGTGCTGCTGTTCGCGTTCCAGGGCGAGGCGATCCTGAAGCAGCCGCTGGTGATCGCACTGCTCGCGGTGCCGATCCTGATCCAGGTGTTCTTCAACGCAGCGCTCGCCTACGGGCTCAATCGTCTCGTCGGCGAGAAGCACAGCATCGCGTGTCCGTCGGCGTTGATCGGTGCGTCCAATTTCTTCGAGCTGGCCGTGGCCGCCGCGATCAGCCTGTTCGGCTTCCATTCCGGCGCAGCGCTCGCGACCGTCGTCGGCGTGCTCATCGAAGTGCCGGTGATGCTGCTCGTCGTGCGCGTCGTCAACCGCTCGAAGGGCTGGTACGAGTGCGCGTGAAACCATTCAGGAATCCCGAAATGACCGACATCACGATCTATCACAACCCCGATTGCGGCACGTCGCGCAACACGCTGGCGATGATTCGCAACTCCGGCGTCGAGCCGCGCGTCGTGCTTTATCTGGAAACGCCGCCGGGACAGGAAGAACTGCGCGCGCTGATCGCGGCGATGGGCATCCCCGTGCGCGACGTGTTGCGGCGCAAGGGGACACCGTATGAAGCACTCGATCTCGACAATCCGAAATGGAGCGACGACGACCTGATCGGCTTCATGGTCGCTCACCCGATCCTGATCAATCGCCCGATCGTCGTGACGCCGCTCGGCACGCGACTGTGCCGTCCGTCCGAGCAGGTGCTCGACATCCTGCCCGATCCGCAGAAGGGGCCGTTTGCGAAGGAAGACGGCGAGATCGTGATCAATGCGGAGGGCAAGCGTGTCTGACCGATTGAACGATCTGCCGCAACTCGATGCCGCGCTCTTTCGCGTGCCGGACGCGAGCCGGCTGCAGCCCGTGCAGCCGTCGACGCATCCGCCTCGAATCGTGTTGCTCTACGGGTCATTGCGCACGCGCTCGTTCAGCCGGTTGCTGGTCGAGGAGGCGGCGCGGTTGCTGGCGGCGATGGGCGCCGAAGCAAGGATCTTCAATCCGGCCGGCTTGCCGCTGCCTGACGATGCGCCCGACGACCACCCGAAGGTGGCCGAGTTGCGCGAGCTCGTGCAATGGTCGGAGGGCATGGTGTGGTGCTCCCCCGAGCGGCACGGCGCGATGACCGGCGTGATGAAATCGCAGATCGACTGGATTCCGCTGTCGGTCGGCGCGGTGCGGCCGACGCAGGGCAAGACGCTGGCGGTCATGCAGGTCAGCGGCGGATCGCAGTCGTTCAACGCGGTCAACCAGATGCGCGTGCTCGGACGCTGGATGCGCATGCTGACCATCCCGAACCAGTCGTCCGTCGCGAAGGCGTTCATGGAATTCGGCGACGACAACCGGATGAAGCCGTCCGCGTATTTCGACCGGGTCGTCGACGTCATGGAGGAACTGGTCAAATTCACGCTGCTGACGCGCGACGTCGGCGCGTACCTGACGGACCGGTACAGCGAACGCAAGGAAAGCGCCGAGCAACTGTCGCAGCGTGTGAACCAGACGCGCATCTGAATCGCTTGCGGGCCGGCGGCGCGACGATGCTTCGTTCGCGCCGGGCAGCGGGATCGTTCCCGGCGCGTCCGTTGAGTCCGTTGAGCAAGTTCAACGCGCCAGCGTCAGGAACAGATACCCCGCATACCCCGCGCCGTTCGCGAGCAACGCCCAGATTGCGAGCCCGCGCGTGCGCGCATTGACGCGCAGCCACGCCGCCGCCGCGAGCGTGATGATCACGCCGGTCAGCACTTCGGGGCGCGGCTCCCACGGCGTCAGCATGATGCCGATCGCCGGCAGCAGCGTGCCCTGGAACACCATTGCGCCGGTGATGTTGCCGAACGCGAGCGTGTCCTTCCTGCGGCGAATCCACAGCACGCTGTTGACCTTCTCCGGCAGTTCCGTCGCGATCGGCACGATGATCAGCGACAGCAGCAGCGCCGATACGCCGAGCGCGTGCGATACACCTTCCACGCCGTGAATGAAGCCCTTCGCCCCGCCGACCAGCAGCGCGACACCGAGGAGCAGTTGCAGCGCGATCGTCGCGAGGTTGGTCGGCACACCCAGGCGCGCCAGGAACATCGTGTGCGGCGCCTCGGTGCCGTGCCCGGCGTCGACGAGCTGGTTCGACGCCCGGAACGTCATCACGACATACATCACGTAGATGCCCACCAGCATCGCCGCGAGCAGCGCACGCACGGCCCCGTTGTGATGCGGGACGAACATCGCGGCGGTGGCCAGCGAAAACGCGGCGAGAAAGTAGTTCATGTCGCGCACGAAGCCCGTGCGTTCGGGCGCGATCGTGCCGCGCAGCCCGCGCGAACGGATCACGGCGAGCGTCATCAGGAAGGTGGTGAGCGTCGCGAGCATCAGCGGCGCGCCGAGAATCGCGCCGACGCCGATCTCCTCGTTCACGGCCTGGTTCGCCGTGCCGCCCGCGAGCGCGAGCAGCGGCACCATCGTTTCGGGCAGCGCGGTGCCGACGGCGGCGAACAGCGAACCGGTGACGCCTTCGGAAATCTTCAGGCGTTCGCCGAGGTGTTCGAGCGCATTGGTGAAGACCTCGGCGGCGATGAGGATGACGACCAGCATGAACGCCAGTTCGACAAACATGAACGTCATGCGGCACCTCCGCAGGCATGGGCGCGGACGGCGGCGAAACGCGGGGAGAAGGCGGCGGGGAACATGGGGACTCCGTGGTCGGACGCTGACAAACCATGGCGCATCCGCCGACGTCCGACCAGGAACGACGCGATGCGCCTATGGTCTCGCCAGGCCAATCAGGCTGATCGTGCCACGGCCGCAGGCCGAGTGTGTTGACACGATCGCTTTCCGGGGACGGAAAGCAGGCTACTCCCCAAAGACGAAGGGCAGTCTAGTCGAGCGGATGGCTTTCGGCAAGCTTGCCGATGCATATCCACGCATCGGGTGAGGAAAGGTGCGCGCATGGCGGACGCTCATGCCGCATCAGAAGGCATTCGGCACGCGTTGGCGTGGGTATGGCGTACGTGTCGTGAATGAGAATCGCTAACCGACTTGCGCTGCCGTGCCGCGCGGAAAATAAAGCGCGAACGTCGTGCGCCCGTCGCGGTTCGCGACCTCGACCTTGCCGCGATGCAGTTCCATGATCGACTTCACGATCGCGAGCCCGAGCCCGGCGTTGCGCGCCGCGCCGTGCCGCGACGAATCGATGCGGTAGAAGCGCTCGAAGATCTTGTCGACCTGTTCGGGCGGAATCGCGGCGCCGCGATTCGTGACTTCGACGACCGCGTAGCGGCCTTGCGCGGAAACCGCCAGCTCGATCGTCGACGCGGCCTCCGCATGTTCGAGCGCATTCGACACGAGGTTGCTGACGGCGCGCCGGAACAGCGTCGCATCGGCGACGACCGGCGCTTCGCCGTGTACGTCGATCCGCACGCCGGCTTCGTCGGCCAGCGCCTGGAAATACGATGCGAGCCGGCGCAGCTCGCTACCCGCATCGAGCGCGGTGGTCTTCAGGTGCTGCCGTGCGTTATCGGTGCGCGCGAGAAACAGCATGTTCTCGATCATCCGCTGCAACCGTTCGCATTCCTCGATGTTCGAATCGATCAATGCTTCGTATTCCTCGGTCGTGCGCGCGCGCGACAGCGTGACCTGCGACGCGCTGATCACGTTGGCGAGCGGCGTGCGCATGTCATGCGCGAGATCGGACGAGAACTGCGACAGCCGCACGAACGCGCGTTCGAGGCGGTCGAGCATCCGGTTGACCGACGTCGCGAGTTCATGCAGCTCGACCGGGCCGCCGCGCGCGTCGAGCCGTGCGTTCAGGTTGTGGGCCTCGATGCGCGACGTCTGCCGGCCGAGACTCTCGACCGGGCGCAGGCCGCGCGACGCAACCGCATAGCCGAGCGCGCCGACCAGCAGCGCACCCACGGCGGCCGCGAGCCAGATGTCGACGCGATAGCTTTCGAGTAGCGACTGGCGATCGGTCGCCGTACGGGCAAGCGCGACCTGGATTGCATCGCCGGACGGCAGCGTTTCGCGTGCATAGACGCAACGCGACGTGCCGACGCCGGGCGGCGAACAGGTGAACGGCACGCTGGCTCGGCTGGCCGGATGCGGTGCGGCGATCATCGACGCCAGCGTATTGCCGGCTTCGTCGGAATGCTCGACGATCGCGCGGTTCTGCGCATCGTAGATGCCGAGATACACGCCCGGGTGCGACAGCAGCACCTCGTGAAACACGGCCGGATCGGCGCGCAGCGCGGCGATCGAGCCGCTCGCGTGTGCAAGCTGCA
The DNA here is from genome assembly GCF_002223085.1 of Burkholderia sp. HI2714. Lineage (NCBI taxonomy): Bacteria > Pseudomonadati > Pseudomonadota > Betaproteobacteria > Burkholderiales > Burkholderiaceae > Burkholderia > Burkholderia sp. HI2714. The sequence continues at coordinate 165,544 of NZ_NKFM01000056.1, read as the reverse complement.
GGAACTGGTTGAGCTTGCCGGAAATCTCGATGTCGTCGCGCCGCGTCAGCTCGGCGGACAGTGAGCGGTACAGGTATGCGCCGGTCAGCGCGAACACGAGCGCGGCGACGACGGCGAACGCGAGCGTCAGGCGCCGCAGCAGCGAATACGCGCCGGGGCGGCGCGTCACGAGCGATCCTCGAGCACGTAGCCCATCCCACGGATCGTGTGGATCAGCTTCTTCTCGTAGGCATTGTCGATCTTCGCGCGCAGGCGCTTGATCGCCGCATCGACGACGTTCGTGTCGCTGTCGAAATTCATGTCCCAGATCTGCGACGTGATGAAGGTGCGCGTCAGCACTTCCCCCTCGCGTTCGGCGAGCAACTGCAGCAGCGCGAATTCCTGCGCGGTCAGGTCGATCCGGGTGTCGGCGCGGCGCACGCGGCGGCGGATCAGGTCGACTTCGAGATCGGCGACCTGCAGGATGTCGCGCACGTTGCGCGGTGCGCGCCGCAGCAGCGAGCGGATGCGCGCGAGGAATTCGGCATACGCGAACGGCTTGAGCAGGTAGTCGTCGGCGCCCAGTTCGAGCCCGGCGACCTTGTCCTCGATCGCCTCGCGCGCCGTGAGCAGCAGCACGGGCGTCTGCTTTTGCGCGCGCAGCCGCTTGAGCACCTCGAAGCCATCCATTTCCGGCAGCATCACGTCGAGCACGACGAGATCGAAATCCTCGTGCAGCGCGAGGAACAACCCGTCCTTGCCGTTTTCCGCGACGTCGACCGTGTAGCTCGCCTCCATCAGCCCTTTCCGGAGGTACGACGCCATCTTGGGTTCGTCTTCGACTATCAGTATCCGCATGGTGGGGCAGGCTGTCCGTGATTCATCCGTGATTCCAGCCGGTCAGTGTAACGCGTGAGCTTACGGCGCCGCGCGTGCGCGAAGGATGACCGCCGGATGACGGAATTGTCATGAAACGCCGGTCATGTTTCGGCCATGTCGTCGTCACCGCGACGGCGATAAGCTGCGGCCGTCGTGTCCCCGGAGCGCGCCGTCGCGGCGCTGCGCCGGCCCATCCGGTCGTTGCCTGCGTGATTCCGCATCCATGTCGTACTGGCGCCAATTCCTCGTCGTCGTGCTGCTGGCGCTGAGCCTGCCGATCCAGTCGTTCGCGGCTGTGTCGATGGCGTGTGCGGGCGGGGGCGCGGCCATGCCGTATGCGGAAGGCGGGGCAAGTGCCGTCGAGGCAGTGACGCATGCAATGCCGAACGCGCATGGTGGCCAGCATCAGCATCAGCACAGGCACGACGATCACGCGCGACATGCACAGCCATGTTCCGCATGCGGGTCCTGCTGCCTCGGCGCCGGCATGGCGGATCTTCCCGCGATGTCCGTTGCGTCGGGTATCGGTATCGCGATCGTCGCTTTCGCTCCGACGCCGGTCGTCGTGTCGTTCCTGACCGGCGGCATCGACAGGCCGCCGCGCCGGTTTCTCGTCTAGACCCAGCCCGCGGCCCCGACCGGCCGCGCTCTGCAATCCGCTCCGGCGGCGGCGTCACGTCCGCCGGGCAACTCACGACGAGACCCATTCATGCGATTGATCATTGCGGCGCTGTTGAGCGCGGCGGCCCTCGCGCCGTCGCTCGCGCCTGCGCAAACCCCGTTGCCCGATCCGGCGGACGCCGCCGCGGCGGTGCCGGATATCACCGTGACGTCCGCATTCGACGGCTACCGGCCGTATCGGGACGACGAAGGCCCGGGCTGGAAACAACTGAATCGTGACGTGATGGAACGGCCCGCGAAGGGCCGTGCGACGGGCGGCGCGGCCGGAAGCGGCGCCGCTCATTCGAAGCACGGAGGCACCGCACGATGACGATGCTTGCGATATCGCCGAGGATCGCCGCGGCGGCGGCCGTGCTGGCTTTCCTCGCGGGCTGCACGACGTTTTCGAAGGATGGTGGCTTCGACGCGGTGTCGTCCGCCGCGTCGGCGCGCATCGGGAAAGACGCGGTCGTGGTCAGGACCGACGCCGATCGCGAAGCCGTCGACAAGCGCACGAAGGAACTGCTTGCGAAGCCGCTGTCGATGGACGACGCGGTGCAGGTCGCGCTGCTGAACAACCGCGGGCTGCAGGCTTCGTATGCGGAGCTCGGGCTGTCGGAAGCCGATCTCGTCCAGGCCGGCCGGCTGCCGAACCCGCGCTTCGCGTTCAGCCGCACCCGTGCCGGCGACGGCGAGCTGACGCTCGGCCGCACGTTCTCGGCGAACGTGTTCGCGCTGCTGACGATGCCGCTCGCGACGAACATCGAACGCCGCCGCTTCGAGCAGACCAAGCTCGAAACGGCCGACGCGATGCTGAAGGTGGCGGCCGACGCACGCCGCGCGTACGTCGAGGCCGTCGCTGCCGAGCAGGCCGCGAACTATGCGCAGCAGGTGCGCGATGCCGGGAGCGCAGCTGCCGAACTCGCGCTGCGCATGCGGCAGGCCGGCAACTTCAGCCGCCTCGATTACGCGCGTGAACAGGCGTTCCATGCCGATGCGGTCGCGCAGCACGCGAAGGCGCGCCAACAGGCCGTGGCTGCGCGCGAGAAGCTCACGCGCGCGATGGGCCTGTGGGGCGAACGCACGCAGTACGCACTGCCCGAGCGCTTGCCCGACCTGCCGAACGCGCGGCCGAACCTGCCCGATCTCGAGCGGTTCGCGATGAGCAACCGCTTCGACATCCAGGCCGCGAAGCTGCAGACGCAGGGCGTCGCGTCGTCGCTCGGCCTGAGCAAGGCGACGCGCTTCGTCAATGCGGTCGATCTCGGTTACGTGAACAACTACGAGACCGGCAAGGGTCACGAGCACGGCTACGAGATCAGCGTCGAGATCCCGCTGTTCGACTGGGGCGGCGCGAAGGTCGCGCGGGCCGAGGCCGTCTACATGCAGTCGGCAAACCGGCTCGCGAAGACGGCCATCGATGCGCGTTCCGAAGTGCGCGAATCGTATGCGGCGTACGTGACGAGCTACGACGTCGCGACCCACTATCGCGACGAAGTCGTGCCGCTGCGCAAGACGATCTCCGACGAACTGCTGTTGCGCTACAACGGGATGCTCGCGAGCGTGTTCGAGCTGCTCGCCGATGCGCGCGAACAAGTCGGTGCGGTCAACGGCTACATCGATGCGCTGAAGGACTACTGGCTCGCCGAAACCGATCTGCAGATGGCCGTCGGAGGGCGGCTGCCGTCCGACGGTGCCACGCCGCGCGCGACGCCATCCGCCCAACCCGAAGCCACTTCAAACGCCGACGCTGCGCCGCAGCCGGCATCCACCCCCGCGGCGCAACCGGCGCCCGCGACGCAACCGCATCCGGAAGGTCATTGACATGGTGTCCCGTCGACAATTTCTCAGCGGCTCGGGTGCCGCGCTACTGGGCGCCGCGATGGTCAGCAAGGCCGGCGCCGCGTCGCTGCCCGAAGCGCCCACGATGGCGAAGGCCGGCACGCAGCCGCCGCTCGTGCCGCCCAACGGCCGTCCGTACACGCCCGTCGCGACGCTGAACGGCTGGACGCTGCCGTGGCGGATGAAGAACGGCTGGAAGGAGTTCCACCTGACGGCAGAGCCCGTCGTGCGCGAGATGGCGCCCGGCATGAACGCGAACCTGTGGGGCTACAACGGCCAGTCGCCGGGCCCGACGATCGAAGCCGTCGAAGGCGACAAGGTGCGCATCTTCGTGACCAACCGGCTGCCCGAGCACACGACGATCCACTGGCACGGGCTGCGGCTGCCGAACGGGATGGACGGCGTCGGCGGCCTCACGCAGCCGCATATCCCGCCCGGCAAGACTTTCGTCTACGAGTTCCAGCTGGAGGCGCACGGCACGTTCATGTATCACCCGCACGCCGACGAGATGGTGCAGATGGCGATGGGGATGATGGGCATGTTCATCGTGCATCCGAAGGATCGCGGCACGATGCCGGTCGATCGCGATTTCGTGCTCCTGCTCGCCGCGTACGATATCGATCCGGGCAGCTACACGCCGCGCGTGAACGAGATGACCGACTTCAACATGTGGACCTTCAACTCACGCGTGTTCCCGGGCATCGATCCGCTGCCGGTGCGCGCGGGCGACCGCGTGCGGATTCGGTTCGGCAACCTGACGATGACGAACCATCCGATCCACCTGCACGGCTACAGCTTCGAAGTCGCGGGCACCGACGGCGGCTGGATTCCGCCGGCGGCGCGCTGGCCGGAAGTGACGGCCGATGTCGCGGTGGGCCAGATGCGCGCGATCGAGTTCACCGCCGATCGCCCGGGCGACTGGGCGTTCCATTGCCACAAGTCGCATCACACGATGAATGCGATGGGCCACCAGGTGCCGAACCTGATCGGCGTGCCGCAGAAGGATCTCGCGAAACGCATCGGCAAGCTCGTGCCCGACTACATGGCGATGGGCAGCACGGGCGGCGCGATGGGCGGCATGGAGATGCCGCTGCCCGACAACACGCTGCCGATGATGACGGGCACGGGCCCGTTCGGGCCGCTGGAGATGGGCGGCATGTTCACGGTCTGCAAGGTGCGGCAGGGGCTCGGCCGCAACGACTATCGCGATCCGGGCTGGTTCAAACATCCGAAGGGGACCGTCGCATACGAGTACACCGGCGAACTGCCGGACGGCTGAGCAGCAGCATGCGGCGGCTGCGTGAATGCAGCCGCCGGTTTCGTTTCATTCACTGGGAGTCGACATGATGAAGAAGGGACTGGTTTTGATGGCAACGGGGTGTGCACTGGTGTTTTCCGGTGCATCGTACGCAGGGGGCGACATGGCCGGCATGGACATGAGCGGCGGCGCGAAGCAGGCAGCCGCGGCGAAGCAGGACATGTCGCACGGCGAAATCCGCAAGGTCGACACGGCCGCCGGCAAGCTGACGATCAAGCACGGCCCGCTGGGCAACCTCGGGATGGACGCGATGACGATGGTGTTCAAGGTGAAGGACCCGGCGATGCTGTCGCAGGTGAAAGCGGGCGACAAGATCGACTTCGTCGCGGAAGACGTGGACGGTGCGCTGACCGTCGTCGAGCTGAAGAAGCCGTGACGCGGAGCGCGCACATGAAGATCACGAACCTCACGCGGCTGGCCGCGATCGTCGCGACCGGTGCGATGCTCGCCGCCGCCCCGGTTGCGGCATCCGCGCACGGCAAGCTGGAAAGCGCCGCACCGGCGACGGGCAGCACGGTCGACACCGCGCCCGACACGTTGCGGCTCACGTTCAACGAAGACCTCGAACCGGCGTTCAGCTCGGTGAAGGTATCGGATGCGAACGGCAACGCCGTCACGCAGGACAAAGCGAAGGTCGACGCGGCGAACCCGCGCGTGATGACCGTCGCGATGCCGAAGCTCGCGCCCGGCGCGTACACGGTGCAGTGGGCGGCGATGACGGCCGACGCGCATCGCACGAAGGGCACCTATACGTTCAGGGTGAAGGGGTGAACGACGGCTTCATCGGTCTCCTGCGGCTCGTGTCGGTGGCGCTCCAGAACGCCGGGTTCGCCGTCGTCGTCGGCGCGCTGCTCGGCCGCCACTGGCTCGCGCGCGGCGCGTCGGCGTGGCAGCACGGCATCGGGCGGCGGCTCGCCGCGACGCTGCGCATCGCGTCCGTCGTATCACTGGCCGCGAGCATCACCGCGTTCTGGGCGCACTGCGCGCTGATGAGCGAGGTGTCGTTGCTCGACGCAGGGCCGGCCGTCTGCTCGATGCTCGCGGGTACCGGCTTCGGTCATGCGTGGCTGGCTGGCGCGGTGTTCATGCTCATCTTTGTGGCGCTGTCGTTTGTCCGGCGCGCGAACGACACGCGCTTGCCGTTTGCGATGTGGGCCGCGCTGGCCTGCGTCGCGCTCGCGCGCAGCAATGGCGGGCATCCGGTGGATGCCGGATTGTTCAGCGTGCCGGTGTGGATCGACTGGCTGCATCTGCTGGCGATCAGCGCATGGGTCGGGCTCGTGCTCGTGACGGCATTCGGCGTGATGCCGAGGCTTGTCGCGATGCCCGCAAGCGAACGCACGACCGGCGCGTCGTTCGTGCAGTCGCTGTCCGATGCGTCGACCTACGCATTGATCGTGCTGTTCGCGACCGGTGCGTACAACGGCTGGCGCGGCGTCGATACGCCCGCCAATCTGCTCGCGTCGGCGTACGGGCAGATCCTGCTGTTGAAGCTCGCGCTCGTGTTGATCGCGGCGGCGCTCGGCGGACACAACCGCTTCTTCGGGATGCCAACGTTGCTGGCTGCATTGAAGGATCCGGCCGCCGCGATACCGGTTGGCTCGCTGAAACGGTTCGGCACAGTGTTGCGGATCGAGGCGCTGGTGCTCGGCGGCGTGCTGACGGTCGCGGCCGTGCTCGTGTCGAGCGCGTTGCCGGGCACGGTGTAGCGCGACGGCGCGAAGCCGCGGCAGCGAAGGCCCGCGGGGGAATCGCGTCGTGCACGGCGGATTTTCATCAGACGATTTCCCCGCTTTTTCAGGCGTAAACGCACGCTCGACGGCGATCGCCGCGTGATAACGACAATTACATCCGCCTGTCTTTCAATTACCAAAAACTGTCATTGAGCGCCGCTAAGCTTTCGCCACCCTCACAACCGGGATTCCCCGTCATGCGCTCGACAATCCGTCTCATTACCCCGCTATTGCTGCTTCCGACGCTCGCCGCGCCGGTTTTCGCCGCCACTGCCGCGCCCGTCAGCCCGAACTGCGGCGGCAGCACGACGCCGATCGCCGATATCCAGGGGCCGGGCGCGCCGTCGCCGCTCGCCGGCCAGAACGTATCGATCGAAGCCGTCGTTACCGCCGATTTCGGCGGCACGGACGGCTTCGGCGGCTTCTTCGTCCAGCAGGCCGACGCGCAGCGCCGCAACCAGCCGGGCGTGTCCGAAGGCTTGTTTGTCTACGCGCCGAAGGTGCGGGCGAAAGCGGGCGACCTCGTGCACGTGACGGGCAAGGTCGAGGAGAAGTACGGCCAGACGCAGCTCACGCAGTCGGGTGCGATCGCTGTGTGCGCGAACAACCAGACCGTCACGCCCGCGACGCTCACGCTGCCGGTCGACAGCCCGAACGCGTTCGCCGCGTATGAAGGGATGCTGGTGCGCCTGCCGCAGACGCTGAACGTCACCGACAACTACGAGCTCGGCCGCTACGGCAGCGTGATGCTCAGCAACGGCCGCCTGCGCACGCCGACGAGCGTCGTGCCGCCCGCGCAAGCGCAGACGCAGATCGATGCGAACGCACGCAACCGCCTGATCCTCGACGACGGCTCGAACAAGCAGAACCCCGCGACCGTGCCGTACCCGGCGCCGGGCCTGTCGGCCGCGAACACGCTACGCGCGGGCTACACGGTGCGCGACGTCGAAGGCGTGCTCGAAGTGCGCTACGGCGCATGGCGCGTGCAGCCGCTGCCGGGCGCCGCCGTGCCGGCATTCGACGCGCGGACGAACCCGCGCACCCATGCACCGGCGCGCGATCCGAAATCGAACCTGCGCGTGGCGTCGTTCAACGTCCTGAACTACTTCAACGGCAATGGTCTCGGCGGCGGCTTCGACGATCCGAACAACCGCGGCGCGAAGAACTTCCAGGAATTCCAGCGCCAGGAAGCGAAGATCGTCAGCGCGCTGAAGGCGATCGACGCCGACGTGATCGGCCTGATGGAAATCCAGAACAACGGCTACGGCGAACTGAGCGCCGTGCGCCAGCTCGCGGCGAAGCTCGGCAACCCGTGGCGCGTCGTCGATCCGGGCGTGTCGCGCCTCGGCGGCGATGCCATCACGGTCGCGATGATCTACGACAGCCGCAAGGTCGAGCCGGTCGGCCGCGCGGCGACGCTCGCGATCGACGACAAGAACCGCCAGCCGCTCGCGCAGTCGTTCCGGCTGATCAACGGCAACAAGCAGTCGCTGACGGTGGCCGTGAACCACCTGAAGTCGAAGAACTGCCCGGACGCCGCGAACGACGATCTCGATCAGGGTGACGGACAGGGCTGCTGGAACCCGACGCGCACGCGCGCGGCGGCAAAGGTAGCCGACTGGCTCGCCGGCAACCCGACGGGTGTCGCCGGCCAGGGCGTGCTGCTGATCGGTGACTTCAACAGCTACACGTACGAAGACCCGATCCGTACGCTCGAATCGCGCGGCTACCGCAACCTCGTCGCGCGCTGGATCGGCGCGAATGCGTACAGCTACGTGTACAACGGCGAAGCCGGCTACCTCGATCACGCGCTCGCGACGCTGCCGCTCGCATCGCACGTGAAGGCCGTGCACGAATGGCACATCAACGCGGACGAGCCGCTCGCGCTGCAGTACACGCTCGCGTACAAGTCGGCCGAGCAGCAGAAGACGTTCTACGCACCGGATGCGTATCGCTCGTCGGATCACGATCCGGTGCTGATCGATATCGCGCTGCCGGGCGGCGGAAAGTAATGGCGGATTGAATGCGGAAGAAGCGCGGCGTGCGTGAGGCTGCATGTCGCGCTTCATCCCGACCGGAAGGGCCGGCAGGAGAAAGGGTAAATAATTCCGCTGATTTTTGAGAATTGGAGAAATCGGTATTTTATGGATGTCGCGGTGCGGATAAGCGTATCGATTGAACAATGGTTGAAGTGACTTGAATCATTGAATGGCGGGCCATGCATGCCGTCATGCTGAATTAATCGATCCCGGATAATTAAAATGAAAGAATAATTCCGGTGATTTGAAGGCTTTCGAGGCGCAACACAAACGCCGGTAAAGGATTGCCGGTTGTGCGATAAAAGCGGCAGATTCGGCGGATTATTGTCGACAGAGCGCGCAATGCGCGAATAATCCCGCTTTCTTTCAATTGCCAGACACTGTCCGCTGTTAGCATCATTGCGGGATTTTTAATATCCGAATGATCTTTGACAACGCGGCGCAGCACCGCCTATTTTTGTGTTGTCGTAAATTTTGGTCATATAAAAGTTGTCCAAACTGCAGGGGGCGTCCGAGCACCATTCTCGCCAGCAGTTTGCTGTGTCTGTATCAAGTTCAGTCTCTTAGAAGTCCAATCCCCAACCGCCGACTGCCGACCGTGCAACGCGAGTGGCGGGTCGGCCTGCGCGTTTCGCAGGCGTTGGCGGCCTTTGTGAAGCGGTATTCGAATCAAAGGACAGAGATGAAACCAGACAGGAGCTGTACCGGCAGCCGCCGTGGCCGTCACGGCCGGTTGGCCGGGCTAGGTGCATTGACCGTCATGACCTTGGCGCTCGCGGCATGCGGCGGCGACGATTCGTCGTCCGTCGGTGCGTCGAGCCTCGCGCAGGCCACCGCCAGCCAGCAGGCCGGCGCGCAACAAGCGGCCGGCCAGACGCCGGCCAACCAGCCGTACGTCGACCCGGTCGCGTATTCGATGAATGCGACCGACGGCCTGGCCCCCGGGCAGGTGTCCGAGAAAGCCGCCGTCATGCATTACCAGTGGAAAAACGGCGGCACGACCGTCAACTACACGACGACGACCGGCCACCTGACCGCGCAGGACGCGAACGGCAATGCGGAAGCGTCGATGTCGTATGTCGCGTACACCGCGCCGAGCACGAACGGCAAGCCGCGCCCCGTCACGTTCGTCTATAACGGCGGCCCCGGCTCGTCGTCGATCTGGCTGCGGCTCGGCTCGTTCGCACCGACCCGCGTGGCCACGCCCGATCCGCTGTTCGGCAGCAACTGGCCGAACTATCCGCTCGTCGACAACGCCGAAAGCCTGATCGACACCACCGACCTCGTGTTCATCGACCCGCCCGGCACCGGGCTGTCGGAAGCCGTGTTGCCGAACACCAACCAGAAGTACTGGGGGTCCGACGCGGACGTGAACATCATGCGGGACTTCATCCAGCGCTACCTGAACGTCAACAGCCGCGGCACGTCGCCGATCTACCTGTACGGCGAGTCGTACGGCACGCCGCGTACCGACATGCTCGCGCTGGCGCTCGAATCGGCCGGCGTGCACCTGACGGGCATCGTGCTGCAGTCGGCGATCCTGAACTACTTCGCGGATGCGGTGGAAGCTGTCGCGATCACGCAGTCGACGGAGGGGCTGCTGCTCGAAACCGATACCGTGGCCGGCTACCTGCCGGGCTATGCGGCGGTCGCGGCGTACTTCAACCAGGTTTCGCCGGCACCGGTGAACCCCGATCTGTACGCACTGCAGACGGAACTGTTCACGACGCTGATCTATAACCAACTGCAGAAGTATTCGCAGTCGTGGGTGTTGAGCCAGCTCGGCATTCCGGATGCGCTCGGCACGCCGGTGTTCCCGAGCGATGCGACGCTCAAGCTGTGGTCGATCCCGTCGAGCCTCACGCAACAGGCGCTGCGCGGCTACTTCAACGCGAATCCGTTCGGCACGAGCCTGCTGCCCGGGACGACGATCGGCCGGTATGACGGACGCGTGTCGTTGCCGAATTCCGATCCGCGCCTGCAGAACGACGGCGACCCGTCCGACATCCTGATTTCGCAGCCGTTCACGAACGCGCTCGCGACGCAGATGCCGGATTACCTCGGCTACACCGCACCGAACGCGACGTACCTGCCGCTGAACGACAACATCATCGGCGTCTGGGACTTCACGCACGACGGCCAGCCGATGCCCGACACGATCCCCGATCTGCTCGGTGCGCTGCAGCTCAACCCGAAGCTCCGCGTGCTCGCGGAGAATGGCTTCCACGATCTCGCGACGCCGTTCTTCAACACCGAGAAGCAACTCGCGCGGCTGCAGACGGTGAAGGGCCTGAATCCGAAGCTGCAGGTGAACTTCTTCCAGGGCGGCCACATGACCTACCTGGACGACGTCGCCCGTCCGCAGATGAAGCGGGACCTGAATACGTTCTACAAGGGCGCGCGGATTCCGACGGCGCTGACGTTGCACATGCTGCCGCCGCCGTGGCCGGATGAAAACCCGCCGAGCGTACCGACCGGCAGCGTCCCGGGCGCGACCGCCGGGACGACGCTGGCAGCGGCCCCGTGAGCGACCTTGAGCGACGGACTCCTTGTCAAAGGAACCCTCTATTCATCCATTGAATGCGAGTGATCATGTCCCTAATCAAATTGATGCGGCGTATGTCTCCGTTGATCGTCCTCGGTGCCGTGATGAGCAGTGCCTACGCGTTGCCGCCGCAGGCGGTGGCGCCGGTGAAGCTGCCGCACGGCGGGCGCGGTGTCGACGGTCCGTTCTTTCCTGCCACGAAAGCGGCGCCGGTGTTGCCGTCGACCGGCGCGACGCTGCAGCAGCAGGCGCAGCAGCGTGTCGATGCGCGGCTCGGCGCCAATACGGTGCTGAGCAACGGCGCGGCCGTGACGAAGGCGCAGGCGCAGAGCAGCGGTCTCGGCTTCGTGTCGAAGCACTTCGACGAGATCGATGCGAAGCACACCGGCCGCGTGACGATGAGCGATGTACGGCAGTTCATCCAGCAGCGGCAGGTGCAGGCGCAGCAGGAACAGCAGGACGAGTGACGTAGCAGGCAGGGCGGCGGCCGGTGCGGACGCCTTCGCATCGGCCGCCGGAAGGTGAACGACAGCGTGAACGACAGGCGCTAGAGGGCCTGGCGCGCGTAGCGCTTCGCGGTGGCCGACGGCAGTTCGCCGAACATCGCGCGATAGTCGTGCGCAAAACTGCTCAGGTGCCAGAAGCCCCATTTGGTGGCGGCGGTCGTCACGGAGTCGCCGAGCCGAAGCTCGCGGCGCACGTGATTCAGCCGTACGGCCCGCAAGTAAGCGATCGGGTTCAGGTTCAACGTGTCCTGGAACGCGTATTGCGCGGTGCGCCGGCTGACGCCGAGCGCCACGCACAGCTCGGCGATCGACAGCGGGCAGGTCGATGCATCCTGCAGCCGCTCCCGCACCGCATTGACCAGCGACCAGTACTTCGTCGGGCGCACGATCTGTGCGCCGGCCTCCGGCGTGGCGGCCGTCATCACTTCCGAGATCGCGTACAGCACGGTACGTTCGAGCAGTTCGATCCTGTCCTGCGTCGTCACGTCGTCGATGCGCGTGGTGTTGACGGCGGCGGCCAGTGTCTGGCGCAGCAGGTCGCGCAGATGGTCGGCCACACCGGTCGCCATCGGGATCACCGGCGCGTGGGTTTGGGCGCGCAGCGATGCGGCCACCGTGCGCAGCGCCTGCGTCGACAGTTTCTCCGGCTCGATTTCGACATTCACGAGCAGATGGCGGTCGGGCGAATAGAACTCGAATGCCGGCTGGCTCGAGAACACGTGCAGGCTGTCGCGCCCGCTCTTCTCGCCGCACAGGCGCGCGTGGCCTTCCAGTTCCAGCGGCACGGCCACGGCGATCCGCTCCGTCGGCACAGCGCCTTGCTGCAGGATGACCTTGTCGAGATCCTCGACCAGCAGCTTGATGCCGCCCAGCGACATGATCGACGACGAGCCGTGAAACCGCCCGCCCGAGATCTGCGTGTAGTTCATGTTCCAGCCGTCGAACGCGCGCGCCTGTTCCGCCACGTCGGTGAACGCGCAGAACGCGACCGTTCGCGCGAACAGCGGGTCGCCGGAGAAATCGCTCGGGTAGGCAGGCGGCGTCATCGAGGGCGGAGGGCGGGAACGGGCGGGCCGGATCGATTCATTGTAGCCGCTCGCCGCGCCGGTCAAAAAGCGCCGGCCCGGTGTCGTCTCGTCAAAAACCCTGACTTGCCGAAATCCGATAGTGGAAAACCTTTCGGTACCCTACCTTTGGCACCAATACGACGCTGGAGAGACGGTCATGGAACTTCCCCGTGGCGGATTCTGGAGAAACTGGGTCGGCAATCAGTCGTGCGTGGCCGCGCATCTGGCGTCGCCGACCAGCGAGGCCGAGATCGCGGCACTGGTGCATGCCGCGACGCGGCAAGGCAAGCACGTGCGGTGCGCGGGGTCGGGGCACTCGTTCACGCCCGTCGTGGCCACCAGCGGCCTGCTGCTGTCGCTGCAGGACTACCAGGGCATCGTGGATGTCGACGAAGCGCGCAAGCGCGTGACCGTGAAGGCCGGCACCAAAATCAATGCGGTGACGCGCCACCTGAAGGAACTCGGCCTGTCGCTCGTCAACCAGGGCGACATCGATTCGCAGGCGATCGCCGGCGCGCTGGCCACCGGCACACACGGCACGGGGACGACACTGGGCAACCTGTCGTCGCAGGTCGTCGGGATGCGCATCGTGCGCCCGGACGGCTCGATCATGAAGGTAAGCGACCGGCAGGACCTCGACCTGCTGCATGCGACGCAGGTGAACATCGGCATGTTCGGCGTGGTGTCGGAGATCACGCTGCAGGTGACCGATGCGTTCTGGCTGCACGACCGCGTGTGGCGCGAGGACTTCGACGCGCTGATGGAGCAGTACGACGACCTGGCCGCGAAGCACCGGCATTTCGGTTTCTTCTGGTGCCCGACGTCGGCCAGCCGCGATCTCTACTGCCTGCCCGACACCACGAAGGTGTCGAACTCGAAGAAGGACTACGACGTGTGCGAGATCAAGGTGATGGATATCACCGACGCGCGCACGTTCCATGAAGGCGAGCACGAGAAGATTGCCTACAGCTCCGAGGTGTACGCGATCCACTACGTGCCGAACTTCCACGAACTCGAGTACGCGGTGCCCGCGCAACACGGCAAGGAAGCGCTGCGCCGGGTGCGCGAGCTGATCCTCACGAAACACCGCGACTGCATTTTCCCGGTTGAGTACCGCTTCACGAAGGGCGACCCGGCGTGGATCAGCCCGTTCAATCACCAGGACAGCGTCACCATTTCATGCTCGGGCGGCCCGAACGGCATCGACTACTGGCCGTTCCTGAAGGACGTCGACACGATCTTGCGCGACTACGGCTCGCGCCCTCACTGGGGCAAGCTGCATTTCACGAACCGCGAGGACGTCGATCGCTGGTTCCCCAAGGCCGAAGCGTTCCGCGCGCTGCGCCGCAGCGTGGACCCCGAAGGCTATTTCCTCAACGATCACCTGCGGACGCTGTTCAGTTGAGCAGACCGAACGAACCAGACTGGAGAAGGAAACATGAATGTCAAGATTGACGGCCGCCTGGCCGGCAAGGTCGCGATCGTGAGCGGCGGCGCCGGCGGCTGCGGTGGCGCGGCGTCCGAACTGTTCGCCGCCCAGGGCGCGAAGGTCGCGATCATCGACCGCGACGGCGACGCCGCCGAAACGCTTGCGTCGCGGCTGCGCGACGCGGGCCTGCAGGCGATCGGCCTCGGCGCCGACGTGTCGAAACAGGCCGAAGTCCAGCAGGCCGTGAGCGCCGCACGGGCGCAGTACGGCAACGCGGACATCCTGTTCAATCACGCCGGCACGCTGATCGTCAAACCGTTCCTCGACATCGAGGAGTCGGAATGGGACTGGCTGATGGGCGTGAACGTGAAGAGCATGTTCCTGATGACGAAGGCGGTGCTGCCGCAGATGCTGGAGAAGGGGCGGGGCAGCATCGTCTGCACGTCGTCGATTTCCGCGGTGTGCGCGACGCCGGGCGAGGTGCTGTATGACGCGACCAAGGGCGCGTGCCACATGTTCGCGCGGGCGATTGCGGTCGAGTATCGCGATCGCGGCATTCGATGCAACGCGCTCGCGCCGGGGTTCATCCGCACGCCGCACGGGATGCGCGAACTGAAGGACCTGCAGGCGATGGGCGTCGACGCGACCGAGGCGGCGATCGCGGTCCAGCAAGGCCGCCTGTGCGAGCCGTCGGAAGTCGCGGCCGCCGCGCTGTTCCTCGCTTCCGACGAGTCGAGTTTCGTCAACGGCACGCACCTGTTCGTCGACAACTGTTTCTCCGCCGTCTGATCGCGGATGCCGGCAAGATTCAACTGCTGCAACGCGGTTGAATCTCGTCGTTGCGTGTGGACATGAAAAAACCGACTCGCGGCACGAAGCCAACGAGTCGGTTTTTTTTCAACCTGATTCGAAACGCTTCAGACAGACGGATCGACGTTCGCCTCGAGTTCGCGGATGCGGTCGAGATTGCGCGTGTCCTTCAGCACCGGCGGCCCCGCGAACGTGTTTCGCACGCCGAAGCCGTACCAGATCACCATCAGCACCACCACGAAGCCGACGAGTACGTACAGCACCTTCTCGTTCGGCGGCTGGATGCCGACATACGCAAGCACGCAGGCACCGACCAGCGCGAGCAGCGCACACGGCTTCGACCAGATCCCCAGCTGAAACGGGCCCTTGTCGGTCCACGAGCGGCCCTCGGCCAGCATCCCGGAGCCGATCGGCATCGCATACGAGATGAACAGGAACACCGCGCTGCCGGCACTCAACACCGAGAATGCGTCGCCGTACAGCGTGACGACGATCGCGAGCACCGCACACGTCCAGATCGCGGGGCCGGGCGTCCGGTGCGTCGGGCTCACGCTGCGCAGCAGCTTCGACGCCGGCAGCCCGCCGTCGCGTGCGAATGCATAGACCATCCGCGACGTCGACATGATCGCCGCGAGCCCGCACACGTAGTTGATGAAGAACATCGCGAGCTCGAGGGTGACGCGCAGCGTCTTCGGAATCGGCGCGAGAATCGCCTCGAAAAAGCCGGTGCCCTGCTTCATGCTGGCGGTCAGGTCGGGCATCACCAGCACGAACGCGCACACCATCACGTAGCCGAACACCGCCGACCAGAACACCGACCCGATGATGCCGCGCGGCACGTTTTTGGCCGCGTCATGCGTCTCTTCCGACGTGTGCGCGGAAGCGTCGAAGCCGGTGATCGTGTAGGTCACGAGCAGCAGGCCGGACAGGAACGCGAGCGGCGTGGCCTGCTTCGGCCATGCCCCGCCATCGACGCCGGTGAAATTGGTGAACGTCACCAGCCGATGCGCGTCGAACGCGACCGGCGAGTAGACGAGCAGCGACACCACGAGCGCGATCGTCACCACGAAGATGAGGTAGCCCGACAGGTCGGTGATCTTGCTCGCGATCCGGATGCCGCGCGCATTCAGGATCGCCTGCGAGATCGTGATGAACGCGATGAACGCCGTCTGATGCCACCAGGTCAGGCTGTCCGGGCTGACGCCGAACATCGGCGCGATCAGCGTCTTGAAGAACGGATCGTAGGTGCCGAAATTGATCGCGGCGATCACGAAGATCAGGCCGATCAGGTTGAGCCACGCGGTCATCCACCCCCATTTCTTCCCGCCGAGGATCGCGCCCCAGTGATAGAGGCCGCCGGCCGTCGGAAACGCGGAAGCGATCTGCGACATCGACACCGCGACGATCAGCGCGAACAGCGAGCCCAACGGCCAGCCGAGGCCGATCGACGCGCCGCCGGTCGCGGAAAACGCGAGCTGGAACGCGGTAATGCCGCCCGACAGGATGCAGATCACGGAAAACGAAACCGCGAAGTTCGAGAAACCGCTCATACGTCTCGACAGTTCCTGCGCATAGCCCATCTTGTGCAGCAGGCTTACGTCACTGTCGGTGCCTGAATCAGGCTGGAGTTTTGCATCCATGGTCGCTCCGTCACGAATGTCCTGCGTGGCAGGACCGTCATCGCCGCCAGGGCCAAGCAATCTGGCCCGCTCCTGGGATTCGTCGGCGGCTCGCGATGCCGTGTCGAGCGGCCATCGCTTTGCAGTCCGATGCGTGAACGGTATGAAATCAAATTTCCCGGCTCTATCAGATTTCGGCAATGTAGTGAAAATCCGGGCGGATGCACCGGAACAGGGCTTGTCGGCCCGTTTCGTCGCCGGAAGGGCCGGGAGCGTGACGGAGGCGCGGCCGGTGGCCACGGGCGATCGCCGGGTCGCCGGGGCGCCGCCACGCAAGCGGCCCCGGACGCATGCGGGAACCGGCGACGGCCTATTCCGTTTGCGGCTTGTCGTGTCGCGGTCCGAAGCGGGCGCGATAGTCGCGCGGCGACACGCCGACCTGCTTCGCGAATGCGCGCTGCAACGCGTCGATGCTGCCGAATCCCGACCGCTCGGCGATGCGTTCGAGCGGCCAGTCGGCCCGCTCGAGCAGCGCCTTCGCGCGCTCGACGCGTGCGGCCAGGACGAACTGCGCCGGCGATCGCCCGGTTTCCTTGAGGAAGTGGCGCGCAAACGAGCGTTCGCTCATGTGCATCCGTGCGGCCAGCGCGGCGACGCCGAGATCGCCGGCCGGATCGTCGGCGATCTCGGCGAGCAGGGCGCGCATGCGCGGCGTCGCGTTGGCCAGCGAGCCGAGCCCGACGCTGAACTGCGCCTGTCCGCCGGGACGGTGCACGAACAGCACGAGTTCGCGTGCGACCGCGAGCGCGGTCGGCGCGCCGCAATCGGCCTCGACGAGTGCAAGACACAGATCGATGCCGGCCGTCACGCCGGCCGACGTGTGGAACGGCGGATCGCTGACGTAGATCGCGTCCGGTTCGATCCGCGCGTCGGGACGGAGCGCCTGCAGCATCGCGCACTGGTTCCAGTGCGTGGTCGCGCGCCGGCCGTCCAGCCATCCGCCCGCCGCCAGCACGAACGCGCCCGTGCAGATGCTCGCGATGCGCCGCGTGCCAGCGATCCGCGTGCGCAGCCACGGCAGCACGCCGGCTTCCGACGCGGCGTGGCGCAGCGCCGCTTCATCGCCGCCGGCGACGATGATCGTGTCGATCCGCTCGGGCAACGCCGCGAGTGCGGCCGTGCCGGCGAGGCGCAGGCCCGCGTGCGTGACGATGTCGCCGCCGTGTTGCGACGCGAGCGTGAGCCGGTACGGCACGGCATGGTCGGGAAGGTGACGGTTCGCGACCGCGAACACTTCCATCGGGCCCGTGATGTCGAGCGACTGGACGCCTTCGAAGCCGACGACGACGATGTCGCGTGCCGAACAGGTTGACTGGGACATGGCGGAAAGTGCGGTGGAGTTGTCCTTGTGACCGCGAGCATGATCCTTGTAATTTTCCGGACATGCAATCGACGGATGCGGGTGAACGATGCGGGGATGGAAGACAGGCGGGGCAGTGCTGCTCGTGTGCTCGATGCTGGGCGCGTGTACAGCGGGGTGGCATGTGCCGGTGAAGGCGGAGGATGCTCTGCCGGCCGCACAGGTGCTGACGATCGGCGCGCCGAAGGCGGGCCGCACGCGGCCGCTCGTGGCGATCGTCGCGGACAACGCCGGAACGGAGACGACCGATTTCATCGTGCCGTACGCGATGCTGAAGACGTCCGGGGCGGTCGATGTCGTCGCCGTATCGGCCGACGAAGGTGAGGTCGAACTGATGCCCGCGCTGCGCATGCTGGCCGATACGACGTTCGACCGGTTCGATGCCGCGACGCCTGCGGGGGCCGACGTGGTGATCGTGCCCGCGCTGCATCGCGCGGACAGCCCGGCCGTACTGGCATGGTTGCGCAAGCAGGCCGCCGCCGGCGCGACGATGGTGGCGATCTGCGATGGCGCGGAAGTCCTCGCGAACGCCGGCCTGCTGCGGCATCGCACGGCGACGTCCCACTGGTATTCGCGTGAAGGCCTGCGTCGCCGCTTTGCCGATACGACGTGGGTCGACGATCGCCGCTATGTGATGGACGGCAACGTCATGACGACGACCGGCGTGTCGGCGTCGATTCCTGCTTCGCTGGCATTGGTGAGTGCGCTGGCCGGGCCGGCAGCGGCGCGCGAGACGGCGCGGCGCGTCGGCGCGTACGCATGGAGCGATGTCCACGACGGAAGCCGGTTCGCGTTGACGGCGCGTGCGGTGGCGGTTGCGTTGACGAACCGCGTCGCGTTCTGGCGGCGCGAGACGTTCGATCTTCCGGTCGAAGCCGGGTTCGACGAGCTTCCGGTTGCGTTGACCGCCGACGCGTGGGCGCGGACCTGGCGCAGTGACGTCGTCGCGACGGCAGACGCGCGCGTGATCGAGTCGAGGCACGGGCTGCGGTTGCTGGCGCAGCCGGCGAACGTCCGGCACGCGCGTGTGACGATGCCGGCCGATCGGCGTGGGGAAGCGGTGCTGCCCGGTGTGCTCGGCGACATCGCGGCACGCTATGGCGACGCGACATCAGGCTGGGTCGCGCTGCAGCTGGAGTATCCGAAGTAGCGGCCGGTTTGCGCGGCATGCTGGTATTGCGTGCCGCGCTTGTGGCTGAGTTCACCGGCGCCGGGCAGCGGAATGTCGAGGCACGGCAGTTTCATGTCGATCTCCTCGCGAACGCAGTGCCGCTCACGCGCGGCGGGACGATGTTCCTGATCGATCAGACAGAGGCCGGGGCTTCGGCCGTCCGCCGGGCGGACAGCCGGCTCCACAGCAAGCCCGAGCGGCTGCCGCTGCGGCAATACGCGAGTACCGGCTTCTGCAGCGTGTCGACCAGTGCACCGAATGCGTCGATCTCCGCATCGCCGATGCCGTCGCGCTCGACCGGCAGGTAGCGCGCGTCGAGGCCCAGTTCGCGGGCCGCCGTGGCGATTTCGTCGAACGCCGGATGGGCGTCGCCTTCGCCGTCCGGCCGGTTGCAGATGACCGAGCGGAAGCCGGCATTGCGGATCGCCTTCAGGTCGGCCGGCGTGATCTGCCGCGACGCGGCGAACCCGTTCGCCGCTGTCGCACGACACTGTTCGATCGCGTGGCGGAAACAGGCGATCGCGAAGTCGACATCCTGCTCCGTCGTAAAGCGGCCGAAGCTCACGCGCACGGTGCGGCCTGCCGTTTCCGCATCGAGGCCGATCGCGGTCAGCACGTGGGACGGTGCGCCGCTGGTCGAGTTGCATGCGGACGTCGACGACACCGCGAGCGCTTCGCCGAGCATGAACGGGAAGAAGCCCGGCGCATTCACCGTCAGGCTCAGCGTGTGCGGGATGCGGCGCGCGGCGGCCGCGTTCTGCGTGACATCGCCGAGTGCGACCAGCGCGTCCGTCAGGCGCGCGCCGAGCGCCGCGATTCGAGCGGCTTCGCCGTCGAGCTTTTCAGCGGCCAGTTCGCAGGCAACGCCCATGCCGACGATCTGATGCGTCGCGAGCGTGCCCGAACGCAAGCCGCGCTCATGCCCGCCGCCATGAATCTGAGGGGCGATCCGGTCCGCGATGTCGCGGCGCACGAACAGCGCGCCGATGCCCTTCGGGCCGTACACCTTGTGCGCGGACATCGACAGCATGTCGATGCCGAGCGCGCGCACTTCGATCGGCGTCTTGCCGAGCGCCTGCGCGGCGTCGACGTGGAGCAGCGCGCCCGCGGCATGCACGATGCGCGAGATTGCGCCAATATCGGTCAGCGTGCCGAGTTCGTTGTTCACGAGCATCAGCGACACGAGGCCCGTATCGGGGCCGATGGCGGCGGCGACCGCGTCGGCGGTGATCTCGCCGTCGCGCGTGGGCGTCAGGAACGTGACCGTCGAGCCATGCTTCGCCAGGTTCGCCATCGTGTCGAGAATGGCCTTGTGCTCGATGCGGCTCGTGATCAGGTGGCGCTTGCCGGTCGCGTTTTCCGCATAACCCTTCAGCGCGAGGTTGTTCGATTCGGTGGCGCCCGACGTCCAGACGATCTCGTCGGCGTCCGCGCCGATCAGCGCGGCGACTTGCGCGCGGGCCTGCTCGACCTTGTCTTTCGCGAGCCGGCCGGCGGCGTGCGAGCTCGATGCGGGGTTGCCGAAGATGCCGTCGAAGCCGAGGCAGGCCGTCATTGCCTCGATCACACGCGGATCGGCGGGCGTCGTGGCGGCGTAGTCGAGGTAGTGCAGCGGGGTGGTGTCGCTCATGTCCTTCTCATGCTCGTTTCTTTCGGAATGGAAGAAATGATACGGGGGACAGAAGGGAAAAAGGATCTAAAGTCGGCTGGCGATTCAGCTTGATATGGAATAACGTTTTATCAGAATGTGGATTGGGGGAATTTATTTTTTTGGGGGCAGGCGGGTGCGATTTGCGTGTCCACGGCCCATTTTGCGAGGGATTGTCGAGATGCAGTATGAACTGACGACGTTGTCGTGTTTGCTGCTGGAGCAGGATGCCGTTTCGGCTGGGGCGCACCGATGGGTAACGGATCCGGGGGCCGCGGGGCGTCTCCTCGGCGCATGGCGTTCGGAAATCGGCGAATTGGGGCAGATCGTCGTGCTGCGAGGCTTCGACGAAATCGACGAACTGCAGCAGGAGCGTCGACGTGCGTTGATGAGCGGCGGGCCGTTCAATATCGGCGGTGCCCATGTGGGTCTCAGCATGGAAACCTACGAACTGTTTCCGTTCCTGCCCGAGATCGAGCCGTCGACACTCGGCAGGTTCTACGAATTCCGCCGCTATTGGCTCAAACCGGCCGGGATCGCGCCGACGATCGCCGCGTGGGAACAGGCCGTCGGCCAGGCCGAAGCCTATACGTCTCATCTCGTCGCGAATATGTACGCGATCGACGGCCCGCCTCGCATCGCCCATATCTGGGGGTTCTCGAGCCTGGAGGAGCGCATGGCATTGCGCGCGCGCCACTATGCCGAAGGGCTCTGGCCGCCCAAGGGCGGACCGCAGCAGATCGAGCGGGCCACGTCGACGATTTGCCTGCCGGAAGCGTGGTCTCCGCTGGGTTGAATTTTTGGTGAAGCGTCGAAGAGGTCGCGGAATGCCAGCGCGGCCTGACGGCCGGATTGCGGCGCCGGCACGCCGACACGCAACGCGATCGGCCGTGCCGCGAGCAGCATTCAGGGCTGCGCAGCGGACGCAGTGTGCGGAGCGTGCACGGCCTCCATGCCCTTGAGCAGTTCAACCATGCGCCGTTCGATGTCGTCATATTGGCGTACGATCTGCGTTGCGTCGGGATCGTGTATGCCGACGTCGCGCGTCGAGGAGAACGCCGTTCCGTGCACGGATTCGTACTGGATATCGATAGCGATATCGTTCGTGGCCAGCAACTTGAGCAAGATGGGCAGGCATGGAGGTGGCGCCTTATCCGACAAGGCCAGAAGCGGTACGATCTCGCCGGCTTTCAGCGGATCGTCGGGGCGCGGCCAGCCGGTCCTGAAGCATCCCGTGGCGCGGACGCCTGCATCGGACTGAACGCGCGACCAGATACTGGGGCCGAGGCCAGTGTATTTTCGGGTTCCGATCGTCACGGTCATACCCTTGATGATGGCCGGTCCGAGCCCTGCATTCGAAAGATAGATGCCACGCCTGTTTTCGGAGTCGTCGAAGTGCTGTGTTGCCACCACGTAGGGTCGGTACACGAGTTCGTTACTTTTCATCGCGTCGTGTGCGGACCACGCCGAAACGATGGAAATGCCGGCGGAGACGATCGATACGATCGTCGCGTACCGTGCCGCATCCGGATTGATCGAAAACTTCATGGGGCGTAAAAACCGGTGTGAGTTGGGTTTGAGAGAAGTTCCGGGGCGGGAATCGATCAGGTCGCCGTATCTTGTTCGTTCTGAATCGCCAATCGATAGGCATCCCGCACCCATGCCTGGAGTGCGGGCTCATATCTGGCCGGGATCGTGATCGTGAGGGTGGTGAGGCGCGTGCAGTTTCCCGGCAGCTCCAGATACCGCTGCCACACCTTCCGTACAAGCTGCGACATCGCGGAACACGTCATGCCGACTTCCGCCGCCACGGCCCGCTGCGATCGGCCCTTGACGAAAATCTCGTGCAGGGCCCACTGGTTTAAAGGCTGGATTCGTGTATTTTGCACGCGCAACAGGCGGAACTGTTCGGCAGTCATGCGTCGGGTCTTTTGCATTCAAACTCGCCCGGAAGTGTGAAGTGAAGAAATCAAGGTCGCGCCGCATGAAGTCTTGTGACCATCGAAGGCAGCGTCTCGATCTTCGACCTTGAAGGCCGTGTCGCCTTCGGCAATCGTGCAAGCGCCGTGAATCGGACACGAACATACGTCGCCAATGCGGGCGACCGAGCGCCCCATCACCTTGCTTTTTCGGGCGCCGGATTCGACCCGGCCGCCGTGGGTGTGCGTATCTTCTACCCGGATAATTCCCCGCATGGGATTCCGTCTTCCAAATGGTTTGAGGTCTGACGCGGCGATCACGCTCGGATGAAGCAATCTGCCGCGCCGGTGTGCATCACCATGAATAGCCTTGCATGCCGTAATTCGTATCGTGTCGGCGGCCCCACCACGGCAGGTAGGCGTTGTTGCCGCCGCGTGCGCGGAACCAGTCCTTGTCGGGATCGATCGGCGTGAGCTTCGACGGTGGCCGGACAACGACCGCGACCGGGTGATCTGGATCGGTCGTGCCGGCGACGAGTGCGTTGCCGCCGAAGTGATTGATCCGGCCGATGGCGAGCGCGACGTCGGTCAATGCGCTGCCGGTTCCCATGTCGCCGAGTAGGGCGGCCGTGTTGAAGGTCTGTTTGCGGTGGTCGTATTCGGGAAGGGTTTCGGTCAAGGTTTGTCCGAGCACGGCAAGACGTGCCGACGATGCGTCACTGCCTTTGCCTGCGTCGTGAACGATGTAGTTGAGGTCGGGGGCCGCGATGCCGGCGTTGCGTGCGGCTTGATCGATCGTTGCCTTCCAGGCCTGCACGATTCGCGTCGTACCGGTCTTCTTCGGAAAATCGAGTGTGTTACCGGTTGCCGCCTTGCCGATCCACGCGAGCGGTTCACGCTCGGTGTTGAAGGTTGGACCGGCGAGGAACAGCACGACAAGGTTCTCGTTGATCTGTGCGTCTGTGGGCGGGAAGTTGGGCGCGTCCCAGTTGATCGCCCATACGGTCTTGTCGGGGTTTTCCTGCAAGTAGTCCAGTGCCTTGTTCAGCGATGTAAAGCCTGCGTTCGCGCCGCCTTGGGTGATTTGCACGTCGGGGGGCGTGTCGCGGCTCCACATTTCTCGGAAATGCGGGTTGCCGATCGAGAATGACTTTCGAATTGAGTCGCGCAAGTAGCTTTGCGATTCAGCCGAATCAAGCCGATTCGGAATCGCAAGCTCAACATGAATTCCAGCCAATTCGCGCCACTCTCCTTTGTCGTTTGGTCCTACCGTGTAGAAATATTTTGGATTGGCGAAATAGCGTGAGCGAATTATTAGAGGGAACTCGAACATGTACTTGCGATAGAAGCCTCTAAATGTTTCCTTGCCTCTGTTTCCGTATGCGATACCAGCTACCGATTGCAAGGTGGTAAACGACTTCGGATCAGTGCGAACCATATCGTCATTCTTGTTTGGAACGGCAAGTCCTTGCGTCCACAACAATTGCCATTGGGTGGGGTAGTCCATGCGTTGCAATGGATTCAACCACATCAGGCCAACAACCTGTGCGACGAAGGGCTTCGCCGGTTCTTCGGCTGCCGGAGTTGCATTCTCTGCAGGCTGCTGGACAGGCCCGGCTTGTGCTGGACGCATCAGTGCGGTGATGAATAGAAACACCATGAGTGCAGCGAGGCCGGGTACTACAATGAATCGTTTCATCCAATCTCCTATCTCCAAATGTGCCGGGTTGGGTTGTTCTACGTGCGCCATCAGCGAGGCCATGAGTACGGTTGCGATCAGCCATGTCGAAACGGCGACGGCGACGCGTCGCGACCGTGTGACGATTAGAATTTTCAAATCACTCCCCCGACCTTCAGATAGAACTCGCCTTCACGTTCGTCCACAATCGCGTCGGGCATATTTCCTTCGCCTCTCACTATATGTACCCATTCCTGCACAGGCAGGTTGTCAATTTCACCGCGCGAGAAATATTCATAGTATTTTTTGTTCGAACTATCTTCTGGAATACCCTTGCCCATCCGCCAATCCGCTTCAATCCGCAGGTCATAGAGTTGCTCGGGCGTCAGATAGCAAACCCCGATCGCCACATCGTACGCAAGCGCCTTTTTCGCATGCTCCGGATTGGTCATCGTCGTGGAGTGATTCGTCGGGCTGTTGGTCGAGCCACGATCGAGCCAATCGACAATCTGCTTGTCGCGCCATTCCTTGTAGCCCTCCGGCATTTCGCTCTTGCCGTCCTCGCCGATCACATGGCCATCACCATCGAGCCATTCCGTATTCAGCGTGCGCCGGGCCTCCATCCGCATCAACGCGCGGTCCTCGTAACGCTGTCCGGCTTCGCTCTCCGCTGTCCCTTGCGCGACGCTGGCATTGTTCTTCGCCTCGTACTGATCGTAGGGATCGTCCGCGCGCTTGTCGGCCTCGCTCTTGCTTGCATCGCGCCATGCGGCCGGAGGATCGTTGCCTTCGTTGAAGTCGCTTGTCGCATTGCCGTCCTTCGTTTCGATGGGCTTGCCGAACCGCAACGCCTTCGGCGTAAACGGTTCGTCGAGTGCCGGCGCGTCCGCCACCACGGCCCAATCCTTCGGCGGATTGGCGTTCACGCGGAACATATTCAATGCCGAGCTGATCTGGGTCACGAAAAACATGATCGGCGCGGATGCAAGCGTGGCCGCCACCCCGAACACGGACTCGTTTCCCTTGAGCGCACCGATGAGATTGAATTTTGCAGGCGGCGAAGGCGGATACCAGAATCCCGACGTCGTTCCCTCTTTGCCATGCCGCCAGTCGTCCTCCCGATATCGATAGCGTTTCTGCACGCCAACGTGGAAGCCGGAGGCAAAGACGCGCTGCGTCAGCACGCCGGGGACGCTGATATCGTTCAGCTCGTTCTCGTCGATGCCGCGCCAGCCGATGCCTTGAACCGTGACCGCCGAAATCACCTGGTCGTGTGGACAGCAATACGCGGTGACGCGACCATACGTCGATCCGTTCAGGCCGTGGCGTACCCGATCGTCTTGTGCTGCATAAGACTTCTTGCTGGTCGGCGATACCCGTTCGTTCGCCATGTCTTCATCGATCTTGTCTGCGGAAAGTTCATAGGCCTTCCGAGTGCCGATGATCGACAGAAACTTGCCGAACGTTTTCGTGCGGGCGGTGTAGGTCTGCCGCCCGCGACGGCCGCCACCGTCCCTGGTCGCGCGTTGCGACCAGGTATCCATAAACGTATCGGATGGATTCGGGCCGTCTGCGCGCGCAAGACTGTACGGCGCATTCGCCAGCACGTAGGCGTCGGCCACGCAATGCCCGCTACGTCCCCACGGATCTTCGACATCGGGTAGTGCATCGCCGAAGAAGGCTGCGGTAAGGCCCACGATGTTGCCCTGGCTATGGCACACGACGGTGATCGGCACGTCGGCCTGCATGCGGCGAATCGACTCGATCAACCTCGCAAGGCGCAACGCTGCGAGCACGCCATATGCGCGGGGTGGCGCGCGATACAGCGGTCGATTGGTCGGGTTGATCCCCTGGACGGTCAACCACCCGGCCGCGCGGTCGTCGAGGCCGCCGTGCCAGAGATCGGGCAGGCTCGCGCAACCGTTCGTGAACGGACCGCCGCCCCAATAGTCCTTCTCGTTCAGGAAAATCTTGTCGCCGTATTCTTTGAGTTCCTCGGCTGTCGCCCGATAGCCCCACCGGAAATGAATGACCGGTGAAAACGACGGATCGGGCTTGATGTAGTCGCCGGCCCAAAGCTTCGGATTCAGAAACCCGTCCGGCGTCACGCTTTCCGTGTACTTCGCGGGCACCAGCTGCCCGGCATCGATGCCGCGATACTTGAGTTGATCGTCCAGCCGCCCGAGCCGGCGATTCAGGCCATCACACAGCCCCTGCTCGGCGGCTTCGAACCATTCACCTTCGGAATTCACCCCATGCACGAAGATGACGATACCGGGCAACGGCATTTGCTTGATGCAGATCAGCCGAGTGCCTTTCGTCCACATCGCGACTCCTTCGCTCCGGCCGACGACGATCTGCGGCGGCTCCGGGCGCGGCGCAACCGCGTCGGGCACGCCGGTCTTCGCGGCATGCTCGTTGGTGCGGGCGTCCGCAGCCGGCCGAGGATCGAGAGATGAATCGGTCATACGGATTCCTGCGCTTGCGTTAAACATTCTTCTTGGTGAACTGCACCGCCAGCCTCTCGAACCGGTCGGTATCGATCTCCGGCAATTCCCCGGCCATGTCGGTCGTCAAATCCGACAGCGTTCCCGATGCCTTTCGAATCTGTCCTTCGAACCCCGGTGCCGCGTGACCGTCCGTTGGGCGGACCAGCTTCGGGATGCGGCCGAGCGGACGTTGATCGAATGTCGGCAAGTCGACGCTCATGCTGGCGGGGCCATCCCACGCATGGCCATCGGATTTCACGGTGAACTTGCCGGGGCATCCCAGTTCGATATCGCCCCCGTGCAGCTTGAGATACGCGCCGCCGGACGTGACGAATACGATTTCGTCGCTTGCCGTGCCAGCAAGCCTGCCGTCGGCCGCGGTCAACTGGATGTTTTTGCCGGACTCTATTTGCGTGTCGTCGTTCTGCGATTGAATGGCGACTTTCCCCTGATTCGCGATAACCGACACGCCGTTCCCATGCGCGAACATCGCGACGCCATGCCCGGCATGCAGATTGATCCGCTCGCCGCTCGTGATCTGCATGTGTTGTTGCGCAATCTGATCGATGTTTTCGCCCGCATACATGACGTGCGTTTTCGGCGTGACGTTCAGCGACCCCGCTTGCGCGCCGAACGCCATGAATGCGGATGCGTCACCCGTGGCACGGGATTCCGAACCGTCGGGTTTCCAGTGACGGAATGCGCTGGCGAGGTTGTCCTGGCCGGCCGTGTCGGCGGATTGCCCGCCGTGCTGGCCGGCGTAATCGCCGAGCGACTTGAACAGCTCCGTGCATTGGTCGAGCAAGTGAATCAGTTCATCGCGATCGAGCTGACCGCCGGTCGCGTGCGACCGCGCATAGGTCGTCAACAGCATGCCCCGGGCGGCGCGCAACGCCGCAGCGGCGTCGGTGCGCAGTTCCGCGCCTTCACCCCGGTCGCTCCCGTGTCCATCACGACGGGGCTGCGTCAGATAGCCGAGATTCAATTGGGTGTGCGCGTGTTCGCTCGCCAACTGCGCCGAAATTTGCGACGGCGTATCGTCCAGACGAAGCTGGTTGTACCGATGGCCGTTGATTTCCTTGGTCTTGATCCCGGACAAGTAACGGTTGCCGGGTAGCGAGCCGGTATCGCTGAAGGTCGCGGGCGGGTTCGCGCCGTTGCTCAGGATTCCGATGATCACCAGACGGTCCGGATCGCCCGACAGGCTCCCCAGCAAAACCTCCATGCCGACCCGAGGCAGGAAAAGCGTGCCGAAGTATTTCCCCGCCAGGCTTGCGCCGACGCGAATCGGCGCGCTGTCGCCGGCCAGGCCGGTCGTTCCGGCGCCTTGCGCGTGGGCGTGATCGACCGGGTCGTAGCCGTGAATCTGCACGCGCACGCGGCCGGCCTCATCGCAAAACACTTCCTCGCCCGGTGTGCCGACGATCGTGCCGGTGAGCAGGTGAACCGGCGGCACATCGATTCGCGGATCGTAGGAAGGCTTGAGCGGCACGCCGCGTCGCACGCACGTGAAACTGTTCTCATAGCGCGTGTCCGTTCGTTCCGATGCATCGGCTGGCGCCGGCGGAACGACTTGCGTCAGGTGACGGCTTGCCGTGAACAGCCCGTCTGCGCGAACTGCCAGGACTTTCGGCAGGTTGTTCCAGATATCGTGCCGAACCGACGTGACGACAAACTGGCGATGATCGGCGGGCTTCATATCCAGCTCGGGGTCGCCGGTCAACGTGAACCAGTGACCGACCGGCAGGTCGCGCACGCTGCTGATGCCTTCATGGCGTGCGGCTTCGAACTGATGCGCGAGCATCCGGTCGCGCGTGATGCGATCGTGATCGCTCCACGAATCGCCGACGTGCGGAATGTCGATCGCAACGTCGGTCAGCAGGTGCGCAAGATCGTTCCCCGACTCGCCCTGATCGATGCCGGTGACGGTCGTGGATTCGTCTACACGGGCTTTCTTGTAGTCCCACGACGGACGGCTGACTTTGCCGGGCGACAGACTTTGGCAGCATGCAAAGAGCGTCACCGTGTCGCGTTGCTCGACTCCGGCATCGCGCGGATGGACGCGGAGTGTGCCCGCCGGCGCTTCCGTCAGGCGATAGGGATCGTCGCAAAACACGAGTGTGTGTATCGGGCGTTCGTCGGCCGTGTCGCTCACCCCTCCGATCGGTCCCGCCTTCGCAAATACCGTGATGCCTTCCCGACGCTACAGACGCCGGATGAAGCGCGCGTCGGACTCGTTCACCTGCCGTGTCAGTTCGCGCACCGGATAGCGTTCGGCCTGCAATGCCGACAGGTCGAAATCGAATGCCTGCGCGAGTGCGGGGCTGCGATGTTTCCACTCATTCATCAGCGTCGCCAGAATGTCGATCACGCTGCACGATCGGAATAGGCGGGCGTTCGTGCGGCGGTCCATCAGCGACAGGGCGTCGCACACATGCAACTGGTACACGGTCAGTTCGCCGTCGGATTGACCGGCTCGCACGTCGCGCACGATCGCATTGATCGCTCGTATGCCACCCCGATCGGTCGTCAGCCGTACCGACACGGGCAGACCGAGAAACAGCGCAGGCGATAGATGCGCATGGGTGGACACGCAGGTCAGTTGCCCATCGATCCCCGATATCAACCCTTCGCGAATATCGGCGTGATGGAGCACCAGCAAATGGCCGACCGTGCGTTGCGCCAGCCCGAAATAGAGATCGACAGGCCGTTTGTTGCCGCCCATCAGACCGGACGCAAAATTTCGGAATGTACTTTCTATCGACATCACCGCAATCTCGTTATTTTCGTTCTCAATTCGGACTGGATCGAATTGTGGTTTCAGGTAAATAAAAAGAAGGTTATGGAAAATTCGCGGTGAAGAATATCAAACTTGTCTGCTGTAAGAAATGATTTGATATTTAGAGATGCTTTTTAGATTTGGAGGAGACTTTATTTGACATTCTTTGTGAGGAGTGAAGGGTTGTATTTAGTAATGGGGGTAAATATTTTGGATAAGAATTTATTGGTTTATCAAGGATGGGTGATTTGTTTTTCGTCGAAATAAATTGAATGGAGCGTGTAAAGAATGAGATTCATCCCATGTCTGAACGAGCTGCGTCGCATGGTGGTGTCGGAAAGGGGGATGAACAGGATTGCGCTGGTGCTCGTCCGGTGCATCTTGGTTTGCCCCTGTTTTTTCGCCTCCCGCTACCCGGCGGGCGGCTTCTGTGCACGCGTGACGTGAATGGCGCCGCGCGTGGATGCCCCGATGTCCATGAGGGAATTCCCCGTGACGCATGAGCGAGCGTCACTTCGACGCCGCGCCCGTTCGCTTCGCGCTTTCCCTTCGCCCCTTCCCGTGCACCGCCCGCGATTATTTGCGTTTCGCGAATGGCGCGTTCGCCGGTTGTTCCATACCCGATTGGCGGCCGTGCACCTATCGTGGTGACGTCGGCTGATTGAACCCAACGCGTCGCACCCGAACGCCAGCCGGCATTTCCTCGCGATTCGCGTCGCATACAAAAACCATCGGACCTGGCTCATGCGCAGGCGCTGCGGCGCGCGCAGGCGAACCTGTGTCCACGGAGACGGACATGAAAGCAAACGAGTGGGATACCTCATACGAATGGAAGGCGGTCACGCTGCTGGCGCTCGGCTTCGGGCTGGTCGGCCTCGATCGCTGGCTGATCGCGCCGCTGTTCCCTTCGATCATGAAGGACCTCAACCTGAACGCGCAGGACGTCGGCAACTGCATCGGCGTGCTCGGCCTGTCGTGGGGCATCTTCGCGGCGCTGATGGGCGGCATTTCCGACAAGATCGGCCGCCGCAAGGTGCTGATTCCGGCCATCATCGCGTTCTCGCTGCTGTCGGGCTTCTCGGGGCTCGCGGGCGGCCTGCTCGGGCTGATGGCGATTCGCGGCCTGATGGGCGTCGCGGAGGGCTCGTTCTGCCCGACGAGCTTTGCCGCGACGGCCGACGCGTCGCATCCGCGGCGGCGCGGGCTGAACCTCGGCCTGCAGCAAAGCGGCTTCGCGCTGTTCGGGCTCGCGCTGTCGCCGATCATCGCGACGCAGCTGCTCGGCTTCGTGTCGTGGCGCTGGGTCTTTGCGCTGGTGGCCGTGCCCGGCCTGATCCTCGGCGCGATCATGTTCTTCGTGATCCGCGAGCCGAAGGTCACGAAGGCCGTCGCGTCGGAGCATGCGCCGGCGTCGCTCGGCCATGTGCTCAAGAGCCGCAACATCCTCGTGGCGATGGCCGCGCTGTGCTGCGCGATGACCGGCGTATTCGTGCTCGGCGCGCTGCTGCCGCTGTACCTGACCGACTACCTGGCGCTCGGCACGCAGAAGATGGGCCTCGTCGTGTCGGCGATCGGCTTCGGCGGTTTTCTCGGGCAGTTCGGGTTGCCGGGCCTGTCCGACCTGGTCGGCCGCCGCCTCGCGAGCATCGTCGGCTTCGCGGGGACGGCCGTGATGCTCTACATTTTCCGCGGCCTCGGCCCGCAGCCGCTCGCGCTGTTCGGCGTGCTGTTCGTCGCGTCGTTCTTCACGCTCGGGCTGGTGTCGCTGCTGTCCGGCCCCGTGGCCACCGAGGCCGCGCCCATCGGGCTCGTGTCGACGTCGATCGGCGTGGTGGTCGGGGTCGGCGAGATCTTCGGCGGCGGCATCGCGCCGGCGATGGGCGGCTATGTCGCCGCACACTTTGGCATCCAGAACATTCTGTGGCTGCCGATGTGCGCGGTCATGCTGGGCATCGTGGTCAGCCTGCTGCTGAAGGAAACCGCACCGGCCGTGCTGCAGCGTCGCGTGGCGGTGCAACCGGAACTGGCGGCGGGCGAGCAATCGCGGTAAGGCCCCGTGCGGGCACGGCGGCGCATGCGCGGGCCGGCGTCATCGGCGATTGACATCGATTGGGTGACAGAGTGACGCTTCCAGCATGACCCAGCCCGTTATCCGCACGGGTAGACTGCCGGTTTCGCTGTCGAAAAAGGGCGCGGTATGGACCGGTTCCTGAGCATCGAGGCATTTGTCCGGGTGGCGGAGGCCAGCAGCTTCGCCGAGGCGGCGCGGCAGCTCGGCGTGACCAGCTCGGTCGTGACGAACCGCATCCAGCAGCTCGAGAAGTTCGTCAACGCGCCGCTGTTCCATCGCAGCACACGCCACGTGCGCCTGTCCGAAGTGGGCGAGGCGTTTTATCGCGAGTGCGCGGAGGTGGTGGGGCGCGTCAACGAGCTGACCGACCAGATGCGCGAGCTTCGCGCGACCCCGACCGGGCGGCTGCGCATCCAGATGCTGCCCGGTTTCGCGCTCGATCACTTCGGCGCGCCGCTGATGGAGTTCAACCGGCGCTACCCGGGCATCCAGCTCGACGTGATCGTCAATGACCGTGTCGTGGACCCTGTCGAAGAAGGGTTCGACATCGCGTTCCAGATTTTTCCGCCGATCTCCGAGTCGCTGATCGAACGGCGGCTGTTCACCGTCAGGCGCCTGTTTTGCGCGTCGCCCGCCTACCTCGATGCGCATGGTGCGCCACAACATCCGCGCGACCTGCTGCAGCACACCACCGCGCTCTATTCGGGCTATCCGTCGCGCAACCGCTGGACGATGACGCGCGGCGACGAAGTCGTCGAAATGGAGCTGCCGGGCATGATCCGATCGAACTCCGTGCACCTGCTGCGCGAGTATGCGCTGTCCGGCGGCGGCGTCGTTTGTCTGCCTACACTCGTCGCGAGCAAGGCGCTCGTTGCCGGCCGGCTGGTGCCCATCCTGACCGACTTCCAGCTCGCGCCGCTGAGCTTTGCCGCGGTTTATCCCGCCACGCAGCGGCAGGCGTTGAAGGTGAAGGCGCTGGTCGAATTCCTCGCGGAAACCATCGGCGACGAATCGCCGTGGGATCGTCCCCTTCTGGAGCGTGGCTGGGTGCGTTGAACCGCGCGGATTATTCGCGAAACGCAAATGCCGTAGTCGCCGTCCCGTGCCTTGTTGCGGTGGCCCGTTGCCCCTAGAGTGGAATCCAACAAGCGGTTCAACTCAGGAGACAGAAATGACCGACACGGCATTCCATACCGTCTTTGGCTCGCTCGACAGTTACAAGAAAGGCGAGATCGAAATCACGAGCGGCAGCGCTCAACACTACGCGTTCTCGAATGTCTTCGAGGTCGCATCGAAGTCGGCCCCTTATGAAAAGGTCGTCGCCGGCAAGAACCTCGAATACGTGATCGAAGTGCTGCGGACCGACGGCCAGTCGCCGTGGTTCGCCTGCGCGCACGACGAATTCGTGATCCAGATGGATGGCGAAGTCCGGATCGAATTCATCAAGCTCGATACGCCGCCGCAATCGGGGCGCGGCACCGTGAACGCCGGCACGCAACCGGCCGGCCGCAAGATGGGCTACGTCGTATTGCGCCAGGGCCATCAGGCGCTGCTGCCGGCCGGCTGTGCATACCGCTTCACCGCCAGCCGGCCGGGCGTCGCACTCGTGCAGACCGTCCTGGGCGAGCTGTCCGTGGAGAAGTGGGCCGACATCTGCCTGCACTGATTCGTCCGACCTCATTCGACACTTCCAGGAGACACGTTATGGCCACCCTCGACACTTTCGACACTTCCGCAGGCTTTGCCGCCGATCTGGTGCGATCGACCGAAGCCGATGCCGTCACCGGCTACCGCCGCTTCCAGCTCGGCGCATTCGAATTCCAGCGCGACGAGTATTTCGTGAAGATCAGCTGGCCCGCGAAAGGCCAGACCCGCACGCACGCGATGCCGGCGGACGCGTTCCTGCGCGCGATGATGCGCGACGTGGCATGGGGCTTCTTCTACGGCTGGGTGAACTTCGACCACGTATTCGGCACGCGCAATCACTACGGCAAGGTGGACATGTATGCGGGCACCTTCAACGGCATCCTGAAGGACGCCGGCGTGGACTACACCGAGACCTTCGAAACGCCCACGATCATGGCGACCTTCAAGGCGATGCTGCACGACTGGACGAACGAAGGCTTCGATCCGTTCGCGGCGCCCGAGGAAACCGGCACCGCGTTCGGACGCAAGCACGGCGAGAACGGCTCGGCGATCGAGCGCACGCGGATCGCGACGCGCCGCATGCCGGGCCTCGAAGGCGATTCGCCGCTGCGCGACGACCTGCCGGTCAACCGCGCGTTCCTCGACGTCGCGCAGGATGAACCGGAAGTGCATGTCGAGCCGGGCTTCGAAGGCGAGCTGCACGCGTTCAACCTGTTCAAGTACCTGTCGCGCTCGGACGTGACGTGGAATCCGTCGGTCACGTCGGTGTGCGGGCGCAGCCTGTTCTGCCCGACCACCGAGGAATTCATCCTGCCGGTGTTCCATGGCAACGACCGCGTCGAATGGTTCCTGCAACTGTCCGACGAAATCGTGTGGGACATCGGCGACAAGAACACCGGCGCGCCGCGCGCACGCGTGACGATGCGCGCCGGCGACATCTGCGCGATGCCCGCCGACATCCGGCATCAGGGCTACTCCACGAAGCGGTCGATGCTGCTGGTCTGGGAAAACGCGACGCCGAACCTGCCGCAACGCTACGAGAGCGGCGAGCTCGCGCCGTATCCGATCGCGTTCTGAGCGGCGCGTCAGTTTCCGCTTGCGCTTCACGCCATACACCGAGGACGATTCATGCAAACCCAACTCTTCATCGACGGGCGCTTCGTTGACGCCGTCGACCGCGGCACGATCGACGTGCTGAACCCGCACGACGGCTCCGTCATCACGAAGATCGCGGCCGCCACAGCGGCGGACGTCGATCTGGCCGTCGAAGCCGCGACGCGCGCGTTCCCCAAATGGTCGGCGCTGCCGGCCGCCGAACGCGGCCGCTTGCTGCTGCGCCTGGCCGACGCGATCGAGGCCAATGCGGAGGAGCTGGCGCAGCTCGAATCGCTGGACACCGGGCACCCGATCCGCGATTCGCGCGCGCTCGACGTGCCGCGCACGGCTGCGTGCTTCCGCTACTTCGGCGGCATGGCCGACAAGCTGCAGGGCTCGGTGATTCCCGTCGAAACCGGCTTCCTGAACTACGTGCAGCGCGCGCCGATCGGTGTCGTCGGCCAGATCGTGCCGTGGAATTTTCCGTTGATGTTCACGAGCTGGAAGATGGGCCCGGCGCTCGCGGCCGGCAACACGGTGGTGCTCAAGCCGTCGGAAATCACGCCGCTGTCGACGCTGCGCATCGTCGAGCTGATGGCCGAGGTCGGGTTTCCGGCCGGCGTCGTCAACATCGTCCCCGGCTACGGGCACACGGCCGGCCAGCGGCTCGCCGAACATCCGGGTGTCGGCAAGATCGCGTTCACCGGCTCGACGGCCACCGGCCGCCGGATCGTCGAAGCGTCGCAGGGCAACCTGAAGCGCGTGCAGCTCGAACTGGGCGGCAAGGGCGCCAACATCGTGTTCGACGATGCCGATCTCGACGCGGCCATCAACGGCGCCGCGTGGGCGATCTTCCACAACCAGGGGCAGGCGTGCATCGCCGGCTCGCGTCTCGTGCTGCACGAACGCATCGCGGATGCGTTCCTCGAGCGCTTCGTGGCGCTCGCGTCGTCGATCCGGATCGGCAACCCGCTCGATGCGAACACCGAGATGGGGCCGCTCACCTCGAAGCAGCACCTCGATCGCGTGCTGTCGTTCGTCGATGTCGCGCGTGAACAGGGCGGCCGTGTGCTCACCGGCGGCAGCGCGCCGCAGGACCCGGCGCTCGCCGACGGCTACTACGTACGCCCGACGGTCATCGAGGCCAAGCGCGCGACCGACCGCGTCGCGCAGGAGGAAGTGTTCGGCCCGTTCGTCACGGTGCTGCGCTTCGGCAGCGACGACGAAGCGCTGGCCATTGCGAACGCAACCGAGTACGGGCTGGGCAGCGGCCTGTGGACGAAGGATCTTTCCCGCGCACACAAGATGGCGTCGCAGATCAACGCGGGCATGTGCTGGATCAACTGCTACAAGCGCGTCAATCCGGGCAGCCCGTTCGGCGGCGTCGGCCAGTCGGGCTACGGCCGCGAGATGGGCTTCGAGGCGATGCACGACTACACCGAGGCGCGGTCGGTGTGGGTCAACGTCGACGGCAACGTGCCGCCGCATTTCAAGCGCTGAGGTTCGCCATGGATCGCTTCGTCTATCAGGGCACCCCGTCTCGTGTCGTGTTCGAATGGGGCGCGCTCGACAGGCTGCCGGACGAGCTGTCGACGCTCGGCGCCCGCCGCGCGCTGATCCTGTCCACGCCCGAACAGCGGCCGCTCGCCGAGCGCGTGGCGGCGATCCTGGGCGAGCGTGCGGCCGGCATCTGCGCGCAGGCGGTCATGCACGTGCCGATCGAAGTCGCGCACGCGGCGCGCGAGATGGCCGACGAGCTGGAAGCGGACTGCTGCGTCGCGATCGGCGGCGGGTCGACGATCGGGCTGGGCAAGGCGATTGCGCTCGAATCGGTGTTGCCGATCCTGGCCGTGCCGACGACTTACGCGGGTTCGGAGATGACGCCGATCTTCGGGCTCACGGAAGGCCGGCTGAAGCGCACCGGGCGCGACGCGCGCGTGCTGCCGCGGACGGTGCTCTACGACCCGTCGCTGACGTTGTCGCTGCCGCCGGACATTTCCGCGGCATCGGGCATCAATGCGATGGCGCATGCCGTCGAGGCGCTCTATGCGGAAGACGCGAACCCGGTGATCAGCCTGATGGCGGAAGAATCGATCCGCGCGCTCGGCGAAGCGCTGCCCGTGGTCGTGCGCGATCCGGCGAACCGCGACGCGCGCAGCCGCGCGTTGTACGGCGCATGGCTCGCGGGAACCTGCCTGGGCGCGGTCGGCATGGCGCTGCATCACAAGCTGTGCCACACGCTCGGCGGCACCTTCAACCTGCCGCACGCGCAGACGCATGCGGCGATGCTGCCGCATACCGCGCACTACAACCACGCTGCCGCGCCCGATGCGCTGCGCCGCGTGGCGCGCGCGCTGGGCGGGAACGACGCGGCCGAAGCCGGCCCGCTGCTGTTCGCGCTGAACGCACGGCTCGGCATCGCGCCGGCGCTGGCCGACCTCGGGATGCCGGAGGCCGGCCTCGACGAAGCGGCCGACCTCGCGTGTCGCAACCCGTATGCGAATCCGCGGCCGATCGAACGCGACGCGATTCGCGCGCTGCTTCAGCGCGCATGGGAAGGGCGCGCGCCGCAATGAATGGCCGGATGCGCCAACGGAGACAACCATGAGCCATGACCACCATGACGGTGACGCCACGCTGGCCGAGCCGGTCGTCGCCAGCTTCGACGGCACGCCGAGCCCGCGCTTGCGCACGCTGATGCGGCGCCTCGTGCGGCATCAGCATGCGTTCGTCCTCGATCGGAGCTGACCGCCATGGCAAGATTTTTTGCGGTGTTTGCGACGGACCAGCCGGGCATGCGCGACGTGCGCGATCGCGTGCGGCCGATTCACCGGACTTACCTGCGCTCGGCCGACCAGCACGGCGTGGTGGTGCGCCTCGGCGGCCCGACGCTGGACCCGCACGGCGACGCGATGAACGGCACGCTGCTCGTCGTGGAGGCGGACGACATTCAGGCGGTGATGCAGTTCATCGGCAACGATCCGTACGTGAAGGAAGGGTTGTTCTCGCACGTGGAAGTGCGCCCGTGGGACTGGAGCCTCGGCAACCCGGAGCAGAGAGTGTGAATCATGGACGCACGACAACTCTGCCACTTTTCCGACGTGCCCGACGGCGGCGCGCGGGTCGTCGACGAAGCATGTATCGGACGTCCCGTGATCGTGGTGAGACGCGGTGAGCAGGTGTGGGCTTATGTGAATCGTTGTCCGCACTTTTCGGTGCCGCTCGATTTCGTGCCGGGTAGCGTTTCCTGCTACCGGTCGCAGGTGCTGATGTGCGCCCATCACAGCGCGCTGTTCCGGTTCGACGATGGCGTGTGCATCGACGGGCCTTGCTCGGGCTCGGCGCTGGAGGCCGTGGCGGTCGAGGTGGATGCCGCCGCGTGGGTCGTCTGTCGAGACGCTTGATTCTGGTTTTTTGATGAAGGGCGAGCGGGGCCGTTTAATGCGACGGTTATCGTGCTTGTCGATCAGTAAAGCTAATCATATTTCGGGTGTCTGGTAATCGACGCCTGAATGATGGCGATCCCTTGTGCAGTACCGAGCGAGCACCTGCCACGTAGCAGGTGGTGGCCTCGCTTTGTCATAAAAAAGACGGAGACAAAATGAAACTCAGGTTTGGAGCAGTAGTGATTCTCGCCGTGGCGCAGGGTGCATGGGCGCAGAGCAGCGTGACGATGTTCGGGCTGATCGACGCCGGCGTCTCTTATGTCAGCAACGAGGGCGGCGGAAAGAACGTCAAGTTCGACGACGGCATATTCGCGCCCAATCTGTTCGGCTTTCGCGGCACGGAGGATCTCGGCGGCGGATATCGCGCGATCTTCGCGCTCGTGAACCAGTTCTCGATGGCGAACGGCGCAATCATCGGGACGGGGATTTTCGGGCGAAATGCGTACGTGGGCCTTGAAAGCAACCGGTTCGGCAGTATCACGCTGGGCAATCAGTACGACTTCATGGTGGATTCGCTGTTTTCGAAGAACAACGCGATTTCACGCGATATCTCGGGGCTGTACGGCTTTCGCAATGGGCCGTTCCAGCGTCTCGCGCTTCCGGATAATCCGACCGGTGCATTCGATTGGGACCGTACGGCGGGTAGCAAACCGATCGCGAATTCCGTCAAGTACAGCTCGCCGACGGTGTCGGGCTTTTCCGGCGGCGCGATGTATGCGTTCGGTGGGGTGGCCGGGTCGGTCGGGGCAGACAATGCGGTCAGCGCCGGGGTGAACTATGAGATGGGGCCATTCGGAGTGGGCGCGGCCTATACGAACGAGAAATACGGACCCGCGCCCGGCGTGCCGTCCACCAGCGTGCGCAACTGGGGCGTCGGGATGCATTACGACTTCGGTGTCGTGACTGCGAATGCGCTGATGACCACCGTACACAATTCGTTCAACGACGCCGGGGTGTGGATGGCCGAAGCAGGCGGGCTGTGGCACGTCAGGCCGGATGTCGTGCTGGGCGCGAAGTACATGTACATGAAAGGTAATGAAGCGGTGAACAACAACCACGCGCATCAGGTCAGCGTGGCGCTTCAATACCTGTTCTCGAAGCGGACGATGGTTTATGTGTCGGCGGACTATCAGCGGGCGAACAACGGTGCGAATGCGCAGGTCAATGGCGTGCTCGATCCGAACGGGGCGTCGAGTTCCGCGAGCCAGACGGTGGCGCGGATCGGGCTGCATACGGTGTTCTGACGGGGTGTGGTGCCCCGTTCTTCAAGCGCGCAGGGCGACCCATGCTCGCCCTGCGTTGATATTCCCCATCACCGATATTTCCCGCAGGGTTTGCAGCACGACGATATTTTCCTGGTAAGTGAGCGGTAAGTCGACTGGTCCTACAGTAGCCCCCGTTTCGATCGTCGACTCCAGGAAAATGATTGTGAAAACAGCCTCCCGCTGCGAACGTCCGTTACTGCTGCTTGCCGTTTCATTCGCATTTGCGTCTGCTTCCGCCTGGGCGGACGACGGCATGATCCCGCCCGATGCCGATAATTCGGGGCTGACCATCCTCAACAACGCGACCAATGTGACGCGCTGGGGGTTGGGTGCCGGAGTCGGCTTCGCACCATCGGCCTACAAGGGCGACGGCACCCGCGTGTTGCCGTTTCCGCTGGTCTATTTCGACAACAAATGGGTACAGGTCATCGGTACCACGGCCGATCTGAAAATCGGGAGCTGGAGCGGCGTCAGTGTCGCGCTTCGTGGCCAGTTCTCGCTTTTCGACGGATACAAGGGCTCTGACGCACCGATCCTGAACGGCATGGAAAATCGCAGGGGCGCATTCTGGTACGGGCCTGCACTGTCATGGGGCACCGGGTTCGGTACGTTGTCCGGCAGCTTCCTGTTCGGCGGAAACAAGGGCGAGCGCGCGAAAATCGGCTTCGAGAAGGCATTTGCTTTCGGCCAATTCTCGATCGCGCCGCATGTCGGCGCGGAATGGCTGAGCAACAAGTACGTCGACTACTATTACGGCGTGCGACCATCGGAGGCGCGCGCCGGACGCGCCGCCTACAGCGCGGGTTCGACAGTGAACGTGTCGGCCGGCACGCGTATCGACTACCGGCCGACGAAGCAGCAGACGATATTTCTGGACGTCGGCGTGTCGCGTCTCGGCGACGCCATCACCGACAGTCCGATCGTCGGAAGACGGTTCGTTCCCGAAGCCAGAGTGGGCTACATGTATCGGTTCAAGTGAGAGCGGGTATGCCGAGAGTTGCGATTGTCGAGGATCATGAGCGCCTTGCCGACATGTTGTGCCAGGCGTTGGCCGGCGCGGGAATCGAATCCGATCGGTGCGGCAATGTCAGTGAAGCCGCCTACGGTGTCGATCACGCCGACTACGCACTGCTGATCATCGACCGCGGATTGCCCGACGGCGACGGCCTGGCGTTCCTGCGGACGCTGCGCGCGGCGGGGCGCATGATGCCTTGCCTGATGCTGACGGCACGCGATGCGTTGCATGACCGCATCGACGGACTCGAAAGCGGGGCCGACGACTATGTGACCAAGCCGTTCGAAATGAGCGAACTCGTCGCCCGCGTGCGCACGCTGATGCGGCGCCCGGCGCTGCTGACGACGCTCGTCGCATCGTTCGCGGATGTGACGGTAGACCCGCCACAGCGCGCGATGTGCTGCGGTAACCGGACGATACCGCTTGCGCCGGCCGAGTTGCAGGTCATGCTTTGCCTGATGGAAGCCGCAGGCCGGACGGTGCGGCATTCGATACTCGAGCATGCCGCGTGGGGGCTCGGGGAGGCGGTCACGCCGAACGCGCTCGAGGTGACCGTGCATCGCTTGCGCAAGAAACTGGCGGCGATCGGTGCAACGATGCGACTGACCAATATTCGCGGTGCCGGCTTCGCGCTGCGGGACGCATGACGCTTCGCCGCGTCTTGCTCGTTGCCGCTTCTGGGTAAGAAAGCGACCATGTTCCATCATTGGATTCGACGCCTGTCGACGCGTCTGTGGATGACCAACGTCGTTGCGTTCGCCATCAGCCTGGCGCTGCTGTCTGCGCTCGCCGTGTATGTCCTCGATCGCTATCCGGAGTTCCTGGGGCGGCGGCAGCAGATGGAGATCATCGGTCATGTCGTGACCGGGTTGAGCTTCGACGACGCCGGGCGTCCGGTATCCGTGCAATTGGGCGAGCGTCCGGCGCTGATGTTCCGGCTCTTGTCGAGCGAGGTGAAGTATCGCGTGCTCGATTCGACGGGGCGGTTGTGGCTGGCGTCGGTGCCTTCGAACGGGAATCGGCCGTGGCTGACGGAAGACCTCGCGAAGGCGGCCGGCAAGGTGGTGTCCGCCACGATCGATGGCAAGGTATACGCCGTCGCCACACGGCGCATGTCGAAAGGGGGCGTCGATTATTACGTGCAGGTTGCACAAAGCAGGCAGCTTGTCGATGCGCTTGTCGTGTCGAAGATCGAGCCGATACCGAAGACCGTCGGCTATGTGCTGCTCATCGCGACCATCATTTTCGGGCTGACGCTGCCGCTGACGATCAGCCGCGTGTTGAAGCCATTGCGGGAGGTATCGCGTGCCGCGAGCGGAATCGAGCCGCGCAACCTGAAGACGCGACTGTCTTCGGACGGGATTCCGAGCGAGATCAAGCCGCTGATCGATGCGTTCAACGATGCGTTGACGCGACTCGAGAATGGCTTCGCCGTTCAGCAGCGGTTTCTGGCCGACGCCGCGCATGAGTTGCAGACACCGCTCACGCTGGTCAGAGGCCAGATCGAGCTGCAGCCCGACATCCAGCACAAGGCGCTTCTGCTTCGCGAGATCGACCTGATGGCTCGGCAGGTCAAGCAGTTGCTGCACCTGGCGGAAGTCAGCGAAGCGCAGAACTTCAGCTTCGACGACGTGAACAGCGTCGAAATCGCGCGGGACGCCGTTGGCTTGCTGGCCGGCAAGGCCGATGCGAAGCAGGTGAAGCTCCATATCGAAGCGCGCGACTCCGTGTCACCCATCCGGGCTGATGGCGGGGCGCTTTTCATCCTGCTCAAGAACATTCTCGAGAACGCGATCAACGCTTCGCCCACGGCTGGCGTGGTCGTGCTGACCGTACTCGATACGGCGATTCACATCGACGATGAGGGGCCGGGCATTCAGCGGGAGCATGTCCCGCTGCTCTTCGACCGATATTGGCGGGCGCCGGATTCACGGTATGACGGTGCCGGCCTCGGGCTGGCAATCTGCAAGGAGATTGCTGTGGCGCATCAGTGGAAACTGACGGTCGATGTGCTGGCCACGGGGACGCGGTTCAGCGTGTGGTTTTAGTCTGCACGGTTGTCGTGCCGGGTCGGGTTCCGACAGTACAAGGGACGGATCGAAGGTTCCGCCTGGTCGAAGGAGGGCTTTCCCGAGGTCCCTTGTTCGAAGCTGGAGCAACACATAGAGATCTGGAGAAACATAAGATCGATGGTCTCGTTTCCGCCTCGGTTAATGCGTTGAGCGTTAGGGGACACGAGGGATTCTGTTTGACGCTCGCCGCCCTTGATGAGCTACCCAACCTTTCTTGGAGACGGCTGCGATGGCAGGATGGTCAGCAGTGCTTCCCGTTGTTCGCGCTCCGCTGCGGTGACGGCCGACGGTGTCACTTTCTAGGCCGATGTTTTCGGCATAGTCCTTCTACGCCGCTAGATTAGGCAAACCCGGGTCGTCATGTAAGATGCGCACAGCTTCACCCGGTCTTGAGAGGGGCCGGTTCCCGCTTCATAACGGCAATCAGCCGCACAACAACAAGGAAGCCACGAAATATGCCGGGGATTCCCACCAAAGCCTTTACTGTCTGGCACACGATCCTGTCCGTGGCCCGACACGCACCGTCGCCGCACAACGTTCAGCCGTGGCGCGTGCAACTGATTTCGGACGACTACGCCGAGCTGTTCATCGACGGGACGCGCACGCTGCCGAAAGAGGACACGACGGGTTCGTTCCTGTTGTCCGCGATGGGCATGTTCATCGACGCGATCGATCTGCTTGCGGCACCGCATGGCTTGCATGTCGAATGGCAACTGCATCGCCCGGTGCAGGAATTCGCCGCCATCCTGTCGCGGCCTACGCCGCCAGGGCTGATTCCGTTCGCCGCGTTGCGACTCGTCGCGAATGCCAACGCGGACGGATCGCGCGACGACCCGTCCGCGCTGATGCTGGCGCGCCGCACGTCACGCCTTTCGATGGACCCGACACCGGTACCGGATGCGGCCGTCGCGCAACTGGCGGCGCTGGCCGATGAATGGGGGCATCGATATACGCACCTGTCGGGTGCGGAACTGATCGAGCCGATCATCGCGACGAACATCGACGCCGTGTTTCATGACATGAACGTCGCGGACTACCACGACGAAATCACTGCCTGGTTTCGCTTCACGGAAAGCTCGACCGCTCGCCATCGCGACGGCCTCGACTGGCGCTGCATGAACCTGTCGCGGGCGGAGTTCTGGATGTCCGCGCGGCTGTCGAAAATCCTGATGTTCAAGCCGACGCGCTTCTATTTCAAGCGCCGCTATCGGTCGCAACTGGGCCACGTGCCCGCGATCGGCGTGTTGAGTGGTGATTTCTTCAACCCGGAGAAGGCGATCGAGTCGGGCCGTTTCCTGCTGCGCTTCTGGCTGGCTTTGACGAGTCTCGGCCTGTACCTGCATCCGTACGGCAACCTGGTCACGAACCCCGACGCCGCCGCGTGGTTCAGCGCACATACCGGGGTCGACCGGGCATGGCTCGTGTTCAAGGTCGGCTACTCGCGTACGCCGCCGCAGAGCCAACGCAGGGCACTTGCCGACATCCTCGTCGACGCGCCGGTTCCGTCCTACTCGCCAAGATCCGCATGAACACGCTCATTCGCCTCTTTCTCGAAGCCATTCTCTGGACGCTCTGGTTCCTTCGCCGCGTGATCAGCGTCGACGGACGTCTCTACATATTCCTCAACGCGCCGATCTTTCAGCCCTATCTGGCCTATGTCGGCCGCATGCGCGCCCGCGTCGCCTTCCTCAAGGCGAGCACGTCGTGCCCTGCGTACGTCGAGTTCCTGAAGGCCGAAGGCTACAAGGCCGGCGGCACATGGCGGCTGTCTGATCTGCCCGCCATGACCAAGGAGAATTACATCAAGCGCTATTCGATCGAGCAGCGCTGTTACGGCGGTGCGATTCCGAAGTCGGGTGTCGTCATCGACGAGTCATCGGGGTCGACCGGCCAACCGAACAACTGGGTGCGCAGCGCGGCCGAGCGCAGCGACGTCAAGCGCATCCTGCAGCTGAACTATCAGCTGGTGTTTCGCGACTCCGGCAAGATGTTGCTGAACTGTTTTGCGCTCGGGCCATGGGCGACCGGCATGAACGTATCGATGTCGCTCGTCGACGTCGGCATCATGAAGTCGATCGGCCCGGACAAGGCCAAGCTGATCAACACGCTGAAGCTGTTCGGGCCGAAGTACCAGTACCTGATATTCGGCTACCCGCCGTTTATCCGCTCGGTGGTCGACGAATGCGATCTCGATCTGGCGCCGTATCACATCGATTTCATCGTCGGCGGGGAAGGGTTGTCGGAAGCGTTGCGCGATCACCTGCTGCGCAAGGCGAGCACGGTGATCTCGTCGTATGGCGCGTCGGACCTCGAGATCAATATCGGCGTCGAGACACCGACGACGATCGGCTTGCGGCGTGCGTTGCTGAGTCGCCCCGAGTTGTGCCGCGAACTGTTCGGGCGCGATTCGCCGCCGATGATCTTCCAGTACAACGCGCTCGACTACGTGATCGAGACGAATGAGGACGGCGAACTGCTGGTGACGATCGGGCGGCAGTCCGGTGCGGCGCCGAAGATCCGCTACAACATTCGCGATGCCGGTGGGACGTATAAATTCCGCGATCTGAACAAGCGTCTGTCGGCGCATGGCATGCGCCTGACGGACTTCGCATCGCGCACCAGCCATTTTCCGTTCTTGTTCGTGTACGGGCGTAACGATTCGAGCGTGCCGTTCTATGGCGCGAAAGTGTTCCCGTCGGATGTCGAACAGGTTCTGTCCGCTTCGCCGGTGCTGCATGACGCGGTCAGTACGTTCCAGCTTGCTACGACCGAGGATGCGCAGTTGACGAGC
The DNA here is from genome assembly GCF_002223085.1 of Burkholderia sp. HI2714. Taxonomy (NCBI): domain Bacteria; kingdom Pseudomonadati; phylum Pseudomonadota; class Betaproteobacteria; order Burkholderiales; family Burkholderiaceae; genus Burkholderia; species Burkholderia sp. HI2714. The sequence goes on along the minus strand of NZ_NKFM01000056.1, from coordinate 120,612 downwards.
TTCCTGCATGTCCATCTTGAGCGGGCTTTGGGGAATGGGGCGGTGCAGCTCGACGATGCGGCGCTGCACGGCGAGATGTTCGAAGGCATGAAGCGCGTGAATCAGGACTTTCGCGAGGTGTCGCGGTTGTTCGATCCGAAACAGGTGATCGTGCACATGCACGATCACGATACGGGGCCGTTTCAGGGGCGGGATATTCGGATCAAGAACAAGTACATTGCGTGATGGTGGGGCGATGCGTTTGGACACGCGTCGCCTGATGGGCGGCGCAAGGGGCGGGTCGGCGTCGCCATCCGGCCAAAGAACTGTTCCCGGGCGCTTCTTGCCCACCACCCGTTTTTCGGTATAATGAACCCAACGTTCGGAATGTCGAACGTGAGAAGTCAAGCATCCAGAGTCGGATTCTCCGACGCCAACCTGCCCTCCCGGGCAAGGTGGACGCCTCTGAGGCGATGCGGCCGATTTACGGCAACGAAGCGGGAGCAGCATGGCTGGCACCGGTTCGATAACCACTCATCCGGAGCAACCATGCGTCAAGACACTTCTGCTTCCTGCCCCGCAGTCTGTGAAGACTGGTCACACTTCCTCCCCGGTTTCACGCTGACGCATACGGTTCATCTCGTGTCGAGACGGAATCCGGGCATCGTCTCGACCGCGGCGGCTGTGCTCGAAGGTGAAACCGCCACGGTCGACCGTTGGGCCATCACCCGCTGTGGTGACGTTCTCGAGCAAAAGATCGTTCTCGGGGAAATGACGGAAGGGCAAGCGGTTCGACTGCGCGAACGACTGGCCGCGCTCGAGGGCGTGCTGCGCACGAGGGTCGAGCATCATTTCGTGCGGGCCGGGTCGACGACGGGCAACTGAATGTCACGGCCCCCGCCCGTCGCGCCGCTGCTCGCTTGTCGTGGATTGTTGTAGTCTGGGCAATACGATAGTGTGGCGCGCCGGCCTGCCGCCGAACTGACAATGAACCTATGATGTGTCGCGCAGGCGATCGGTGAACCTGACCGGTTGGTCCAGTATCGATCGCTTGATCCTGCTAATCTCATAGTCGACCGATCCGCCAGAAAATCAGGAGTTTGTCGTGCGTCACCGGAAATCCATGTTGAGCCGTCCGAATGTCGCGTGCGTCGTCGCCATGGCGATCATGCTGGCCCCGGTCGCGACGCGTGCAGCGGCCGACAATGTCAACGAAACGGCGAGCGTCGCGCCTGCCGTTTCGGCCAATACGTCGCTTACGCGGCCGATTGTCGGCGACGATCCGGTTGCGATTCGGGAAGCACTGGAGAAGCTGCACGTCAAGAGCGCGTCCCCGTCCCTGAGCGATCGCGTCCGCAGCCTGATCCCCGTCGTCGCCGACAAGCATGGCCAGAACGCCGACCTGGCCGCGGTCAACCTGGATCGTGAGGTCACTTTCCTGGTGCCGGTGTCGTACGGGCTGCGATATCAGTCGCAGAAGCATCTGTTGAAGGTGAACGTCGACCTGGTCGACGCCGACGGCGAAGGCCGGACAGGCATCCTGCTCAGAAAGGTCATTACCGGGCCGCGAGGGCAAGGGCTCGTGATCGCACCCGAGGCGAAGGCAAAAGGCTATATCCAGCAGATCGACATCATCGAACTCGATCCCGGAAAAGGCAGGAAGTCCACCGTGCGCGGCAGCGTGAGGCTGTCACCCGCTGCGTACGCGCAATCGCAGGGCGGGTTCGTGTTGGCGCTTTCCGGGCGCCTGGCCCGGCCGTACCTGACCGAACACATCGAACACGCCGAGCCGAGCAACGACGAGCCGACCGACATCACGACGAGGACTTCGAGGTTGTACCTGGATATCGAATCCATTTCGCTCGTGAGTCGGGCGAGTGGTGCGGTGTTGTTGAAGAAGCTGAGTCTGTCGAAATAGCGGGTTTGTTGCGGGAGTCTTTGGGCGGTAAGGGGGCGCCGCAATGGAACATTTCGGGCGTGCGGGGTTGAGCGTGCGCACGCTGCAGCAGCGCTTTTCCGGCGATGTGGGCGTGACACCGAAGCGGGTGATCTGCCGATACCGATTGCATGAGGCCATCGGCTGGCTCGCCGGTGGCGAGCCGGTCGATCTCGCGGAACTGGCTCATGCCCTGTCGGGTATCTCGATCAGGCTCGCCTTCTCACGACTTCTCATGGAACATGAGAAAGCAGCACGCCGGTCTGGCCCTAGATTTGCTGTACTTTTTGTGGAAAGTGCAGCACCGCGAGGCCCTTGTCACATAAGGCGATGCGGGGTGTACGTGTCGTGCATACAGCCTGTTTTTCTGTACAGCGACGTGCTAGTTCAACCGTTCGAACGTTCTGTCCAGCGCGGACGGGGACTCCGGTGAGCTTTCCGAGGTTTCTCACCGGCCAAGCGGGCCAGAACACCTGTGTGAATCATCGTAAACTATTGATTTATAAAGATTGGCCGTTTATATTACAAAAAACGGATCGCTACGGCCAATGCTCAACTACCTGCCACTCTCGGACAATGCTGCTCGTCAGGCTATCGACTCGTCTACCGTGTTCGAGGAGTTCTGTCGGACGAAATCCGAGGCTTTGAAGTATGCCGGGGGTATGTACTGGAAGACTCAGGGCCCTTACGAATACCTGGTGAAAACGACCGCAGGCAACCGGCAAAAGCGTGTCGGGCCTCGCTCATCCGAAACCGAGCAAACCTACGCAGCCTTCAAGTCCAAGAAGGCAGAAATCGAGGCTCGCCTGTCGGACCTTCATGCTGCAGTAGTTGAAGCAGAGCGATTAAATCGTGCGCTCAGGGTGGGCCGGGTCCCGGCTATCGTTGTGGATGTTCTGCGGGCTATCGAGAAAGCGGGACTGTCTTCCTACTTTACGGTCGTTGGTACGCACGCCCTGTACGCATATGAAGCCGCAGCTGGAGTTCGCATTGCGCAGGGTGCATTGGCCACCCAGGACGTCGACATGCTTTGGGACGCTCAGAAGCATGTTCGTTTTCTGACAGACATGGAACGCCTGGACGTTTCGATGCTTCGTATTTTGCAGGGCGTGGACAAGACTTTTCAGCGCAAAGATGGGCATCTCGAGACGGCCATCAACAGCAAAGGTTTTGAGGTTGATTTCTTGCGGCGCCCACCGCAAGACTCTGACCCACATCCTGTCCGACTGTCTGGCTATGAAGAAGACCTGTGGCCTGTACAGGCCCGGCGTGCACAAGTATTGTCGTCGGCGCGCAAATTCGAGCAGGTCGTGGTGGCCGCGACTGGAAAAATGGCGAGGATGACGACCATTGACCCAGAAGTATTCATCGAATTCAAATCGTGGATGGCGAATTTAGCCCTGGACCGCGACCCGCGTAAACGTCAACGCGACAAACTGCAGGCCGATATCGTTTGGACGTTGATGGACCAAGGTTTGCTGTTATCGCAGTAGATGCGCGTTCAGCGCTGCATCCCTTGGTTGCGACGGCTCCCGGTGTGAGAGGTGCCGTCGTGTGTCAGGTATCCATTCGTTTGCTGCTTTTCTCATACTTTAAGGTTTTGCTTCCAACCTGGATTTTTCGACGTATCCCGCGCTTTGGCTGTGCCGAAATGCCGTTGGAACAGTTTCACTTAAGCCGCGCCCGGCGGTTGCTTACGGGAGTCTCAAGGGGCGTTAAGTGAAACTATTCGAAGTTGCCAACGAAATCACGGATAGGCCCCGGATAGGTCCACCCTCACTCCACCGTCACCGACTTCGCCAGATTCCTCGGCTTATCGATATCCGTCCCCCGTGCCAGCGCGGCGTGATACGCGAGCAGTTGCATCGGCACCGTATGCAGAATCGGCGAAAGCGGCCCGTAGTATTCGTTGAGCCGAATCACCTCGATCCCTTCACTCGGCACGAGTCCGCAGTCCACATCCGCGAACACAAAAAGCCGTCCATTCCGCGCACTGACCTCATGCATGTTCGACCGGAGCTTTTCAAGCAGCATGTCATTCGGCGCGACCGCAATCACCGGCATCTCGTTACTCACCAGCGCCAGCGGACCATGCTTCAGCTCCCCGGCCGGATAAGCCTCCGCGTGAATATACGAAATCTCCTTCATCTTCAGCGCGCCTTCGAGTGCGATCGGATAATGCATCCCGCGCCCGAGAAACAGCATGTTGTCGCGTCGTGCGAGCAGTTCCGACCAACCCATGATTTGCGGCTCCAGCGCGAGCACTTTCGACATCGCATCCGGCAGATGCCTTAGCGCACGCAGATGCTCCTTTTCTTCGTCGTCGCTCAACTGCCCGCGCACCTGCGCAAGCGACAACGTCAGCAGAAACAACGCAACGAGCTGCGTCGTAAAAGCCTTCGTCGAAGCCACCCCGATCTCGATCCCCGCGCGAGTGACAAACTGCAGCGCACATTCCCGCATCAACGCGCTCGTCGCAACGTTGCAGATCGCGAGCGTATGCATCATCCCGCTGCGCTTCGCGACATGCACCGCCCCGAGCACATCGGCCGTCTCGCCACTCTGCGACACCGCGACAACCAACGTGCGCGGATTCGGCACACTATCGCGATACCGAAACTCGCTGGCAATTTCCACGCTGGCCGGCAGCTTCGCGATGCTCTCGATCCAGTACTTCGCCGTAAGCGCCGCGTGATAACTGCCACCACACGCGAGCAGCAACACTGAATCGACGTCATTGAAAACCCGCCAGGCACCATCACCAAACAACTCCGGCATGATCGACGAAACATCGAGCAACGTATCGGCCACGGCCTGCGGCTGTTCGAAGATCTCCTTCTGCATGTAGTAGCGATACGACCCGAGGTCGGCCGCACCGCTATGCGCGGCGACCCGCTGCACCGCGCGCTCGACGCGCTGGCCGGCCGCATCGACGATCCAGTAGCGATGCAGCTGGATATCGGCAACGTCACCGTTCTCGAGGTAAGCGATCCGATCGGTAATCCCCGACAGCGCAATTGCATCCGACGCCAGAAAATTCTCGCCTTCGCCGACACCCACGACGAGCGGCATGCCATCACGCGCACCGACGATCCGGTGCGGCTCGTCGCGGCACATCACCGCGATTGCATAACTGCCGCGCAGTCGCGCAACTGCACGCCGGACCGCATCGAACAGATCGCCGTCGTACAGGTGATCGATCAGGTGCGCGATCGCCTCGCTGTCGGTCTGGCTCGCGAACACATAGCCATGCGCCTGCAGTTCCGCGCGCAGTTGGTCGCAGTTCTCGATGATCCCGTTATGCGACAGCGCGATGCGCGCATTGGCGTCGCTCGGCGAGAAGTGCGGATGGGCGTTGAGCGTGACGGGCGCGCCGTGCGTGGCCCAGCGCGTATGCGCGATGCCGGTGTAGCCCGACAGCGCATGCTCGGCGATCTCGCGCTGCAGGTTGGCCACACGATCGACGCTGCGGGCGCGCGCCAGCGCCCGGTCGCGGTAGACCACGACGCCGCACGAATCGTAGCCGCGGTATTCGAGCCGCTTCAGGCCGTCGACCAGGTTCGGCAGGATGTCCCGCTGGGCGACCGCCCCGACAATTCCACACATATCGCGCTCCGTAAATGTCCTGTCTGGATCAGTGAGAGCGATGGTAGGGCGAGCCAAATGGAATTAAATTTCAAAATGAAAGAATAAATGAAACGAATGGCAGGTCGTCTATCATGTTGAAATTAAATTTCACATCCTGACCGGAAGGAGCCGCGAATGGCCGGCATCACCCTCGACGATCTCGACCTGCGCATCCTCGCGATCCTGCAGGACGACGCATCGGTGTCGAACCTGCAACTGGCCGAGCGGGCGCTGTCGTCGCCGCCCACCTGCATGCGTCGCGTGCGCCGGCTGACGGAAGCCGGCGTGATCCGCCGGCAAGTCGCGGTGCTCGACCCGGTGGCGATCGGCACGGCCGTCACCGCGCTGATCGAGATCAGCCTCGATCGTCAGACGGCCGAAGACTACGACGCGTTCGAAGCGTACGTGTGCGCGGAGCCGGCCGTCACGCAGTGCTATCGCGTGTCGCCGGGGCCGGATTTCGTGGTGGTGGCCGATCTGGCCGACGTCGCCGAATACGACGAATTCGCGCGGCGGCTGTTCACCGGCGCATCGAACGTCCGCAACGTGCGGACGTTCTTCTCGACGCATCGCGCGAAGTTCGAAGCGAACGCGCGGGTCACGCACGCGATGCGCAAGCGCGCATGAGGTGATCGCGCGATCATTCGCCATGCGTTCGCGAATGCCTCCGCGACGTCATCACACAGCAGCGTCAGCCGCGCCCACCAGTTGCAGCGGCTTGCCATACCCGAAGCAATGCGCGGGCTCCGGAAACACACGCTGCCGCACGTCGTGTGCGTACTGGCGGATCGCATCGCGCATCACCGCATTCGCATCGGCATAGCGCTTCACGAAACGCGGCGTGTACGCATCGAATGCGCCGATCATGTCCTCGGTCACGAGCACCTGTCCGTCGCACGCGGGCGATGCGCCGATGCCGATCGTCGGGATCGTGAGCGTTTCGGTGAGATGGCGCGCAAGCGCTTCGGCCGTGCCTTCGATGACGACGCTGAACGCGCCGGCCCGTTCCGCCGAACACGCGGCGTCGAACACCTGCGCGGCCGAGCGCGGGTCCATCCCCTGCGCGCGGAAGCCGCCGGTCGCGTTGGCCTGCTGCGGCATGAGGCCGACGTGCGCCATCACCGGGATGCCGCGCTCGGTCAGGAAGCGGATCGTGTCACCCATCTCGCTGCCGCCTTCGAGCTTCACGCCCTGCGCGCCGGTTTCGGCGAGCAGGCGCGCGGCGGAGCGATACGCTTGCGCGGGCGATTCCTGGTACGTCGAGAACGGCAGGTCGACGACGACACAGGCCTGCGCGGCCCCGCGCACGACGGCCGCACCGTGTGCAATCATCATGTCGAGCGTGACGCGCAGCGTATCGGGCAGTCCGTACAGCACCATGCCGACGGAGTCGCCGACGATGATCACGTCGGCCACCTCGTCGACGAGCTTCGCCATCGGCGCGGAATACGCGGTCAGCGACACGAGGCTGCCGATGCCCTTGGTCGAACGGATCGCGGTAACGGTCTTGCGGGTGGTGCGGGTATGAGCGCTCATGAACGGAAGCCATGTGAAGGAAGAGCCGCCACGGTAGCATCGCGCTCGTTCGTGCAATGACCTTAGGAGGACGTCTTATGGTGCTGGCGGGACAATCGGGTGACCCTTACGCGGTGCCGCCGATGGCACGCCTGCCGAGGCCGCTGTACGTGCGCGCGTTCGGGATTCCCGGCAACGTGAGCATCGACGCGCACAGTCATCCGTGGGCGCAGCTGATGTATGCGACGAGCGGCGTGCTCGAGGTATCGACGCCGTCGGGCCGGCACCTGCTGCCGCCGCACTATGCGATGTGGATTCCGCCGCACGTGCCGCATGCAGTGTCGACGCGCGATTGCGTCGCGTTCCACAGCCTGTATCTCGATGCGGCGATCGCGCGCGACGACGTGCACGACGATTGCGCGATCCTCTGCATGACGCCGCTGCTGCGCGAGCTGGTGCTCGCCACGGCGGAATTGCCGGTGAACTACGACGAGACGGGGCCGGACGGTGCGCTCGTCTGCCTGATCGCCGACCGGATCGCCCGCATGCGGCAGGCGCCGCTGACGGTGCCGCTGCCGCGCGATCCGCGGCTGCTGAAAATCGCGCGTGCGTTGCATGCGGATCCGGGCGATACGCGCAATCTCGACGAATGGGGGCATAAGGTCGGCGCGACGCGACGCACGCTGTCGCGGCTGTTCCGGCAGGACACGGGGCTGTCGTTTACCGAATGGCGGCAGGCGGTGCGGCTGCTGGCGTCGCTGCCGCTACTCGATGCGGGCGAGCCGATCGGCGCGGTGGCCGCGCAACTGGGCTACGACTCGACGTCGTCGTTCATCGCGCTGTTCCAGGCGAAATTCCAGGTGACGCCCGGCGCGTATGCGAAGCGTGAAGCGCGCCGGCCCGTGCTGAACGCATGACGCGGTCGCACGCCTGCACTCAGAACGCGAGCGCCTGCTGCACCGGATGGTGGGCGCCGCGCTCAAACCCCGCGCCTTCGAGCGACAGCAGCGCGCGCTTGCGATCGATGCCGCCCGCATAGCCGGTCAGGCTGCCCGACGCGCCGACGACGCGATGGCACGGCACCATGATCGACACCGGGTTCCGGCCGACTGCACCGCCCACGGCGCGCGCGCCGCTCATCGGCAGCCCGACGCGCTCGGTGATGTCGCCGTACGTCACGAGTTCGCCGAACGGAATCGCGAGCAGTTCCTTCCATACCCGTCGCTGAAACGCGGTGCCGCGGAGGTGAATCGGCACCGAGAATGTCTCGCGCATGCCGGTGAAGTACTCGGCGACTTCTTCCGCGACCTGGCGCGCAAGCGGCGACATCGCGAGCGCGTCCGCTTCGGTCACGATCGCAACCGGCGGGAAGTATTTCTGGCCGACGAAGTAGAGGCCGGTCAGCGCATCGTCCTCGATGCGTACGGCGATGTCGCCCAGCGGGCTCGGAATCAGGTGAGCGGGTGTCATCGCAACACATCTCCATGAAGGCGCCACACGTGCAGTGCGGCATACGCGCGCCACGGCGCCCAGCGCGCCGCATGCGGCGCGGATGATGGCACACGGGCGCGTTCGGTGCGCGCGGGCAGCCACGCATCGTCGGCCGGGAACGCATTCGGCCAGGCCATCGCGCGCATCGCGACGTACTGCACCGCGTGCTCATCGAAGCCGGGTAGCGCGCGCAATGCGTCAAGCGTCGTGTCGAGCGGCGCCATCGGTTCGAGTGAGAGCGTGCCGTGGTCGACTGCGCGGGCGAGCGATACGATCGCCTGTGCGGGTTCGCGCGCGATGCCGATCGTTTCGAGGGTGGAAGGCGGCAGGGCCGCTAGCGTCGCGGCGGAGGGCAGCGCGTGCGTGAGGCCAGGCGGCGTGCCTTCGATCGATGTGCCGAAACGTTCGGCGATGCGTGCCAGCACCGGCGTGCCCGCATGCGTCGCCGCAAGCCGTTCGCCCGCGATCGCACGGATCGCGATCTCGATGCCGTCGAACGCGCCGGGGACTCGCAGGCCCGGCGAGCCGCTCGCGAGTTCGCCGAGATGCGCGTCGATCACGTCGGGGCGGCTGTCGAGATCGAACAGCCGCCGCACACGTGCGAGCACGGCCGGTACGACCGGCGTCAACGCGGGCGATACGGTGACGGCCAGCGCGAAGCGCTGCGGCACGTGCGCGACGGACAACCAGCCGGCCACGCGCCCGTTGTCGACGTTGGTGCTCCCGTTCCCGTTCGGCAGTTCGACGACACGCGCATAACCCTGCGCATCGATCCGCTCGACACCGTCGATCTGCCGCTGCGCGAGAAAGCGCATCAGGTCGTCCCAGGCGAACGGCGGGCGATACGGCAGCGGAAACGTCATGTCGCCATCGGCCGACGCGCGGGCTCCTTTGCGCAGCCGGAGTGGATTGAGGCCGTAACGCTGCAGGAACAGGTCGTTGAAGCGCCGCACGCTGCCGAACCCGGCCGTGGACGCAACGACGGCCACCGGCAGCGCGGTATCGGTCAGCAGCCGCTTGGCCATCAGCAGCCGGTGCGTTTGCGCGAACTCGACCGGCGACACGCCGAACTGCGCGCCGAAGATCCGGCGCAGGTGGCGTTCGGTCACGCCGACGCGCTGCGCGAGCGCATCGACGGAATGGGCGTTCAGGAAACCGTCCTCGATCAGCGTGGCGGCCGCGTCGGCGAGCGTGCCGGACAGGTCGAGCAGCCCGTGGCCGGGCGCGAGCTCGGGGCGGCAGCGCATGCAGGGTCGAAAGCCGGCTTTCTCGGCGGCCGCGGCGCTCGGGTAGTAGCTGCAGTTCTGCGCCTTCGGCGGCTTCACCGGGCAGACGGGGCGGCAATACACGCCCGTCGTCGCGACGCCGACGAAGAACCAGCCGTCGAAGCGGCGGTTCCGCGAAAGCAGGGCGTCGTAGCAGGTGTCGGGATCGAGGCGCATGAGACGACTGTAAACCATCCCGCCCGCCGATTCTGGCTGGAATCGGACATGTGTCTCGGCGGCCGTCCTCGCGCGCGGCGGTCAGGAAAATCCCGGAAAAACGGTTAATGCCATGTAGTGAAACAGTCGTCTCTTTTGCCGCGACTAATTTGAGATGACTCATCGAAATCCCCGACTGACAGGGCGCCGGCGCACGACCTATCCTTTGAAAAACGTTTTCCAGATTGATCGACGGAATCGGTCGTGCGCGACAGGCGCGCCGCCGTCCGCCCCGGCGCCGGTCGCCGGTCAACGAACATCGTGCGGAGCGACGGGCGCGGCCGCGTATCGGAGACAATCATGCAATCTGCCGTCGTCGGCGCCGTGCGCGCAGCCGCCAGCCGCTACCGCTGGACCGTCTGTGCGCTGCTGTTTTTCGCGACCGTCATCAACTACATGGATCGGCAGATCCTCGGCCTGCTCGCGCCGATGCTCCAGCACGACATCGGCTGGAGCCAGGTGCAGTACGGCCGCATCGTGATGGCGTTTTCCGCGTTCTATGCGCTGGGCCTGCTCGGCTTCGGGCGCATCGTCGACCGGCTCGGCACGCGCATTTCGTACGCGCTGGCGATGCTGGTGTGGAGCATCGCCGCGATGCTGCACGCGGCGGTCGGCTCGGTGATGGGCTTCGCGTTCGTGCGCGCGCTGCTCGGGATCGGCGAGGGCGGCAACTTCCCGGCCGCGATCAAGACGACGGCCGAATGGTTTCCGCGCCGCGAACGCGCGCTCGCCACCGGCATCTTCAACTCGGGCGCGAACATCGGCGCGGTGTTCGCACCGGCGATCATCCCGGCGATCGCGGTGGCCTACGGCTGGCGCGCGGCGTTCGTGATCGTCGGCGCGATCGGCATCGTGTGGCTCGCGGTGTGGCTGGTGATGTATCGCACGGCCGACACGCGCGCGCTCGCCGCGGAGTACGACGAGCCGCGCGACGAAGCGGAAGCGCTCGACGCGGCGAACGCGAATGCCGGCGCGCCGCGCTGGGGCGAACTGATCCGCAAGCGCGAGACGTGGGCGTTCCTGATCGGCAAGTTCCTGACCGACCCGGTGTGGTGGTTCTACCTGTTCTGGCTGCCGAAGTGGCTCAACGAATCGCGCGGGATGGACATGCAGCACATCGGCCTGCCGCTCGTCTGCATCTATGCGCTGACGACGGTCGGCAGCATCGGCGGCGGCTGGCTGTCGTCGATGCTGCTGCGCGCGGGCTGGAGCGTGAACGGCGCGCGCAAGACGGCGATGCTGATCTGCGCATGCTGCGTGCTGCCGATCGCGTTCGTGTCGCAGGTGCAGAGCCTGTGGGCCGCGGTGCTGATCGTCGGGCTCGCCGCCGCCGCGCACCAGGGCTGGTCGGCGAACCTGTTCACGACGGCGTCCGACCTGTTCCCGCGCCGCGCGGTGGCATCGGTGGTCGGCATCGGCGGGATGGCCGGTTCGATCGGCGGCGTGCTGTTCTCGGAAGTGATCGGCCAGGTGCTGCAGCGCACGGGCCACTACTGGGTGCTGTTCGCGATCGGTGCGTCGGCCTACCTGATCGCGTTGGGCGTGATGCACATGCTCACGCCGAAGATGAAACCTGCGCAGCTCGACGCGTAATCGTGTAATCGCGTGTCCGCAAACGAACGCGCCGCCCAAGGGCGGCGCGTTTTCTATTGAAGGCGCGAAAACAGGGAACTCAGCCGACCGCGGCCGTCGACGCGCGCATGATCAGCCGCGGCTCGAACGTCGAATAGCTCGCATCGGTGCGGCCCGCGAGCGCGTCGATCAGCTTCTGCATCGCGAGCTCGCCCATGTTCTCGCTCTGGATGTCGACGGTGGTCAGCGCGGGCGCCGCGTATTCGCCGTACGGCACGTTGTCGATACCGGCGACCGACACATCCTGCGGCAACCGGAAGCCGAGCGACGTGGCCTCCTTCATGAAGCCGAGCGCGATCAGGTCGTTGTAGCAGATCACGGCCTGCGGGCGCTGCGGCCCGAGCATCACGCGCGAACACGCACGCTCGCCGGCTTCGGCGGTCGGCGCATGCGCATCGTGCACGTCGAGCGTGAGCCCGGCTTCCGCGAGACAGTCGCGCGCGCCCTGGATCCGCTCGTCGTTCACGCGTGCCGTGCCGAAGCCGAGATACGCGATGCGCGTGTGGCCGAGATTGAGCAGGTGGCGCGCGAGCATGTAGGTCGACAGCCGGTTGTCGATGCCGACGCTCGGAATCGGCAGGCCGGGGCTGCGACGCAGCAGCACGAGCGGCTTGTTGAGATCGAGCATCCAGCCGGCTTCCTCATCGGGCATCCGCGTGCTGACGATCAGCCCGTCGACGCGCTGCGCGAGCGCCTCGATCAGCGAGCGTTCGCGCGCCTGGCTCTCTTCGGTATCGACGAGCAGCAGCGTGTAGTCGTGCTGCAGCGCGACGCGGTTCGCGCCTTTCACTACGTTCGTGAAGTGCGGGTTGCTGATGTCGAGGATCACGAGGCCGATCGTGCGCGTGCGGCCGGTGATCATCGAGCGCGCGAGCGGATTCGAACGGTAGCCGAGCCGGTCGATCGCCTCCTTGAGCCGTGCCTCGACGGTCGGCGAGAAGCGCTGCGTGCCGTTCACGTACTTCGATACCGTCGCGACCGACACGCCGGCTTCCGCCGCCACGTCGCGGATCGTCGGGGAAACTTTTTTCATTCGAAGGGTAACGTTTTCGTTCCGTAAGGCCGGATTGTGGCAGAAAAAGGGCGCGCGCGGCCACGCGCCGATATCGGGAAAGTGCGGATGGCTGCGACCGGGTTCGGCCATTGACGTTCGGCGGTGCGCCCGCGTATAGTTGGAAAACGTTTTCCGATTCAGTCAGATTTCAGATCAGATTCAAGGAGAGTCAATGAACGCCTCATCCACCGGCGCGCGCAAACCGTTCGGGCGCCTGCTGCTGACGGGCGCGGCCGGCAACCTCGGCCGCCAGTTGCGCGGCGCGCTCGCCGACTGGGCCGACGTCGTGCGCGTCAGCGACATCGCGACGCTCGGCGACGCGGCCGCGCATGAAGAAACCCGCGTCGTCGACCTGGCCGACCGGGCCGCGGTGATGCAGCTGGTCGACGGCGTGGACGCGATCGTCCACCTCGGCGGCATTTCGGTCGATGCGCCGTTCGACGATCTCGTCGGCGCGAACATCACCGGCACGTACAACCTGTACGAAGCCGCGCGCAAGCACGGCGTGAAGCGCGTCGTGTTCGCGAGCTCGAACCATGCGATCGGCTTCCATCCGGTCACGGAAGTGCTCGACGCCGATTCGCCGCTGCGCCCCGACAGCCTGTACGGCGTGACGAAGTGCTTCGGCGAATCGCTGTCGCGCTACTACTTCGACCGCTTCGGGATCGAGACCGTGTGCCTGCGGATCGGCTCATCGTTCGAAGTGCCGAAGAATCCGCGCATGCTCGTGACGTTCCTCAGCTATCGCGACTTCATCGAGCTGGTGCGCTGCTCGCTGCTGACGAACCGCGTCGGGCACGCGATCGTGTACGGCGCGTCGGACAACCCGGTGAAGTGGTGGGACAACACGAAGGCAGGCTTCCTCGGCTTCCGCCCGCGTGACAGCTCCGAGCAATTCGCCGGGCTGTTTCCGGTGACGGCGCCGACCGCCGACTACGACGATCCCGCGCAGCGGTTCCAGGGCGGCGGGTTCGTCGTCGGCGAGCCGATGGAGCGCAACGCGTCGTAAGCGTCGCCGGCGCCGTGCCTCAGCGCAGGATGTCGGTCGCCTTGTGCCGCTCGTCGACGCCGTCGATCAGGATCAGCGGGCCGCTCGCGTGCCGCGCGCGCAGCGGCTGGATCTGCCGATACGCATCCGATTCGTACCACGCGCGCGCCGTGTCCAGATCGGGAAACGCGATCGCGATCAGGTCGCCGCGCCACACGCCTTCACGTACGTCCGGCCGCGCGCCGTGAATCACGAAATGACCGTCGTACGGCGCGAGCGTGCCGTCGATGCGTTCGAGGTATTCGACGATGTCGTCGCACATCTCGACGTCGTGCAGGTGGGCGATGGCGTAGGCGGTCATGGCTGGCTCCTCGATGTGATGCGGTTCGTGCGTCGATGGAGCCATCATCGCGGCGCGGGCGGCGCGCGTCGATTACCTGCGACGTAAGCAAATCTGCGCGGCCGAGAAAGGGGGCAGGCGCGTTCCGGCAGACACACTGCGCGTGCGGCACGGCAGTGTCCGCGCATACCGCTTGTCCGCACGCATCGCCAGTCGCGGCGCGGCGGCGTGGCGTCGCCGTCAATGCGTCTTGCTGCAAGCCGGATCGCTGCCTCGCCGCTCGGCCGAATCACACCAGTAACCCGGCCGCCACGCTTCGAACGTGACCGCTTTCGCCGCATTGGCGCGCGTGACGCGCACCGGGTCGGCTTTCAGCGCATCGCCGTTCGGGTCGTCGTTGAAGCGCCAGTTCCGGAACACCTCGCGATGGAACACCCACGTGCGATGCGCGTTGTCGTAGCGAAACGTGACACGGTCGCGCCAGTGGTCATGGCCCGCGAATACGCCCTGTTCGACCGTGAAGGTGCGCGGTTCGATCGTGAGCGCGTTCTCGGCGACGCCGTCGAGATACGGGTCGCCCATTCCGCCTTCGTCGGCTTTCATGATCACGGTGTCGTTGCGCGCCGCGAGCCGGTAGTGCCCGTCCTTCCCCGGCAGGAAGATCATCAGCGGGCGCAGCGACGCCTTGCGCGTCGAGTCGTCGGGCCGATGCGCGACGACGACGTAGCCGACATGGGGGCTGTCGGTCAGTCGCCCTGACGCGGCATCCATCGCTTCGTAGCCGGCGGGCAACTGCGCGACGATGTCTGCCGGAAGCTCGGGGGCGTCGGGGCACGCGAACGACGCAGGCGTATCGGCGCACGTCCTGGCGCAAGCGCTGCCGATGCCGAACGTCAGCAGTGCGGCGACGAAGAGTCCTTTAATGCCGGGGATCGTCATGCGAATCGGGTCTTGAAGTCGCGCCGCGGAAGCCGGCGCGCGCGCGTCGACTCGACTCGCCGCCGCGCGGGTTGAGGTTTTTTCAGATGCCGCAGTGTAACCAGTCATGCGCGCTTGCGTGTCGGCCGCGGGGCCGGCAGCGGTGCCGGTGCCGACGCCGGCGCTTCGTCGGCCTGCGCGCTCAGCCGGTCGAGCATCCGTTGCGCGGTTTCCGCGCAATCCTCGCCCTCGGGCTTCTTCTCGATCTCGTCGATCAGCACCTCCAGATGTTGCCGGTTCTGCGCGAGACGCTGTTCGAGCAGCACGATTTCGTCGACCTTGTGCCGCAGCGCGACCAGCAGCTCGTCGCGCGGCCACGCGCCGAGATCGGGCGGACACACCGCGCGGATCTCGTCGAGCGTAAAGCCCGCGCGTTGCGCGCGGTCGATGATCGCGAGCCGCATCAACGCTTCCGACCCGTATTCCCGATAGCCGTTGGCCTGCCGACGGGCCGGTTCGAGCAGCCCGCTCGCTTCGTAGAAGCGGATGCGGGACGCCGCGAGGCCGCTCGCCTTCGCCAGTTCGCCGATTTTCATGCAGTGCTCCAAAGGGCTTGACCTTGAAGTTGACTTTAAAGTTATCGTTGGGCATCGTCAATCGAGGGTGCCCTCCATGAACCTGTTTACACCGCTGACACTGCCCAACGGGGCGGTGATTCCGAACCGTCTGGCCAAGGCCGCGATGGAAGAGAACATGGCCGATGCGAACCACGCACCGTCCGATGCGTTGCTGCGCCTGTACCAGGCGTGGGCCGATGGCCAGGTCGGCCTGATCCTGACCGGCAACGTGATGGTGGACGGTCGCGCGATGACGGGGCCGAACGGCGTCGTGCTCGAGAGCGATGCGCATCTCGACCGCTTCCGCCGCTGGGCGCAGGTGGCGCGCTCGGGTGGCGCGCACGTGTGGATGCAGATCAATCACCCGGGGCGCCAGATGCAGGCGGCGCTTGGCCAGACGACGCTCGCGCCGTCGGCCGTGCCGCTCGCGCTCGGTGCGCTGTCGAAGCAGTTCCCGGTGCCGAAGGAGATGACGCCGGCCGATATCGCCGACGTGCAGCGGCGCTTCGTGCGTGCCGCGCAACTCGCGGAGCAGAGCGGCTTCACCGGCGTGGAGATCCACGCGGCGCACGGCTACCTGCTGAGCCAGTTCCTGTCGCCGCTGACGAACCGCCGGCAGGACCAGTGGGGCGGCAGCATCGAGAATCGCGCACGCCTGCTGCTCGACATCGTGCGGGACGTGCGCGCGACGGTGTCGCCGGAATTCGCGGTCGCGGTCAAGCTGAACTCGGCCGATTTCCAGCGCGGCGGCTTCAGCGCGGACGATGCGAAGCGCGTGGTCGAACTGCTGAATCCCCTCGGCGTCGATCTCGTCGAACTGTCGGGCGGCAGTTATGAAGTGCCGGCGATGCAGGGCGAGGCGCGCGACGGGCGCACGCTGGCCCGCGAAGCGTATTTCCTCGAATTCGCGCAAGACATCACGGCCGTCGCGCGGATGCCGCTGATGGTCACGGGCGGCATCCGGCGTCGCGTGGTTGCCGAGCAGGTGGTCGACAGCGGCGTGGCGATGGTCGGCATCGCGACCGCGCTGTCGATCGAGCCGAACCTGCCGCGCGACTGGCGGGCCGGCAAGGACAGCGCGCCGGTGCTGGAACCGATCCGCTGGAAGAACAAGGCGCTGGGCGCGCTGGCCAACATGGCCGTCGTCAAGTTCCAGCTCACGCGGCTCAGCGAAGGCCGGCGCACGCACCCGCAGGTGTCGCCGCTGCGCGCGCTGGTCGGGCAGCAAATGGCCGCGCAGTGCCAGACACGGCGCTACCGGAAGTGGATGGCGGGGCGCGCGGCGGGCACGCGTGCGTGACGTGCGGTCATGCGGCCCGGCGAGTTGTGCGTCGGGCCGCTGTTCGCCGATCCAGGGCGTTCATGCGGTTGCGTGAGTGGCCGTGCATTCGCGGCGAGGTCGCGATGCATGCCCCCGCCGCAGTGCATGCGCACTGGCGGCGGGGGCCGCGCACCGCACCGCGCAGCATCAGAACCGGTAGTTCGCCACCACTTCGAGCCGCCGGTCGTTGCCGAGCAGGTACTGCGTCTCGTTGTAGTACGCGGACTGCACGAAGCGCCGGTTGAACACGTTGTACGCACGCGCGGTGATCGTCGTGTCCTTGCGCGGCTTCCACGCGAGGCCGAGGTCGACGGTCGTGTACGACGGCATCACGAGCTGGTTCGCGGTGTCGGCGAAACGCTTGCCGACGTACTTGACGCCCGCGATGCCCGTCCAGTCCGGCGCGAAGCGCCAGCTCACCCACAGGTTCGCGAGCCGCTGCGGCACCGACACCGGCACGTTGCCCGCGCGCGATACCGTCGTGCCGCCGGACGTCTGCTGGAAGTCGTCGTATTTCGCGCGCAGGATCGACACGTTCGCGTCGACGCGCCAGTCCTTCGCGATCTCCGCGCCGACCGTGGCCTCGAGCCCGCGCGACGACTGCCGGCCGATCTGGATCGACTGGTTCGGGTTCAGCGGATCGGCCGTCAGGAGATTGCTCTTGACGATCCGGTACGCGGCCAGCGTCCATTCCGCCTTGCCGCCGAGGAACGCCTGCTTCACGCCGATCTCGATCTGCCGGCCGGTCGCGAGCGTGAAGTTCGCCTTCGACGCGTTCAGCGACAGCAGCGAGCTGATCGGATCGGCCGCGACCGAATACTGGCCGTACACGGCGAGGCCGGGCTGCACGTCGTACACGGTGCCGATGCGCCAGCCCGTGTTCGCGAACACCTTCGTGAACGCGCCGCCGTTCACGAGATCGTCGCGGTTCACGCTCGCGTGGTCGTAGCGCAGCCCGCCGATCACCGACCAGCGCGGCGTGATCTCCAGCCGGTTCTCGGCGAACAGCGCGTACTGGTTCGCCTGGCTACGGTACTTCGGATAGGTGCCGGCCGTGTTGATGAAGCTGCCCGGATCGAAGTTGAACGGATCGACCGTCGACGTGCCCGAATACGGCGAATTGTTGTCGTGCTGGAACGTCGTGTGATTGAACTCGAAGCCCGTCGAGAACGTGTTGCGCATGCCGAGCAGCGCGGTGGTGACGGTGGCCGCCGTCACGTTGCCGTACTGCGCCTGGTCGTGGAAGATTTCCGTGAAGCTGCTGCGCCGCACTTGCGCGGTGGACGGCAGGTACGTGTAGTACTCCGCATCCTTCCAGTGACGGTTGCTCTTCATCCGGTAGAGCGTGCTCGTCACGTTCAGGCTGTCGCTCGGCTGCCAGTTCGCCGATACCGTCGCCCAGCTGTCGCGGAACGCGATGTCGCTGTCGCCGACGTTGTAGTTCTTCTTGTCGAGCGCGCGATCGCGCGCGCCGTTCACGAGCGGCACGCCGAAATACTGCATCGGATGCTGGAAGCCCTGCGCGTACGACGCGGTCACGTACAGGTCGGACGTCACGTCGTAGCGCAGCGCGCCGGAGATCGACAGGTTGCGCGAATTGCCGCGGTCGACCCAGTTCGACGAACGGTTGCCGCTGATGTCGAAGCGGTACGACAGCTTGTCGTTGATCGCGCCGCCGCTGCCGAACGCGACCCGCGCCGTGCCCTCGGTGCCGCCGCCGACCTGCAGCTCGTTCCGGATCGCGCCGCGCGTCGGCTTTTTCGGCACGATGTTGACGACACCGCCGATCGCGCCTTCGCCGTAGATCACCGACGCCGGGCCGCGCAGCACGTCGATATGGTCGACCGACCACGTGTCGAACGGAAACGTGATGCCGATCGCGCCGTACGGGCGCACGCCGTCATAGAGCTGCGTGACCGACGACGCGCCGACGAAGCCGCGCGCGCCGAGCTCCGAGCCGCCGTTGCCCGGATGCGGCGACGCGCTGATGCCGGCGGCGCGGCTCACCGCGTCGACGATCGCGCTGTCGCCGCGCGTGTCGAGCGTCTTGCGATCGATCTGCTCGACGCTCGCGGGCGTTTCGAGCGAAGTCAGGCCGAGACGGCTGCCGGTGTCGAGCGGCTGCGTGAGCGGTGTCATTTTCTGGGCGTTGACGCGAATCGGTGCGAGCGTCGCGCCGGTGCTCGCGGCATCGCTTTCCTGTGCTTGCCCGGCGGGCGAGAAGACCGCGAGGACGGCGGCAGGCAGCATCAATCTGAACTTCATGTTTCGGTATCCTTTGAATCTGTTCAATGCGGTGTTTCTTGTCAGGCCGGGCATCAGAACGCGTACCGCATGCCGGCGAACACGCTGCGGCCTTCGCCCGGATAGAAGATCGCGGCGTTCGCGGTGCGCGCATCGGCGACTGTGCTGATGTCGCTCACATAGCGCTTGTTGGTCAGGTTGCGCGCGTCGACGAACAGCGAGAGGCCATTGCGGAAGTCGTAGCCGGCCTGCAGCCCGAGCAGCGTGTAGCTCGGCACGCGCAACGTGTTCGCATCGTCGGCCCACGCGCCCGACGGCACCCAGTCGAGCGTCGCCGCGATGTGGAAGCCGCTCGGCCGCGCGTAACCCAGCGTCGCGCGCAGCACGTTCAGCGGCACGCCCGCGATCCGGTTGTTGCCGTACTGCGGGTCGTTCTTGAAGCGGAAGTCGTTCAGGTTCCAGATGCCCGACAGCGTGACCTTGTCGCCCGTGCCACGCCCGGTGACGTTGCGCAGCAACTCGACCGACGCGCCGGCCTCGATCCCTTGCAGCACCGTCTTGTTCGCATTGAACGTCGACGCCGGGACATCCGGGTTCGTCGTGTACTGCAGCAGCTGGTCGCGCACGAGCGAGCGATAGGCGGTCACGTCCCAGCTCACGCGCTCGCGCGAGCCGCGCGTGCCGAACTCGATCGTCCACGCGTGCTGCGCCGCGAGCGGCGTGAAGCGCGTCGTGTTCGAGAAGGTCTGCGTGAGGTCGGTGAAGTCGGGCACGTCCTGGCTGCGCGTGATGTCGACGTAGGCCTGGGTGTGCGCATCCGGCTGCCACAGCAGCCCGAGCTTCGGATTGACCCCGCTGTAGCTCGCGTTCGTCGACTTGTAGTTCGGGTCGCGCGGCAGCCCGCCGTTGTCGATGTATTCGCGCACCGAGTGCAGCACCTTCACGCCCGTCATCAGCGCGACCGTCGGCACGAAGAACAGCCGGTTCTCCACGTACGCCTCGTAGTTGAACGCCGTCTGCGTCGAGTCGAGCGTCTGCGCGCCCTTGTTGCCGTTGACGTTCACGTACTGGTTCGCCTGCGTGCGGCCGCCGAAGAAGCGCGCACCGACGATCAGGTCGTTGCGCATCCCGCCGAGCGTCAGGTGGCCCGTGTAGCGCGGCGCGAAGCCGTAGGTCCAGCCGTCCTGGTCGAGCGCCTGGAAGATCGGGTGATAGAGGCTTTTGTGGATCGCCCACGTGTCGAACTGCAGTTCGCCCGAATCGAGCTTCACCGTCGTGCGGTTCGCGATCCGCTCGGTGCGGGTGTTGCGCGCCTGGTCGCCCGATATCGCGTTCGGCGCGGCCCGGGTCGGATTGTTCAGCGCGTCGGACAGCGACAGCGTGCCGGGCAGCAACTGGTCGACGACGTACACGCCGACATAGAAGCGCGTCTCGACCGTCGGGCTGAACCGGTAGCCGACGTTCGCGTTGAACTGCTCGTATTGCCCCTTCGAATGATCGCGGTAGCCGTCCGCGTGATTGACGCTGAAGTTCGCGAGGAAGTCGAGCGGGCCGAGCACGCGCGAGATCTGCGCGCTGGTGCGCACCGTGCCGTAGCTGCCGCCTTCCACGCGCACGATGTTCGGCGCGTCGGCGGTATGGGCGGTCGGCGTGATGAAGTCGATCGCGCCGCCGAGTGTCGACGCCCCGTACGCGAGGCCGTTGCCGCCCTTGTAGACCTGCACCGCCTGCAGCGCGAGCGGATCGATCTGGTAGTAGTCGCCGCTGCCGTCCGCGAGGTTGGTCGGGATGCCGTCCTGCAGGATCTCGAGGCCGCGCGTGTGGTACGAGCGGGCGATCCCCGAGCCGCGAATCGACAGCCGCAGCTCCTGGCCGTAGCGGTTCTCGACGAACACGCCGGGCACGTCCTTCAGCACGTCGCGCAGCGTGAACGCGTAGGTGTTCCGGTAGCTGTCGGCATCGACGAAGCCCACCGAGCCGACCGTCTGCTCGAGCGTGCGCTTCAGCTTGCCGGTCGATGTCGATGTCAGCGAGTCCATCTCGCGGGTTGCGTTGACGTTGATCGCGGGCAGCGGCGACGCGGCCGGTGCATTGGTGGGCGCGTCGGCGCCTTGCGCGCATGCGGCCGGCGCGGAGAGCACGGAGATCGCGCCGGACAGCGCGACGGCAATACGGGTCAGGGTAAACATGTCGTTGTACGTAAGGTGAGGGTGACGATGACGAGTCGGACACGATGCGCGCGATGCGCGGCGCCGGCCGCCGCGCGTGGTCACGCGCGCGGGTTCGGCATCGGGCACCGGCAGGGCGGGCAGGCGAAGCGGACGGCGCCGCGCGGTGTGCGGCGGCGCAGTCGCGAGGGGCGTCAGGCGCGGGCGGAAGGCGGCCCGCGCGCGGCGAGCGCGTAGCGCTTCGCCGGGTGGCGGGCAGAGGGGATCAGCGGCGCGGGCGGCGCATGCCGCACGGCCGGGGAGGCGGACAGGAACACCGCATACTGCAGCGGCGGATGGCCGGCGAGCAGGCCGCAATAGCCGCAGCGGTCGAAATGCCTGTCGGATGGAGAACCGGACGGCGCATCGGACGGCGCATGCGATGCCGCGTGCGCGATGAGTGTGTTGCCGGTGGCCGAGCAGATCGGCGCGGCCGGCAGGCCGTCATCGGGTGCGGCAGCGCGCAGTTGCGAGATCAGCGGCGCGACGAGCGCGAGCACGAGCGCGAACAGCCCGAGCCACGCGGTGGCCCGGGCTTGTCGCGTCGGCGCGCCGCGTATGCCGGCGCGCGATGAATCAGGCCGCTGCGCGTGCCGCACGGCCGAACAGCAGACGGTCGATCAACCAGACCGCGACGATCGTCGCGCCCATCAGCGGGAAGACGACGCCGAGCAGCACGAGCCCCGCGATCCAGCCGCGCATCGGCGGCGCGCCGCGTTCGCGCGACGGCGCCCCCAACTTGGCCGCAGGACGGCGCTTCCACCACATCACGGTGCCCGTGACGGCCATCGCGGCCAGACCGAGCGACAGCACCGCACAGACGATCTGGTTCGCGAGCCCGAAATAGCGGCCCATGTGCAGCGACGTGCCGTACGACACGGCACGCGATACCGCGCCATAGTCGTCATAGCGGATGTCCTTCAGCACGGCCCCGCTGTACTGGTCGAGATAGATTGTCCGCTCGGCTTTCGGGTCGTCCGGGAAGTACGACGCGGTGAACACGCCGTCCGCGCCGGACGGCAGCGCGAGCGTGTAGCCGCTCGTCACGCCGAGGCCGGCGACGATCGCGATCGCGCGGGTCAGCGGCAGCGGTGCCGGCGTCGGCGCCGACGGCGAATGCGGGACGGGCACGTTGCCGACCGCCCACGGCGTTTGCGGCAACGGCAGGTCGTCCATCACCATCCCCGGCATCGACTCGCCGGATTCGTGGTGATGGCCGGATGGTGCTGGTGCGGCAGCCTCGGCTGGCGCGGGCGCCGCGGCGGCACCCGGGCGCGTCGAGCGTACCGACCCGCCGCCCCATGCGCCTTCCGGCGCGCCGAGGTTCACGGTCGCGGCCAGCGCCTTGAAGTTCTTGCCCCACGAGCCCGACCACGGCAGCCCCGTCAGGATGAACGCGACCGTGCCGGCCGCGAGCCAGATGCCGGCCGTCGCGTGGAGGTTTTTCCACAGCGGCCGGCCGCGCAGCGACAGGTCGGGGCGCAGTGCCCGCCCGACGCGCGCCGTGCCGCGCGGCCACCACAGCGCGATGCCGGTGCCGATCATCACGAAGGTCCAGCACGCGGCGAGCTCCATCAGCAACTCGCCCGTCTTGCCGAGCAGCAGCTTGCGATGCAGCATCCGGTCGATCTGCATGAAGCGATTCTCGACGCTCAGTGTGCCGAGCACACTGCCGTCGTATGGGTTCACGTACACGCTCTCGCGGCTGCCGTCGCGCAGCCGGAACACGTATTCGGCGCTGCGGTCCGGCGCGGTCGAGACCTGGACGGACACCGGCGTCGCGCCGGCCGGCATCGCGGTGCGCGCGCGCGCGAGCAGCGTGTCGGAATCGAGCCGCGGCGTGGCGCGCGGCTCGACGACGAGCCGGTGCGGATACAGCAGCGGCTCGATCTGCGGCTGGAAGCAATAGAGCGTTCCGGTGATCGCGAGAACCACCAGGAACGGCATGACGAACAGGCCGGCATAGAAGTGCCAGCGCCACAGCGTCCGGTAGCCGGCATGAGCGGATTGGGTGGGCGAGATTGCCCGTTCGACGGTGGTCGACATGGTGTCAGCTCCTCGTGTTCGTTGAGCGGCCACGCCGGCGCGGGCCGGCGGACGTCAACGCGCGT
Organism: Burkholderia sp. HI2714; assembly: GCF_002223085.1. Taxonomy (NCBI): domain Bacteria; kingdom Pseudomonadati; phylum Pseudomonadota; class Betaproteobacteria; order Burkholderiales; family Burkholderiaceae; genus Burkholderia; species Burkholderia sp. HI2714. Next base: position 97,151 of record NZ_NKFM01000056.1, on the reverse strand, counting down.
TGCGCCCGCCGGCGCGCATCGATGGCACGGGCGGCGCGGCGCCATGCGCGGAAGAGGCGCAGGACGGCGTCGCCCGCGCGAGGCGGGCAGGCGGGTGAACGCTTGAATCAGGTCGTGTAGGACGAACGGCATGCAGGCCCGCGCACGTCGACGTGCACGAGCCGCGGGGCGGAACCGTCAGCAGGACAGGGGAGGGGCGCGGGAGGGTGGGCGATCGTCGAAGATCGATCGCACGACGGGAATACGGTCGAAGTGAATCCGGAAGCGCCGCGGCGCGGCGGCGGGAAACAGCAGCACCAGCAGCACGAACGACGCCAACGCGGTGAACAGCGCGGCGCCGAATGCGCACAGGCTGTCGCCGCTGCCGGGCGACGCCGTGTTGTCGGCATGCCCGTCATGCTTGAGCGCATCGGCGAGCGCGAGCGCGTCGTTGGCCGGCGTGATCGGCGCGCCGGCATCGAAACGGGCAGCCAGCGCGGCCACGTTGACGATCAGCGGGCCGCGGCCCGAACACAGCACCACCGAGCCCGCATCCGGACCGTCCGGATCGAGCATCACGGCGCCCGACATCAGCGCGCGGGACAGCAGCGTCACGAGGAGGAACCCCCACAGAAGCTGTCGCGCGACGCCTTGCCGGAGCAGGAAGCGGCGAAGTGCGTTCATGGCGCGCGATTGTACCTCCGTTTGCGGGGCGGGGCCGTCCGCCACGCTGATGCACGGCATCAGCCCGGCGAGCTGCCGGAAGCAGACGAAAGCACGCGGGCGGCTATTCGGAACCGAACGGGTTCCCGGGGATCATGCCGCGAGGTCATCGGGCATGCGCGTGCCGCGAATCGGGAAGGGCCGCCGTGGCCGTGCGTGACGCCCGCGGCAGCCGATGCATGGCGCCGGCTCAGGCCGGATACGCATCGTCGACTTTCAGGTTCGCGAGCCGGAACAGCGTGCGCAGCGTCTGCGGATGAATGTCGCGGTGCGCGGCGAGCGACGTCAGCATGAAGTCGAGCACTTTCGCGTAGCGGAGCAGCACGAGGCAGCGCGCGAGATCGGGCGTGCGGCCGCGCATGTCCTCGGCGAGGTGAACCATTTCGGTGGACAACGAGCGTGCCATCTCGAGTTCCATCTGCTGTTTTTCGGTCCAGTCGGGCAACGGCTGTTCGAGCAGCTTCGCGAGAAAGAGCTGGAACGACGTGTCGGACGAATTGGGCAGCGCATCCATGAAGGGCCTCGTCACTTGCTCGGATCGTTCGGGTGTATCCGCTGGATGCGCCCGACGGTGGGTTCGTGTCCGCGCGGTGATCGGCGCGGTGGTCACCCGAACGGGACGCAGGTTTCGTACCAGCGGCGCGAGACGATTGTTGAGTATTGTTGAGCGGCGATGCGACGAGGGCGGAGAGTCCCGCCGGTACTGGGTGGGGGAAGGGACCGAGGAGGCGGTCTACCGGGGCGGCGCGATGCAGATCGAGTGCGCGGAGCGGCTCGCCGAGGCGAAATGCTTCACGCATGTAACGTAACGCCGGGAGAAATTGCGTGGCGCGTTCCCCGGCAGTCTGACGAAACGGACCGGCCCACGCGTGCCGCCTGCACCGGTCAAGCGTTCGGCCCGCCGGAAGCGGGGGAACGGGATGTCCGCCATGCCCGGCGAAAGCCACCGGCGAATGTGACGGATGTTTCAAATCCGAGACGGATTTTGCCGATGGCGATCCGGTTGCGCGCCCCGTCCAACTGGCCCAGCGAATTGTCGAGCAATTGTCCATGGGCAGACGGCGCGCGTTTGCCAACAATCCTCTGATCATCCCTGCGAGGTTCGACATGAGCGTCCACGCCTTTTTCTCGGCCAACCTGCTGCTGGCCTACACGGCCTATTTCATCGGGACGGCCAGCCCCGGGCCGAGCAACCTCGCGATCATGTCGGTCGCCGCGAACCAGGGCCGCAAGGCGGCGCTCGGTGTGTCGGCCGCGCTGCTCGCGTGGTCGAAGCTGCTGGTCGCGATCAAGCTCTTCGGCGGGCTGTACCTGCTGTGGCTCGCGTTCAAGTCGGGGCGCACGGCGTGGTCGGGCAAGGCGGCGGCATCGCTGAACGCAGCGGGCGAGCAGCGGCTGTCGCGCTTCTTTGTACGCGGCGCGATGCTGCATCTGACCAATCCGAAAGCGATCCTCGTGTGGGTGTCGATCGTCGCGCTGTCGTCGAACGGCGCGGGTGCGTCGCACGGCGGCGTCGTGCCGGGCTGCATCGTGATCGGGTGCCTGGTGTTCGGCGGCTATGCGCTCGTGTTCTCGATGGACGGCGCGCGCCGGCTGTACGTGCGCGGCCGGCGCGCGATGGAAGCGTGTCTCGCCGTCGTGTTCGGCGTGGCGGGGATCCGGCTGCTGGTGTCGAACGTCTGACGCGGCACGCCCGCATATCTAGCGGGCGGCGCGCCGGGCCGTCGAGCGGGTGGCGTTACCCGGCTGCTCCGCCGGACGCGTGAACAGCGACACGATCGTCTGCCGGAGCCAGCGGTGCGCGGGATGGCTGTCCCAGCGCTGATGCCAGATCACGCAGTAAGGCCGCGCCGGCATGCGCACCGGCGGTTGCCGCGACACCAGTTCCTTTTCGTGGATCGACAGATCGAGCAGCGTGGTCGGTAGCACGCCGATGAAATCCGACTCCCGGATGATCGCCAGCGCGGGCGAGTACGCATTCAGCGTGAGGACGAGATTGCGCTGCAGGCCGTGCGCGGAAAGCAGGCTGTCGTACACCGGCACCCGCATGCCGGAAAACCCGACGTCGAGATGCCGCGCCGCGAGAAAGCGCTTCAGCGTGAGCGGCCCCTTCGCGAGCGGGTGATCCTTGCGCATCAGGCAACTCCAGTGGATCGGCCACATCTCGTGCGTGCGCACGCCGCTGCTCGGGCTCGAGTCGTTCAGATAGCCGCCGATCGCGAGGTCGACGCCGCCGCGGTCGAACATGGCCGGCAAGTCGGCGACGCTGAACGGCGTGAGCTCGATCCGCATCGATGGCGCATGCGTGCCCATGTACTGCGCGAGGCGCGGCATGATGCGCTCGACCGAGTAGTCCGACATCGCGATTGTGAAGGTGCCCCGATGCGCTTGCGGGTCGAACTGGTCCGGCGAGATCGCCTGCTTCAATGCGTCGAAGTGCGGCTGGACCGCCGACCACAGCTCGCGCGCCCGCGCGGTCGGCCGCACACCCGTGACGGTCTTCTCGAACAGCACGTCGCCGAGCGATTCGCGCAGCCTGCGCAGCGCATTGCTGACCGCCGACTGTGAAAGCGCCAGCCGTTCGGCGGCGCGCGTGACGTTGCCTTCGGCCATCAATGCCGCGAACACGGGCAGCAGGTTGAGGTCGAGCTGACGGAACACATCCTTCATCGCACATCTCCCATTCGGGTGCCGGCATCCCGCGCGTGGCGTCGGGAGCCGGAACATCGTGGCGGCCAGTGTCCGGGCCGCGGGCCGTTCGCGCAAGGTCGCGTTTGCCCTTGCGGAAAGCCGGCCGACGCCGCGACGAAGTCGCGCGCCGCGCTCGCACCGTTATTCACGTTGGTGATGATCATATTCCGGAAATCCGTTGGACGCGGTAACGGTGCGCATCGAACATGAGCACGAAACCACTGCAGCCAGCAGCGGGAGGAGACAAACGATGAAAGAGGATGTAGTGAATCCGGCGGGCGCCATCGCGCTCGATCGCCGTTCGGCTGCGCCGCAGCCGTCTGCACGGGCAGGCACGATGCGCGACGTCGCGGCGGCCGCGGCAGGCAACGCGCTCGAATGGTTCGACTTCGTGATCTACGGCTATTTCGCCAGCGTGATCGCGAAGCTGTTTTTCCCGGTGGCCGGGCCAGTCGGGTCGCTGTTGCTCGCGACGGCGACCTTCGGCGTGGGGTTCGTCGTGCGGCCGCTCGGCAGTGTCGTGCTCGGGCTGTACGGCGACCGGTACGGCCGCAAGGCGGCGATGTCCGTCACGATCTGGCTGATGCTGGCCGGCACGGCCGCGATCGCGGTGGCGCCGCCGTATGCGCAGGCCGGCTGGCTCGGCGCCACGATTCTCGTGCTGGCGCGGCTCGTGCAGGGCTTCGCGGCGTCGGGCGAGTTCGGCAGCACCGTCGCGTTCCTCGCGGAAAAGGCACCGCCGCATCGACGCCATTTCTTCGTCAGCCTGCAGATGTCGAGCACGATGCTGGCCATCGTGCTGGGCGGCACGATCGGCACGATCCTGACGACGTCGCTCAGCCCGCATCAGCTCGAAAGCTGGGGTTGGCGCGTGCCGTTCGTGGTCGGCCTGCTGATCGGCCCGGTCGGCTTCTACATCCGCAGGAGCGTGTCGGAAACCGACGCGTTCGTGCACGGCGAAGCGCTGCCGGTCGCGCAGGTGCTCAAGCGCCTGTTCGGCGAGCACCTCGCGTCGTTCCTCGCGGCGAGCGGCGTGACGATCGTCAGTACGGCCGCGTTCTACATGGTCCTGATCTACATGCCGACGTTCGCGGTGAAGCAGCTCGGGTTGCCGATGTCCGCGCCGTTCATGAGCACGACCGTCGCCGGCATCGTGATGGTCGCGATCGCGCCGCTCGCGGGCCTGCTCGGCGACGTCTGGCGCCGGCCGGTCGCGATGGTCGCCGCCGCGATCGTCGTGCTGTCCGCGATCACGCTGCCGCTCTATATGTGGGTCATCGCGAGCCCTTCGCTGCGCAACCTGCTGATCATGCAGGCCGCTGCCGCCGCGCCGATGGGCGTGCTCGTCGGGCTGGTGCCCGCGCTGGCCGCGCGCGCGTTTCCGGCCGCGGTGCGCAGCACCGGACTCGCGGTGTCGTACAACATCCCGACGACGGTCTTCGGCGGTTTTTCCCCGCTGATCGTCACGTGGCTGATCGCGACCACGCACAACAAGGCGTCGCCGGCGCTGTACATCGTCGCGATGTCGGTCGTGAGCCTGGTCGCGCTGCTCGGGTTTCGACGCATGCCGAGCGAATAAGCGAGCCGGATTCGGTTTCGACCCGTATCGCTGAAATAGAGGATAACGAATGAAATGTCGATATATGGAGGCGTGGAAATGATCGGCCGTCCCGTCACTCTCAACAGGAGAAATCACGCATGAAGTTCACACCCACTTTCGCACCGCCCAGCGAGGCGGAACTCAAAGGACGCCTCGACCGCGTGCGCGCGCGCATGGCGGAAGCCGGCCTCGATCGCTATGTGGCGTTCTCGCCGGACAACATCTACTACCTGACGAACTTCGCGAACATCGTCCACGAGCGGCCGTTCGTGCTGGTCATTTCGCGCAGCGGCCCGCCGCAGTTCGTCGTGCCGCAGCTAGAGCAGCCGCATGTGCGGACGCGCTCGATCGGCGAACTCGAGCTGATTCCGTATTTCGAATTTCCGGCGCCGGCCGGGCGCGAATGGAGCGACCGGTTCAAGGCGCTGTTCGGGGCGGGCGAACGTGTCGGGGTCGAGTCGGTGTGTCCGTTGCAGGTCTATGCGCAGACGCCGGGCGAGCGTGTATGCATCGACATCATCGACGACGTGCGGATGATCAAGTCCGACTACGAGATCGGCCGCCACGTGTATGCGTGCGGGATCGCCACCGACGCGCACAACCTGCTGCTGAGCGAAGCACGCCCGGGCCTCGGGATGGCGGAGATGTCGTCGCGCATTCGCGGCTTCATCATGCAGCGGCTGCTGGCCGACGATCCGACGCTGAACCCGTTGGCCACGCGGATCGTCGCGGTGTTCCAGCCGGGCAGCGTGTCGCACGATCCGCACAACTTCAGCAACATCGACATGCGGATGGAAGAGGGCGGCCCGCACGTGTCGATCGTCAATGCAGTGATGAACGGCTACGGCGCGGAAGTCGAGCGGACTTTCTTCCTTGGCCACGTGCCCGACGCGGCACGGCGCGCGTTCGACGTGATGTCGGAAGGGCGGCGGCTCGCGTTCGACGCGGCGATGCCGGGCGCGCTGCTGAGCGACGTCGATCGCAAGGTCAACGACTATTTCCGTCGCGCGGGAATGGGCGACCGGATGCTGCACCGGACCGGGCACGGGATGGGTGTCACCGCGCACGAGGCGCCGTTCTTTGCCGAAGGCTACGACCGGCCGATCGAGAAGGGGATGTGCCTGACGATCGAGCCGGGCATCTATATCGAGGGTGTCGGCGGCTTCCGTCATTCCGATACGGTGCTGATCGGCGATGAAGGCCCGGTTCAGCTGACGGGCGGCCCGCTCGATCTCGACGCGTTGACGTTCCCGATTCGGGCGTAATCACGCACGGGTGCAAAAAAGCCGCTGCACCGGCGCGTGCAGCGGCTTTCTCACGAACGGCCCGCTTCGGAACTTGCAGCCCCCATCGACGAACGTCAAGATCTGCACCCCATGATCCCCAGGATTGTCATATCGGGCATCATGGGTTCGCCTATCGTCACGAAAGACAACGGTGACGAGGCTTTCTTCGCGCCGAACATGGACGCGCCGGGTGCTTCTCGGCAAGATGGCGCAGATCATGAAAGATATCGATGTGCGGGGAGGATCGTGATGGTGCGTTTCGTTTGTTCACTGCTCTTGCTGGCGGGGCTGTGTGCCTGCTCGTTTGCGTATTCCGTGGAACCCGGGATGAACAATCCGCTGTTATCGGAATTGCGTCCGTGGTGCATCGGTCGCCTGATGTTCGACCGGCCTGTCTCGAGCGAGATCTCGAACGAGCTTTACGAATACCGCGGTGAAAAGCTGGTGACGACGCACGACGTGTCAGTGGAGGACTACGGCGCCAAAGTCGCGGCGCGGGAGAAAGAACTGCGCACTAAACAGCGGGTGAATCCCGTCGATCTGCAGGAGCAGACGGGACGCATGTCGCTGGAAAAGGCCTTCTCTCCTGTGTCGCACTCACGGGTTTTCGTCTTCAACGATGCGGTGGTGAAAGCTGTCGCCTTGCCGTTCTATACGGAAGGCTATCTGTTCGCGAACCGCACGCTCATCCGGACGACGAGCTTGATCGGTGCGGATGTGCTGGACCGCGCCGAAAGCATCTATGACGACACCTACCGCCGCATCAAGGTACGCGACAACTGGACCGTGCCGACGCAATCGGGTTTCTGTTTCGATGGTGGCATCGTCACGGGCCCGTCGACCTACTCGGAAGAGGTCAGCCAGTCGTTCGCGTTGATGCCGGGCCGACCGGCGCTGCTTGTGATCAAGCTGCGGGATGCGGTGGACGTAGATCTGGAGCAACCGCTCACCCGCAATCTGCGCGCGACACTCAATCGCATGCCGGGACGCTACAGCATCCTGCGCCAAGGCAAACGGCAGGTCGCCGGCATGGACGCGGAGGAGGTGCTGTTTGCGCTCAGGGATGGCGCGGTCACGGTCTATCGCTTCTACCTGCTCGCGCCGGGGAATCCAGCGACGGTGGAGCAGCCGCATGCATCGGTCGAACTGCTGTTGGGCGCCCCCGCGCGTGACGACTTGCCACCGGAGAAGGCCACGTCGCCGGTCGACGAAGCGGGCGCGTTGCAAGTATGGGACACACTGCTGAACAGTCTGCGCGCGAGGCCTGGTGCGATCTGACCGGAGGCGGACGAGGTGGGGCGCGCACTCAACCCGATGACTCCGCCGCACCGACGCGCGGCGGAGGGCACCCGAATCAGAGCCGCTTCAGAAAATAAAGCCCGTATTGATGAACTTCGAGTGGTGATCCGACACGATCGAATCGAGCAGCTGCTTGCTGCTGTCGGTCTGCTTCGCCGCGACCATCGAGCGGATCGAGAACGCGCGCAGCGCGTCGCTTACCGACAGCGTGCCTTCCGCCGAATCCTTGCGCCCCGCGAACGGGAACACGTCGGGCCCGCGCTGGCACTGGCAGTTGATGTTCACGCGGCACACCTGGTTCACGAGCGGATCGACGAGCGCGCCGATCTGCGCCGGGTCGGAACCGAAGATGCTGACCTGCTGGCCGTGATCCGACGTCGTCACGTAATCGAGCGCGGTGTCCACGTCGTCGAACGTCGCCACCGGAATGATCGGCCCGAACTGTTCCTCGCGGTACAGCTTCATCCCTTCCGACACCGGGTACACGACGGCCGGATAGAACAGCGTCTTGCTGAACTCGCCGCCCGAATGGTTGACGACCTGCGCGCCCTTGGCCTTCGCGTCGTCGATCGCATCCGTCATGTAGGCCGTGCGATGCATGCCCGGCAGCGGCGTGATGCTCACGCCTTTCTCCCACGGCATGCCGATCTTCAGCTGTTCGAGCGCGGCGGTGAAGCGCTTCAGGAATTCGTCGACGATCGAACGATGCACGAGCAGCATCTTCAGCGCGGTGCAGCGCTGGCCGTTGAACGACAGCGCGCCGAGCAGGCATTCCTTCACGGTGAGGTCGAGATCGGCGTCGGGCAGCACGATCGCCGCGTTCTTCGCGTCGAGGCCGAGGATCGCGCGCAGCCGGTGCGACTTCGGGTGCTGCTTCTTCAGGTGGTCGGCCACCTTGCTCGACCCGATCAGCGCGAGCACGTTGATCTTGCCCGACGCGAGCATGTGCGGCACGACCACCGCGCCCGGCGCATAGATCGTGTTGATCACGCCTTTCGGGAACGCGTCGCGGAACGCTTCGAGCAGCGGCTCGAACAGCAGCGTGCCGTACTGCGGCGGCTTGAACACGACGGTGTTGCCCATCAGCAGCGCGGGGATCAGCGTCGCGAAGGTCTCGTTCAGCGGGTAGTTGTACGGGCCCATGCACAGCACGACGCCGAGCGGCGTGCGGCGGATCTGGCCGATCGTGCCTTCGGCGATCACGAAGCGCGAATTCGCGTTGTCGAGCTCCTTCAGCGCGTCGATCGTCTGCGTCATGTACGTGACGGTGCGGTCGAACTCCTTCTGCGAATCGGCGAGGCTCTTGCCGATTTCCCACATGATCAGGTTCACCACCAGTTCACGCTGCGCGACCATCCGCTTGATGAAGTCCTGCATGCACGCGATGCGCTGCTCGACCTTCATCGTCGGCCACTCGCCGCGGCCGGCATCGTACGCGCGCACCGCGGCGTCGAGCGCCGCGTCGCTTTCCGTTTCGCCCATCACCGGGTAGCTGCCGATCTCGACCTGCTCGACGCTGCCGTCAGCCTGGCGCACGCACACGGGCGACAGCACGGTCTTGGTCGCGCCGTCCCACGGCCGCAACGCGCCGTCGACGAGCGACACGCGCTGGTGAATCGGCGAAGTGAGCCGGTACTCGGCGGGGATGTCCTGAAAGGCGGGAAACAGCTGCTGCAGGGAGGCGGAATCGGGCATGACGGTCTCGTTTGACGGGGTGTCCGGGAAGGACGGGCGATGCGAATCCTGAGCTGGGAGATCCTCGATCCTGAATCGGCATCATGACGCGCGGACGACGACACGTCACGCCTGACCATGGCCGATTCAATAATTGGAACCAGTTCCATTAAAAAGGAACGCCGGCGTGAATGCAAGAATTGCCGAATCGCGCCGCATGCATCGTAAGCATTCAGAAAGACTGTTGCCGAATGCTTGGTATAAGCCGCCAACAGCGCTCGCAAACGTTTCAAACGGGCTGGTTTCAGCGGATAATGGCCCGGCGCGGTGAAGAAAAAAAATGAAGTGAGCCTGAGAGCATATGTAGTGAAGAACGGAAGAAGGTCCGCCGCGCTGCCGATGCGAGGTCGGCTGCCCGGAGCGCCGGGTCGGGGTTGCCCGGTCCGGCGCGCACCGGACTTCGAATGCGCGCCGTCCGCTTCGCCGGATGTTTTGTCATCCTCTCCAGTCCTTTCGTCGTCGTCTCCCGAATCCCGCCTATTGCCTGGCCCTTCATCGCCCGATGCGGCTGATGGAATTCTTTCGTTTTCGTTACGCAAAGTCGCGTTAAAGCGTGAAACAGAAAGGCATTCGTCAGGAATGCAGAGCGCCATGCGCATGCACGTTGCGGGCAGGCGACACGTTAAAAATTAACTAAAAACACGAATCATTCTCGTTTAATATTTCGCTCCGTTACGCGCCGTGACGGAGCGTCGCGACTGCTTTCGTGCCGCTCCTGCCGGCCGGCCGCAACCCGCGCCGGCCGTTCACCGGCTCGCCAGCGCGACGAGGCGATCCCTCGCGCGCCGCTGCTTTTTACGGAAAGGATTTCGCCCGCCGATTCACAGCGTGGTTCGCGCGTTGGCCGGATGCGTTTCCGTTCGCCGTTTTCCCTCAGCCTCTACTTCAACGATGAAACTCAACAAGAGCGCTTGCCATGCGCTGCTGATCGCCACGTCGCTGGCCGGCGCACGCACCTCCTTCGCACAGGCGAGCGACGCCGCGGCGACCTTGCCCGCGATCTCGGTCAAGGCGACCGCCGAGCATGCGTCGTACGACGGCGGCCACTCGCGCGCGGCGACCAAGACCGACATGTCGCTGATGGACGTACCGCAGACGGTGAACGTCGTGCCGCACGCGGTGATCGAGGACCAGAACGCGACGTCGATGCAGGATGCGCTGCGCAACGTGCCGGGCGTCGGCTTCTCGGTCGGCGACGGCCAGCGCGACCAGATCACGATCCGCGGCTTCAACAGCATCACGGACCAGTACGTCGACGGCATCCGCGACGATGCGCTCTACTATCGCGACCTGTCGAACGTCGATCACGTCGAAGTGCTGAAGGGGCCGGCGGCCGTGCTGTACGGGCGAGGCTCGGCGGGCGGCATCGTGAATCGCGTGTTGAAGCGGCCGGAGGCGAACCCGGTGCGCGACGTCGGCGTGACGCTCGGCACGCGCGGCGAGCGGCGCGGCGAATTCGACCTCGGCTGGAATGCGAACGACGCGGCGCGTTTCCGGATCACCGGCGCGGCCGAAAACTCGAACAGCTTCCGCGACCAGTTCCAGCTCAACCGCCAGGCGATCGCGCCGTCCGCGCAGTTCAAGCTCGACAGCAACACGGTGCTGAACGTCGAATTCGACTACCTGCACGACCGCCGCACGTCCGACCAGGGGCTGCCCGCGTATCTCGGCCGGCCGGTCGACGTGCCGATCAACACGGTCTACAGCTCGGCCGACGCGGCGAACAGCTCGTACAACGACGTCTCCGCGAAGAGCGCGACGGTGTCGCTCGATCATCGCTTCAACGATTCGCTGTCGTTCCATGGCGCGATCCGCGCGTACGACTTCTCGCTCGAACGCAAGAACTACGTCACGTACGAGCCGATCAAGACGGCCGCGCACCCGGTCGTGACGCTCGACCAGTCGACGCGCCAGCGCACCGACCACGGCATCGACGGCCTGTTCGAGCTCACGCAGAAGACGTCGCTGTTCGGCATGCGCCACGAACTGCTGTATGGGCTCGAACTGTCGCAGCAGCAGAAGTTCGACACGATCTACAGCGTGTCGAAGGTCGCGACCTACGATCTCTTCAATCCGCAGCAAGTGGTGCTGCCCGGCGTGCCGACCGGCGCACGGGCAAAGACGAACGCGTCGACCGTCGTCGGCCTCGCGGGTGTCTATGCGCAGGACCTGATCTCGCTGACCGAGCACTGGAAAGTGCTCGCGGGGCTGCGCTTTGACTACCTGAACCAGATCCGCCACGACTACACGTCGTCGAACGTCAACCTCGATCGCACCGATCACGCGTGGAGCCCGCGCGTCGGCCTGATCTACGAACCGCTCGACTGGCTGACGCTGTACGGGTCGTTCAGCCAATCGTTCTCGCCGCTGGCCGATACGCTGATCAGCTCCGGCGCGTTCTCGAACGGCGCCGCGCTCGCGCCGCAGAAGACCACCGCGTATGAAGTCGGCTCGCGCTTCGACCTCGGCGGCAAGGCGACGGCCAGCGTCGCGCTGTTCGACATGCGGCAGACCAACCAGCAGATCGGCGACCCGGCGAATCCCGGCTATGCGCTGCCGATCGGCACGCAGCACGTGCACGGGATGGAGCTGGGCTTCACCGGCGAGATCGCGCCGAAGTGGTCGGTGTATGCGGGCTACGCGTACCTGAACGGGACGGTCGACGGTTCCGCGCAATCGACGGCGGCCGGTGTCGCGGTGTCGAGCAATACACCGGGGCTGATGCCGCGCCATAGCGCGAACCTGTGGGTGAAGCGGGAGCTGCCGTACGGCTTCTACGCGGCGGCCGGCATGCAGTTCCAGTCGGCGCGCTACACGTCGGCGAGCGATCTCGTCACGCTGCCGTCGTTCACCGTGTTCAACCTCGGCGCCGGCTATCGCAGCAAGAAGGTCGACGTGACGCTCACGCTCGACAACCTGTTCAATCGCCGCTACTTCATCGCCGCGCACGGCAACGCGGACCTGTACAACATGCCCGGCGATCCGCGCACGCTGACCGCCACGGTGAAGTGGCACATGTAATGCACGTGATGCCTACGCCGGATGACAATGCGGGTCTTCGTCACGACGACCCGCACCTCACTGCCCATGATCCGCCAATCGATTGATATGTCGAGCCTGATTGTCCGAGCCAGCGTGCTGTGCGCGGTGTGGTGGCTGGCTTGCGGCACGGCCGCGGCGCACGCGCAGACGATCCCGGCCGACGCCGAACCCGAATGCCATTCGGTGTACGTCGGCCGTGCGATCACGTTGTCGGGCCGTTACTTAGTCGATTACGGCGACGAAGAGAGCGGGGAGGACGTGTGGTTCGAGGAGGACGACGCATCGGCGCGGCGCCTGCCGGACCGTTCGCAACGCGCGGGTGTGATCCGGTTCACGAACCAGCGCGATGCACGGCGCAGCCTGCGGCTGCCCGCCGCGCAGCCCGTTGGCGTATGCCGCTTCGACGGGCGTGCAACGGTCGTGATCCGCGATCTGGAAACCGTGTGCCCAGGGCTGGAAGAGCCCGATCACGCGCGGCTGGTGAAGGTGGTGAAGGCCAGCCAGCCGACGCGATACGCGTGCGAGGCCGCCGCGCCATGAGGCTGGCGCGACCGCGCCGTTACTCGACGTCCTCGTCGTCCACCAGATCGCCGCCATCCGCGTCGAAACCGGGCGCCGCATACGCGCTCGCCTGCTCGAGCAGCCAGCCGCGAAACAGCTCCAGCGGCTTGCTGTGGCTGAACTCCGTCGGATACACGAGGTAGTACGCGGAATCGCCGACCGTCGCCGCGTCGCACGGCACCACCAGCCCGAGCTGCTGCAACTGTTCCTCGACGAAGAACTTCGGCACGAGCGCGATGCCGAGCCCGGCCGCGGCCGCGCTGATCAGCATCGTGTGCAGCTCGTAGCGCACGCCCTGCATCGTGCGGATGTCCTCGACGCCGTGCGTCTCGAACCACTGCGCCCATGCGCCGGGGCGCGTCGTCGAGTGCAGCAGCGGGTAGGCGAGCAGATCCTCGACGCTGTGCACGGGCCCGTCGAGCAACGCCGGCGAGCAGATCGGCACGACTTCCTCGCCGAACAGGTAGTCGGACGACGTGCCGGGCCAGGTCGGCTTGCCGTAGTGGATCGCGGCCTCGAAGTGAGTGTCCTCGAACGAGAACAGGTCGGTGCGGCTGCCCATGTTCACGCGCACGTCGGGCGTGTGGTCGTAGAAGCTCTTGATGCGCGGGATCAGCCAGTGCGACGCGAAGGTCGGCAGCACCGCCAGCTCCAGGTAGCCGCCGCCGCTGCCGTGCGCGATGATCGACAGCGTGTCGCGGTCGAGCGCCTCCAGCGCGCGCCGCACCTGCGTGCCGTACAGCTTGCCGGCGCGCGTCAGCACGACACGCTGCTTCACGCGGGCGAACAGCCGCACGCCGAGGCTCGCTTCGAGCGTCGCGATCTGGCGCGAAACCGCGCTTTCGGTCAGGAACAGCTCCTTGGCCGCGTGCGTGAAGCTTTCGTGGCGCGCGGCGGCTTCGAAAGCCACGAGCGCGCCCATGTTGGGAATCTTGAATTTACGCATGATGCTCGATTTGTCTGACGAACGGGGCTCCCGCAGCGTGAGCGCGAAGGGCGGGCAACGAACGGCCAATAATTCCAAAAACTCATCACATATCAATTTAATCTCGCTTTACGCCCGGCTGCAACCCTTTGAATAATGCTCCCCACGCAAGGTCAGGCGCCCGTGGGGCGGCCGGCCGACGAGTTGCCGGCACGTTTGCCGGCGGTCCCCCGAGACGAGAATCCTGATGCGCAATCCGAATATCGAGAGCTTGCTGACGAAGTTGCTGGGACAGGCGAAGACCGACGCCCTGTTCTCGACCCTGAACATGCCGGCCATCCTCGAAGAATGGGAAGACGGCGTCGTGACGCGCGCGGAAATCGCGCAGGCGATGAACATGGCGCTGTTCGAAGGGTTGCTCGAACGTTCGGCGAACGGCCGTGCGTATACGGCCGACGCGATCGAAAGCGGCGGCTCGGTCTATTTCGACCACGGCGCGCTGCGCACGGTGCGCTGGCCGCACACCGGCGCGCTGCCGCCGGGCGAGGCCGCGTTCACGCGCATCCTGCGTCCGCTGGGCTTCCGCCTGAACGGCCGTTACCCGCTCGACAAGCTCGGCATGACGGGCCGCGCGTATGCGCATGAAGACGCACCGGACGAAATCGCGCAGTTCTTCGTCAGCGAGCTGCATCCGGAACGTTTCTCGAAGGAATTCCAGCAGGCCGTGACGAACGTCGTGAGCACGTCGCGCGACCCGCTGTCGCCGGCGGCCGTCGCGCTGCTGTGGGAAGTGGAGCGCGAAGGCTGGCTGTCGCTGGAGGCCGCGCATGCGCTGCTGCCGGAGATCGTCGGCGCGTTCGCACGCCAGCACGACGTGCCGAACGAACTCGACTACGAGACGCTGCTGATGGAATCGGCGGAAATGGCGTGGATCGCGACCGAAGGCAATGCGTTCAATCACGCGACCGACCGCGTCGCCGACGTGTTCAAGCTGTCCGACGACGAGAAGGCGAAGGGCCGGCCGATGAAGCCGGAAGTCGAACGCTCGCGCTCGGGCCGCGTGTTCCAGACCGCGTATCGCGCGGATACCGTCGAGCGCGAATTCCGCACGCGCGACGGCGGCACGGTGAAGCGCAACGTGCCGGGTTCGTTCTACGAGTTCATCACGCGCAAGCGCACGTTCGATCAGGCGGCGCGCCGCTGGGTGACCGACCTGCGTTTCGATGCGGGCAACGCGCAGGGCATCTTCAAGATGACGGCGAACGCGGCGAAGTAACGAAAGGAAAGCGGGGGGCTGCGCCGGCCGCGACCGATTGGCCGGCGCACGCATGCACCGCGGCCTGAAGCGCCCTGCGAATGCAGGGCGTTTGCCATTTCGGGTGTGGGCCGTCGTGGACGCCACGGCCGGCGCGGGATTACGCGACCCCGAAAATCTCATCGAGCCGTGTCATATCCGCCGGTACGGGACGACAAACGTCTCGCCAGTCGAACCATCATTCATCAGCCGATTCGTCGTAGCACTTGTCAGGGAGACGCCTCTCGATCACCTGGTCGATTGATTGGACGAGGTCTTGATGTCAGCTGGCAGTTCATGACCCACGCTCAGGAAACCCGTGCATGCGACACGGGCGCTTCCCGACGTCCTTTCTTGACAGGAGAACCCGGATGAACCCGATTCGCAAGCTCATGCTGTGTGGCGCCATTCCGTTCCTGCTCGTCGCCGGTGCGGCACAGGCGGACGGTGGCGGCATTGGTCGCAGCGGCACCTACATGTCGCATACCAGCGACTGGACCATGATGATGATGGACAAGCTCACACCCGAGCAACGCACTCAGGCCATCGGCATTCAGCAAAAGATGATGGCGATGGAAATGGAGCACAACGAAGCAATGGCGAAGCTGCAAATGCAGCATGACAAGGCCATGATGGCCTTGCAGAGCCAGTTGCTCGAACTCTACAAGGGGCACTAAGTGTGGCGAGCCCGGTGTCGAATGCCGGGCTCGTCCATTTGACACGAGACGCTTCTTGTCGCTTCCACCGCACGCCAGCTGTGAGTCCGGCGCGCTGAATAGACCCGTCACGTTGCGCGATGGAACTGGCGGATCACGAGCAAGAGGATCACGGCACCGATGAGCGCGATGACGATCGAACCGAGCATCCCGCTGAAGCCGATACCGAGCAACCCGGCGAGCCAACCGCCGATCACCGCGCCCACGATGCCGACAACGATGTCGATGAGCAAGCCGAAACCTCCGCCCTTGACGAGTACGCCCGCGAGCCAGCCGGCGATGGCGCCGATGATCAGCCATACGATCAAGCCATGCATATCCATGTACGATCTTCCCCTTGGATTGGCGAAATTGTTGTAAATCCGGTGGTCATGTCATGACCGGTGGCATCGCGCACGCGGCGCAACGCCGGCCGTTCCGACGAGCGTCGACCGGCGTCGTCGTGACGCATTCATTGCGACGCGGCCGTTGCCGCGCTTGCCGCCTTGGCTTTCTTTGCTGCGTGGTGATGGCCGATTGCGCAACCCGCGGCGGCACCCATCGCCCCGTGGTGCCCTGCGACATGGCCGGCGACTCCGCCCACGGCCGCGCCTTTCAGGCATCCTGCTGCATGTCCCGGGATCGAAGCGGTCAGCAACGCGATGCAGGCTGCCGAAATGGAAAGGAATTTCATTGGTCATCTCCCTGAAAAGCGAGTCGTATTGTTCGGCTTTATCGCGCGGACACGGTCAGAAGATGTGCGTGATCAGATAGAACAGCAGCAGCAGCCCGACCGGCACGCCGAGCAGCCAGGCGATCAGGTATTTACCCATGTCGTCGTCCTGATGGCCGCGACGCCGTTGGCGCCGCGGCGGTTGTATTGAAGCGCTATCGCGTTACAGCTCGCGGTCGAATTCCTTCAACTGCTTCTCGGCTTCATCGCGGGCGATCCCGTAACGCTCCTGGATCTTGCCGGTCAGATACTCGCGATTGCCGTCGGCCACCTTCAGGTCGTCGTCGGTCAACTTGCCCCACTTGGCCTTCAGCTTGCCGGAGAGTTGCTTCCACTGGCCCTTGATCTTGTCCTCGTTCATCGTGTGCTCCTTGTCATGCAGGGATAAGAGCGCGGCGGCTGCCGCGCCGGGAGGTCAGGCCTTTGCCTTCAGGCCGGATGCGTCGACGTGCTTCACGCCCTTGACTGCGCGCGTGACGGCGATAGCCTTCTTCACGGCGACCTTCGTCGGCAGCACGCCGGTGAGCGTGACGACGCCGTCGACCGTCTTCACGCTGATGTCAGTGCTCTTCACGCCCTCCGTGGTCGCGAGTTCCCCTTTCACCTTGGTCGTGATCCACGTGTCGGTGACAGGCTGGTTCGATTCGGCCGTCATGCCGCTGTCGGTAGACGAGGCCTGTGCCTGTGCGTTCGTGAGCGGTGCGGCGGAAAGCAGGAAAGCCGCACTGGCGGCGAGCAGCGTCGAAAGGTGCGAGGTCTTGTTCATTGATGTTCTCCTTCGATTGGCGTGGTGAATGGATTGACGACCGAGCACGGCGCGTGCCCGGATCAATGGGCGATCGGCGTGTCGTAGCCGGGCTCGCGCGGCGGTATGTCCGGGCGCGGCACGTCGGGCGGTACCGGGACCGGCGGATCGGTGCCGGGCGACGGTTCGGGCGGATTGTCCGGGGCCGGCTCCGGCCGCGTCGGATCGGGTGTCTGATGCAGCTTCATCGTGCTTCTCCTCTGCGGGTCGGAAGGCAGCGCATGAGCGCCGATGCAGTACCAGCGTACCGATGCAAACTTGCACGGACATCGCGCAAATTCACCTGATCGGCTAGTGCGTTTGCACGGGGGCGTCGTGGAGGGAGAAGCGGGCCCGTTTGGGGCGGCGCGCGGAAGGCAGGCGCGGTGGATGCTTCCGGGATCGGCGGGACACCGCACGGTAGGGCAGGCCGTGCGAATGTACTATGACGAATAGTGCATCTGCGCCTGTCGTGCACCGGTGCGACACGCGATCATCGCCACACGCGCGGGCCGGCACGTGTCGACGAAGCGGCAACCGGGCCGACGCTCATGCTGACGACATGGACAACCATTCGATGAACGAACAGGTAAACGAACAGGCGCTGAAGTCGCATACCGACCGGCGCCAACTGCACCAGATCATTGCGGGGCTCACCGAGGGCGTGATCCTGATCGAGCCCGACCAGCGGATCGTCTGGGCAAACGAAGCCGCGCTCGCGATGCATGGCGTGACCGAGCTGACGGCGCTCGGCGCGACCGTCACCGACTACCGCGAGCGCTTCCGGCTGCGCTACCGGAACAACCACCCGGTGCGTGACGGCCACTATCCGATGGATCGCGTGATCGCGGGCGAGGAGTTCAGCGACGTGACGGTCGAAGTCGAATCGGCCGCCGACGAAACCGTGAGCTGGGTTCACCGCATTCGCAGCCTCGTGCTGACGAACGCGGCCGGCGAGCCCGACTGCCTCGCGCTCGTGCTGCACGACGCGACCGAATGGGCGAGCGCCGAGGAGCGTTTCGAGCGCACCTTCAATGCGAACCCGGCGCCGGCCGTGATCTGCCGGCTCGACGACCTGCGCTACGTGAAGGTCAACCAGGGCTTTCTCGACATGACCGGCTACGCGAGTGAAGACGTGCTCGGCCGCTCAGTGTACGAGATCGACGTGCTCGACCAGGCCGACCGGCGCGACCTCGCGATCGAGCGGCTCGGCGAAGGCGCGACGATCCCGCAGATGGAGGCCGTGCTGAAGCTCGCGGACGGCAGCACGAAGGCCGTGGTGGTCGCCGGGCAGCCGATCGACATGAACGACGAGGCGTGCATGCTGTTCACGTTCATGGATCTCGAGCCGCGCAAGCAGGCCGAGCGCGCGCTGCGGCAGAGCGAGGAACGCTTCGCGACGGCGTTCCGGATGGCGCCGGTCGCCACCGCGATCGTCACGGCAGACCGCTTCGAATTGCTCGACGTGAACGACGCGTTCGCCGCGATGACGGGCCACGCGCAGGACGACCTGCTCGGCAAATCCGCGGACGAGATCGGGCTGTGGGCCGAACGCGGCGCGTGGCAGCGCATCGAAGGCCGGCTCGCACGCGACGGCAACGTGCGCAACGCCGACGTGCAGATCCGCACGCGCGAAGGCGACGTGCGCGATTGCGTCGTGTCGGCCGATCCCGTCGCGATTCACGGGCGCGACTGCCTGCTCGTCGCGCTGCTCGACATCAGCGATCGCAAGCGCACGGAGATGGAGCTCGTCTACGCGATCGAAACGGCGATGCAGGATGCGTCGTGGTTCAGCCGCTCGCTGATCGAAAAGCTCGCGAACGTGCGGCGCGCGAATGCGCCGGATGCGGGCGCCCAGCTGTCGGACCTGACCGCGCGCGAGCGCGACGTGTTCGACCTGCTGTGCCACGGCCTCGCCGACAAGGAAATCGCCGGCCGCCTCGGGCTTGCGCCGAACACCGTGCGCAATCACGTCGCGACGATCTACGCGAAGCTCGACGTGCACAGCCGCGGCGAGGCGATCGTCTGGGCGCGCGAACGCGGGATCGTCGGTGCGGCCGAAGCGAACGGCGCGCGTGGCGAGAAGGGCGGCGCGAAGGACAAGGACTGACGCTGTCGGTACGAATGCACCAGAGGCGCTGGTGCATTCGCATCTGCCGCGCGCGGCGCCCGCTTGCGATCCTGTCCACTCGGCGGTGCGGCGCAGGCCGTTGCATCGTCGGCTCTCCCCAACCATCGCAGGAGACGACCATGGACAGGAATCGCATCGAAGGTAAGCTCAAACAAGTCAAGGGTTCGGTCAAGGAAGCGCTCGGCAAGGTCACGGGCGACCGCGAGACGGAAGCGGAAGGCGTCGCTGAACAAGAGGCCGGCAGGATGCAGGAGCAGGCCGGCGAGGCGGCCGATGCGGTGCGCAAGCAGACGGGCACCGATCGGCACTGACCGATGACGCGGCGCCGCGGGCGTCGCGATGGCCGGCCGGGCGTCATTGCAACGATGATGCGCCGCCGGCATGACCATGGCCGGCCTTGATGGCCGGGCGCCGGCGCGGCATTCCACGGGAGCGATTTACCCGCGGCCCACCGTTGCGCGGGCCGCGGGCCGCCCGCGAACGCGGAACTTGATGACAAATCCTCACAACATAGTTCCGATATTTCGTTTGCTGCACGGGTATTGGCTGCCCACAATCCATTCACCTCTTTCGCGATGAAAGGCTCTTCGGAGACGGAGCCGCGGCGATCGACCGGCCAGTTGGGACGTTGCATGACGCCCCGGTGGCGGACGACATGACCGGCACGCGGGAGGTTGCCGACGCGTGGCAGTCGCGCGTTGCATCCCGGCCCCCAGAACAAGGATTGTCATGACGTTCCGCATTCGTTCGCTTTCCGGCGTCGCATTGACCGCCGCGATCCTCGCGCTCCAGACGGGCGCGGTTCACGCGCAGGAGACGGTCGTCAAGGTCGGCGTGGCCGGCCCGCTGACGGGCGGCGGCGCCGCCTACGGCAAGGACATCGAGAACGGCGTGCGCATGGCCGTCGACGAAGCGAATGCCGCGCATACGACGGTGGGCGGCAAGCCCGTGAAGTTCGTCGTCGCGTCGCAGGACGACCAGAGCGATCCGCGCACCGGCGTGCAGGCCGCGCAGCAGCTCGCCGACGCGCAGGTGGCCGTCGTGATCGGCCACTTCAACTCGGGCACGACGCTGCCCGCCTCGAAGATCTACGCGAAGGCCGGCATTCCGATGATCACGCCGTCGGCGACCAATCCCGACATCACGCGTGCCGGGCTCGGCACCGTGTACCGCGTGATCGCGACCGACACGCAGAACGCCGGCAACGCAGGCGCGTATGCGGCGAGCGTGACCAAGGCGAAGCGCATCGCGATCATCGACGACCGCACCGCGTTCGGCCAGGGCGAAGCCGATGAATTCGAGAAGTCGGTGAAGGCGAACGGCGGCACGATCGTCGCGCGCGAATTCACGAACGACAAGGCGGTGGACTTCAGCGCGCAGCTCACGAAGATCAAGAGCACCAACGCCGATCTCGTGTTCTTCGGCGGGCTCGACGCACAGGCCGCGATGCTCGTGAAGCGCATGCGCCAGCTCGGCATCCGCGCGCAGTTCCTCGCGGGCGGCGGTGTGATGAACGCGAACTTCATCAAGCTGGCCGGCAACGCGGCGGAAGGCGCGTCCGTGTGGGAATACGGGCAGCCGCTGGCGCGTCTCGCGAAGGGCAAGGCGTTCGAAACGAAATTCAAGCAGAAGTACGGCATCGACATGCTCGCGTATGCGCCGTTCGCGTACGACGCGACGTGGATCGCGATCAACGCGATGCAGAAGGCGAACTCGACGAAACCGGCCGATTTCAACGGCGCGCTGAAGGGCACGCGCTTCGACGGCATCACGGGCACGATCGCGTTCACGAACACGGGCGACCTGAAGAACCCGAGCTCGACGTTGTATGAGGTGAAGAACGCCGCGTGGCAGCCCGTCACGACGCAATCGGCGGATTGAACGCAACCCGCGCCCGCGGACTTTCGCGGCGATGCCGGACGTGCTGAAATGCCATCAGCGATCGGTGCCGATCGCGGCGCACGCCGGTGTGGCAGCCGCACCGGTCCGCCCGCGCGACGCCGCGCGTGACGCGGCACGAACAACCCACGGGCGGGGCCGGCTGGCCGCGCCCAATCTGTGCAACTGGAGTCAGTCGTGAGTTCTCAAGTCGTCATCGTCGGCGGTGGTGTGATCGGCAGCTCGATCGCCTATTTCCTGCGCGCCACCGATCCCACGGTTTCCGTGACCGTGATCGAGCGCGACCCCACCTATGCGCGATCGTCGTCGGCGTTGTCGGCCGCGTCGATTCGCCAGCAGTTCTCGACGCCGCTGTCGATCGAGATGTCGCTGTTCGGCATCGAGTTCCTGCGCACGATCGGTGAACGCCTCGAAGTGGATGGCCACCAGCCGTCGATCGACCTGCACGAAGGCGGCTACCTGTTCCTCGCGACGCCGGCCGGCGATGCGACGCTGCGCGAGAACCACGCGCTGCAGACGAGCCTCGGCGCGGACATCCGGCTGATGGATCGCGATGCGCTGCGCGCGAAGTTTCCGTGGCTGAACGTCGACGATCTCGTGTCGGGGGCGTACGGCGTGAGCGGCGAGGGCTGGTTCGACGGCTACGGGCTCGTGCAGGCGCTGCGCAAGAAGGCGCAGGCGCTCGGTGCGCGCTATGTGCCGTCCGATGTGAAGGAGGTGGTGCGCGACGGCCACAGGGTGACGCACGTGGTCACGGCCGACGGCGAACGCTATGCGTGCGACACGCTCGTCAACGCGGCAGGCGCGTGGACCCGCACGCTGTCGTCGATGATGGGCATCGACATCCCCGTGTATGCGCGGCGCCGCAGCATCTTCAACGTGTCGTCGCCCGCGAAGCTCACGGATTGCCCGCTGCTGATCGATCCGACCGGCGTGTATTTCCGGCCGGAAGGGCGCACGTATATCTGCGGGACGTCGCCGAGCCCGGACCGCGACCCGGACGACCTCCCGCTCGACGAAGTCGACCACGACCTGTTCGACGAGGTGATCTGGCCGACGCTCGCGAACCGCGTGCCGGCGTTCGAGGCGCTGCGCGTGGAGAACTGCTGGTCCGGGTACTACGAGTACAACGTGTTCGACCACAACGCGATCATCGGGTATCACCCGGAACTCGACAACGTCGTGTTCGCGAACGGCTACAGCGGCCACGGGCTGCAGCAGGGGCCGGCGACGGGGCGCGGCGTCAGTGAACTCATTCTGGGCGGGCGTTACGACACGCTCGACCTGTCGACGCTCGGCTGGGCGCGGGTGCTGGAAAACCGGCCGATCGTCGAAAAGAACGTCGTGTAGCGCGGCGTAACCCGCCCAGTGTGGTGGGCGGGATTCTCCTTGTGTCTCAACTCATTGGCCCGACTGTGTCGGGCTTTTTTTGTTACGCGTGCAATTACATTGCGCGGGTCAGCCGAACGCCGTAGATCGCGTCGCGCAGATCGAGCGTGTACGGTCCGTTCATCCCTTCGTAAAGCGTGTTCGACAGCGACACGACGGTGAGCCCTTGTGCGCGGTCGACGAACCACGAATGACCGTAGACGCCGCCCCAGCGCCACGTGCCCGGCGACTCCGGCGACAGCGCCGCGCGCGGGTCGCGCAACACGGAAAACCCGATCCCGTACCCCGCGCCGGGCAGGTCGGGCAACGCGAGGTTGCCGGTGTGGATGCGGCCCATCTCGTCGACCAGCTCGGCCGGCAGAATGGCGCCGCCACCCGCGCGCAACGTGTCCAGCACGTTCAGCACATCACCGGCGGTGCCGACCATCCCGGCGCCGCCTGATGCGAACGCATCCTGGTCGAGCGCGCGCGATGGCGAGTACGTCACGCCGACGGAGCCTTCGTAGATGGGCACGGCTTCGTTCTCGGCGAGCCGGTGCGGCCGCGGCGTGTCGTTGACGTAAGGCGTCGCGAGCCGCGCGGCGTCGCGTGCGACGAATCCCGTGTCGCGCGTGCCGAGCGGGCGGAGCACGAGCGCATCGACTGCATCGGCGAGCGGCCGCCCGCTGACGGCTTCGATCACTGCCCCAACGACGTCGATGGAGAGTGAATAGTTCCAGCCGGTACCGGGTGCGTACTGCAACGGCACGCTCGCGATCCTGCGCATGTTCTCGGCGAGCGTGATCGATGCGCCATCGAGCCCGTCGGAGACGCCTGCGCGTGCATACGGGCCGGTCGCGTCGGCTTCCGCGTAGCGATAGCCGAGGCCGGCGGAATGCGTGAGCAGGTGGCGCACCTTGATTACCGGCACGCTGCCGTCACGCAGCGCCGGACGGAATTCGGGCAGCCAGCGCGTGACCTCGTCGTCGAGCGACAGCTTGTGCTGGGCGACGAGCGCCATGGCGGCCGCCGAGACGATCGGCTTCGTCACCGACGCGAGCCTGAACAGCGTGTCCTCCTGCATCGGCGTGCGGGCTTCGCGATCGGCGAACCCGGCCGCGCGGCGATAGACGAGTTCGCCGTCGCGTGCGACCAGGACGACCACGCCGACGAGGCGTTGCGTGTCGAGTTGGCGGGACAGTACCGCATCGATGCGCTCGGCAAGCGCGGGATCGGCCGACGGCTGCCGTGATGATGCTCGGTTGGGGATCATCGAAGACTCTGTCGTGAAGGGGAGCCGACATGGTAGGCGGCACGCGGCGGACGTGCCATTTATCCATACGTGGAACAGGGCTTCGCGGGCGTCGTGCGCTGCAACGGCCGGCATGGACGGCCACCGGGCGGGCGATTCAGCCGGGGGCCGCGGCGGCGCCGTTGCAGCGCGGCGCGCCGGCTGGCGGCGGCGCCACGTCATACCTGCGCCGGACAGCCGACAAAATATGCCCCAAGCGGCGCGCGGCCTTCGTTAGAATCTGCTTTCGTCGAGAAAATAACGCAATTGCATGGGTGCATCGCGGTATCGCATCACGGACACTGCTCGCCCAGATTCCATCGTTCATCTTTCACTGGAGGCGAGCATGCCAGGTTTACTTCCCGATGTTGACCGCGAGGGGCTCCTCGAATATTCGGTGGTGTACACCGATCGCTCGGTCAACCATATGTCGCAGCGCTTTCAGCGCGTCATGCGCGACATCTCCGGCACGCTGAAGAAGGTCTACAACGCGAAGTCCGTCGTGATCGTCCCCGGCAGCGGGACGTTCGGCATGGAAGCCGTCGCGCGGCAGTTCGCCACCAACAAGAAGTGCCTCGTCATCCGCAACGGCTGGTTCAGCTTCCGCTGGTCGCAGATTTTCGACATGGGCAGCATTCCGTCCGAAACGACGGTGCTGAAGGCGCGCCCGGTCGAAGCGGGACGGCAGGCCGCCTATGCGCCGGCCCCGATCGACGAAGTGGTCGCCGCGATCAACGCGCACAAGCCGGATCTGGTCTTTGCGCCGCATGTCGAAACCGCGTCCGGGATGATGCTGCCCGACGGGTATCTGCGCGCGGTGTCCGACGCCGTGCATGCGGTCGGCGGCATGTTCGTGCTGGATTGCATCGCGTCCGGCACGGTGTGGGTCGACATGCAGGCGAGCGGCGTCGATATCCTGATCAGCGCGCCGCAGAAGGGCTGGAGCGCGTCGCCGTGCTGCGCGATGGTGATGCTCGGCGCGCTTGCTCGCGAACGCATCGATGGCACGACCAGCACCAGCTTCGCGTGCGATCTGCGCAAGTGGCTGCAGATCATGGAAGCCTATGAAGGCGGCGGGTTCGCTTACCACGCGACGATGCCTACGGACAGTCTTGCGACGCTGCGCGACGTGATGAAGGAAACCGAGGCGTACGGCTTCGACAAGGTGAAAGAGGAGCAGCTCGAGCTGGGCAAGCGGATTCGTGCGTTGCTGGCCGACAAGGGTTTCCGGAGCGTGGCGGCCGAAGGCTTCGAGGCACCGGGTGTCGTGGTCTGCTACACGGACGACGACGGGATTCGATCCGGGAAGAAGTTTGCCGACGTTGGGTTGCAGATCGCGGCCGGCGTGCCGCTGATGTGCGACGAGGGGGAGGATTTCAAGACCTTCCGTCTCGGACTGTTCGGCCTCGACAAGCTGCATGATGTCGATGGGGCGGTTGGGCGGTTCTCGGATGCGCTGAATCGGATTCTTTAAGGCGCTTCGCGGAGTGGGCGAGGCAGTGGACGGTGGGTATGTGCGACCGTGGTCTACTGTCTCGCTGGATGGATGGTCATGGTCTTGTCCGATGCGCGCGTTCGGGTTCAGGGTTGGTGTACCCATGCATAGCGAGGTCGGTCCATTGGCCTGTACGGTCAACCTGAAGGGCTCACATGGAATATGTCGTTCGACAGGAAGTCCCGTCGGTATCCGACTACATCGGCATTCGTGTTGCTGCGGGGCTGAGCAGAAAGTCGGAACAGGCCGCGACGATCGGGTTGAAGAATGGACTCTTTAGCGTCGTGGCTTACTGCGATGGTGTCCCGATCGGAATTGGCCGGGTCATCGGTGACGGCGGCTGTTTCTTCGAGATCGTCGATATCGCGGTGTTGCCCGCTCACCAGAAGAAAGGCGTGGGCGACCTGATCATGCGGGCGCTTATGGGCTACGTTCACGAGCATGCGCCGCCGACCGCCTATGTCAGCCTGATGGCGGATCACGGGACACCGAAGTTCTACGAGCGCTACGGTTTTCAACCTTCGGTGTTGCCCGAGAAGGCGGGGATGTTTCTGCGCATCACGTAACGTTGAGGCGTCGTATTCCCTGTCGCGGTGCGGCGGCCCGGCGTACGCCGGTGCACCTGCGCTAATTCACGCATTCGGGCACCACGGGGTCGTTGCTGCCCGTGTAGACGAATCCGTCGGATATCCATTGATTGGAGTCGAGTCGATACCAAAGCCGTGTGGCGCCCCAGTTGCCATTCACGGAATCGCCGTACTGGTGGCAAGCGAGCTGCACGGTGCGCCCATTCTCGAGCGAACCGACGACCGGCGCCGACAATGATGGCGCGCTGCGCAGATTCGCCGGACCCGGTGCCTGCACACGCGCGCTGACGGGCGTGGACGGATCGCCGGAATCCGCGCTCCCGTAGTTGACCAGCCATGCCTGCGGAGAGACGCGTCGCTGATTGCGAACCGCGTATCCGGAATACGGCGAAGTGCCTTCGAAGAATTGCCAGCCGCCGATCGTCATGCCATTGACGGACACGTCATTGCCATCCTTGCTCAATGAAAAGTGAACATGCGGCCCCGTCGTTTGCCCGCCGCACGGCAGGCCGTTTCCGACGCTGCCGAGATAGTCCCCCTGACGGACCCGCGTACCGCTGTTCAGCGACGTCAGCCGGACCATGTGGTAATAAGTCGTCGCATAGCCATTGTCGTGAACCACCTTCACGATGGCGCTGCCGTCGCGCTCGCAGCTCTTGTAAAGATAGCCGTCTCGTGCCGCCAGCACGCGGCCGTTGCCGCCCGAGAAATCGAGGGAGTTATACGGCCTGCTTTGTCCGGACCAGCCGTGTGCACCGCCCGTCCAATACCACCCGGCATTCGGTTCCCACGGCAACGCAAGGCCCGGTTGCGGCAAGGCAGCCGATCGTGGCGCAAGCGATGCGCGTCTCGACGCCAGACTTTTCCGCTCGTCGGCCGCGAGCAGCGTGGGGGGCGCCGCATCGAGCAATTCTCCGAACTGGCTGCTGCCCTCCACACCCGAGATCCATCGGCCATTCACGTTGCGCGCAATGAACAGCTTCGTGACGGGATCGCCGGATTCATCCTCGCGCAGGATTTGTGTCGCAGTGCCAAATACCCATCCGGAAGCGTCGTCGGTTTTTATTGCCTCGACCAGGCTGTCGTCCGACCGGGCCGGCAGTGTCAACGTCCTGGCCGATCGGGATGCGAGCGCCTGCCCGATCGAGCGTTGCAACGACGTCTCGATTGGCGCCGCATGCGCGATTTCGGCAAGGCTGGCTGTAATCAGCAGGATGCCAATGGAGTATTGAATCGAATTCGACGCAGAACGATCTAATAAATTGCGCATGGTCAAATGAACCACGAAGAGGGTTTGCAAGAAGTTCATGGCAGCGCCGGCAAGCCTACATCATTCGCCAGTCATTGCAAGGAAAATGAAATGGATCTTGATGCGTTTTTAAATTGGCGGCTTCAGATGAAATTGTTGATGCGATAGTTTCAAAGTAATTTGACCACTCGGGAAACTGGAGCCGATTGATCTGGAGTCGCCGTACGGGGGCTCAAAACACCATCCATGCCCAGCCTCGTGGCGAACCACGTCGAGATCTGCTTAGATCGAAAAAGGATTCAATAACTGTCGAATTGGATTGGATCGTTTATGAAAAAGAAACGATCGAGATAGGGTATTGTTAATATCATTTACATCTTCCTGACAAATATAACAGTTTGTTTTCAATCGAATCGAGATTCAAATTGAGCCGCGACAAAATAAATCATTTCGATTGATGAATTTTCAGGAGGGGATGTGATGCATCGAATGCTGTTTGGCCGGCTGTTTGCCGGTGCGCTCGTGCTTGCGACGGCGATGCCTGCCCACGCGGAAAGCGCCACGGACGTTTCGCCCGTCTGCACGACGGTCCGGACCGAAACGAGCAAGAATGCGCTGTTGAGCCGGACCAGTTACTGCCAGAAAACCGAGCCGCTCGTCTATGTCGCGATAGACGGCCAGAACAATGAAATCGGCCGAGTGGCGATTGATGCCTATGCGTATTCCGACAATCCGTCGAACCAGCTCGCATGGCCGGTGACGTTCCGCTTCCGCACGCGCGTCCTGTCCGGCAATCCGCCCGGCCTGATGATCAAGCCGATCGTCGAATGCGGCTCCGATTGTACGGTTGCCGCCAATGCCGGCGTGCCGCTCGCCCTTGGCGGGCTGTCCAACGAGCTATCGGTGATGATCACGCCCAACATGGGATCCGGTAATCCGCTCAGGTTCAGTCCGACGCTCGAGTACCGGGTGGCCAAATCGGGAGACTCGTTCGAGAACGGCGCAAGCATGAATCCCTACGCGGGCGCCGGCTATATTCCCAACATTCGATGTGACGTCGCGATCGTCAAGAGCAACTCGCAAGGATGCATCTACGCGGACGCACCGGCCGTTCTGCGTACCATCGTCGCCACGAATCCCGACGTCGACGAATCCGCGATCCATATACGCGAGGCGCAAGCTGCCGGACGTCCCGGCAAGTTCGTACCGATGGGGGATGGCACGATCTTTCCGGATACCTTTGCGTCCAAGCCGCTGACACGCACCCGCGACGCAGCACTCCGGCGGGCCAATCGGGACACGTCCAAACAGCAATGCGTCGCGAAATTCGGCGCGGTCACTGGCCAGTGCACGTTCACCGGTGATCCGGACGAAACGCCGTCCGATTGCGATTGCGACGAGTATCCGTTTGCCTCGACAGAGGAAGGCGCATCGAGGGATCCGGAAGTATCGGTCAAGCGTATCGATGCGAGTGATAATCGACGTGCGGGCGCTTTCCTCGGCAATTTCTATTTGAATCAGCGCGTGCTCGACCAGGAGCAGTTTTACGTCGATGTCGGTTCTCCGCAGCCTGCGGCAAAACGTTAAGCCACGGGCGACGATAACCGTACCTGTGCCGCGGTTCGCAGGCATCCTTCGAACCACGGCATGACAACACCCATCACCATGAACGATCACGAGAACTTCCCCGTCTGGCTCGACCAGCCCTACAAGCTCTGCCGACGGGTCGTGCCGGGCGCGATGCAATCCGAGACGATTCCGGTCGAGGATGCGCTGACGCGCGTGACGGCGGCGGACGTTTTCGCCCCCGAGAATGTTCCGCCCGTTCCGCTTGCTGCGGTCGAAGGCTATGCGTTGCGTGCATCCGATACCGCGCATGCGACGCGTGGCGCACCGGCTGAGCTGGACTTCCAGTTCAGCCGGCGCGCGCTGGCCTCGCCGGCCGGCAGTCCGGCGGCTCGCGCAATCGGCGCGCAGTGTGCGGTCGATGTCCCACCCTGTTTCCCGCTGCCGGAAAATGCCGACACCGTCGTGCCGAAAAGCGACCTCGAGGTTTCGTACCGTGGCGCTCGATCGTTTCTGCTGCTGCACGCGCCGCTATCCGCCGGCCAGCATGTGATCGCACCGGGCAGCGAATTTCGGCAAGGCAGCCTGCTCCTGCCCAGGGGCAGCCGGATAACGGCCGAACGGCAGATCGCGCTGACGGCCGCAGGCGTACGCGACATCGAGGTGACGAAGCGGCCGCGCATTGGCGTGGTGATCGTCGGGTATGAGCAGTGCGTACCCCGCACCGCGCGCGAGCGCTGGCAGCGGCCCGACACGAGCGGACCGTACATCCGGGCGGTACTGCAGCGCTGGGGATACGAGGTGGGTTCGGTCGAGTACATCGAGCCGCCGGACATGGCACGGCCGCCGCTTGAGGTGCAGCAGAACGAATACGCGTTCAAGAAGAAACTGGCCGAGCTCGCGCAGCGTTACGACCTGATCGTCGGTGCCGGGCTGCCTGCCGTGCCGCCCTTTCGGAATCTGGGGCTGAATATGCCGTTGGTGTACGCCTACGACGAAACGACTGTCGACATCGAGCAAACGCCAGCCGATCGCTTCAACTTCGGACGCAGCGACAATCGCTCGCCGCCGAAGAAAACCATTCTGACGCTCACGCGCCCGGACGGTACGCAAGGCGGGATGACGGTCCTGACCAGCTACGATCAGGCCACGCTGATCAACCTGCCGGGCCACACGAGCGCAGTGGCGATGCTGATGCACGCGATCATGCCGCGCGTGCTCGATTTGCTCGAGCATGCTGCAACGCCGGGGCCTCATTGGGAGTCCGGCATCGTCGACCACGGCGTCGAGCGCGATGCCGGACTGAACGCGATGCGATGGGGCAATCTGCATCGTGGCGTCGACGGAAACCTGGTCGTCCGTCTGTTGCCGTCCGAAAGCGACGGGCTGATCGGCGGCGTCGTTCGTGCCGATGTGCTCGTCGCGATCCCCGCTGCGGAAGGTCCCATGGCAGCAGGTTCGTCCGTGCTGTTCCTGCGTCTCGACCGCGACCTCGCCAGTGAACCGCCGCGCTCCGTGGCGGAGACATCCGTCGACGCAGCGTCACCACCGTCGCCGGTGGTCGACGCCCGCGTGTCGACCCGCGATATCGACGACGCACGCGGCATCGATCTTCGCGAAACATGGCAACGGCTCGAAGCAGCCTTCGCCGCCGATGCGTCACGTCTGCCGGGGGGCCTCAACGGGCCGGCGTCCGACGACGCGATCGCAGCCTTGCAGACTGCGCTGGGAACGCAGCTGCCTGACGCATTCGTCGACAGCCTGCGCATTCACGATGGCCAGGCCGATTCGGGGGATGAATTTTCCGGAAGTGATGCGCTGCTGAGCGCGCGCGAGATCCTCGCGCAATGGCGTATCTGGAAAGGTCTCGTCGATGGAGGCGATTTCGACGGTATGGAATCGGAGCCGGATCCAGGCATCGGGGACGACTGGTACAACCTGAAGTGGATTCCATTCACGCACGACGGCAGCGGCAATCACCTGTGTATCGATCTCGATCCCGCGGAAGGCGGTTGCTCCGGACAAGTGATTCGGGTCTGGCATGATGACGCGCGGCGCGAGCGCATTGCGGCGAGCTTCTCGGCGTGGCTTGCCCGCGTCGCCGACGAGGGGCACTCAAGCTGAGCAGTCGTTGAGCAAAAGGGTGGCGGGGTGTGGGCCGCTACGTTGATGCGCATGCTCCAAGGGCAATGCCGGTGGCCCTTGGGGAAGCGATTGTCTGCGCAGGGCAGACGGGCGTTTCGTGTGCTACCGGGTCAAGCAGTACAAGACGTCAGGGCAGCCCTCCTCATTCCTGCTTCCATCGCTGTATGCGATCGCAACGAACCCGTGCCGCTCATAAAACGCAGCGGCATCGCGATTCATCTGGAACGTGTAGAGCTGGAGCTTGCCAACCGTCTGCGACTTCACCGATTCCAGGAGGGAAGCCCCGATCCCTTGTCGCTGGAATTCAGGGCACACATACAACTGGTCAAGCCACGCCACGCCGTCAGTGACAACGTGTGCGGCCATGCCGACTATGCGGCTGTCGCTCACGGCGACGGTAACGTTGCCCGACGGAACAAGCAGGTTGGCCACCCAATCGCGGACAGCGGCTTCAGAGTGCGCGAGCGGCGCATACGATGCCAGCGTGTTGCGCGACCGTAGATAGACGTCAGCCACCTCTGCGGCATCCGCAGCAATCGCGCGACGCAGGATCAAGGGCATGTATCTTCCGCTCCGAAATCGTCAAAAGGTGCACAACGATAGCAGCGCGGAATCGAACTTCCAAGATCGCGGAAGCGTGCCGCTGAAACCGGCGAGACCGGAAGTTCAGTGCGACGTATCGAGTGTGCAGCGCAGCGAATCGGCAGCGAGATCCCGTCACCGATTCGCTGCTTCGTTCCGGGATTACCGGGCCTCGACATTCCCGTATCATCTGTCCGATTCGCCGGGATCTCACGACCGGGCGATTCCGCACAAACGAGAGGACGAGCGATGAAGGTCGAAGGGCGCGGCCACGGTAAAGCGATCGGGCAAAACGCGGCGGCGGCACCGAAGCGGGCCGGCATCGCACCCGTCACGAAGAGCACCGACCCGCGCGACTACCAGCACGCGCCCGGCATCGCCGCCGTCATGCCGAAAGCCTTCCCCGACGGCTTCGTCGTCGCAGAGCACCGTCACCCGCGTGCCCAACTCGTCTACACGACGACCGGCATCGCCGAAGTCATCGCCTGCCAGTCGCTCTGGATGATCCCGCCGCATCGCGCACTCTGGATTCCGCCCGACCTGCCGCACGCGATGTGCGCCCACGGGCAGCTCGAAATGCGTACCGCCTACGTCGACCCGCAAGCGTACCGATCGGCAACCCCGGATCAGCCGAGCCTGGTCAACGTGTCGCCGCTGCTGCGTGAATTGATCGTGCGTGCGTCGTCTTTCCCGGTCGACATCCCTCCCGACGGCCGCGACGATCTCGTCATCCAGCTCATGCTCGCCGAAATCGAGTGGTCACCCGAGCAACCGTTGCGGCTGCCGTCCGGCCAGGACCGGCGCCTTGCCCGCGTCTGCGACGCGATTCTGGCGAATCCGGCCGACCAGCGAACGCTGACGGAATGGGCCGATGAAGTCGGTGCGTCGAGCCGGACCCTGGCCCGACTGTTCACCGCCGAAACCGGCCTGTCGTTCAGCCAGTGGCGCCAGCAGGCCCGGATTTCGGCCGCGCGCCCGCTGCTGGCATCGGGCCGCTCCGTGATCGCCGTCTCGGCCGAACTCGGCTACGAAACCACGAGTGCCTTCTCGACCGTGTTTCGCCGGTTTGCCGGCATGACGCCCAGCGCTTACGCGAAACTGTCCGATTCCGCGTAGCAAACGTCTTTCCAGCAAACGCAGGGCGTGGCGCGCACGCTTATCGTGTCGGTCATCGAATCACTCACCGAACGAGGTAAGCCGACATGACGCGACACGACATCGAATTCCAGTCCGAAGGTGCCACGCTGCGAGGCTGGTACTACGAGCCGGCGCAGCGCATCGCCGATACCGCAACGTATCCGGCCATCGTGATGGCGCACGGCTTCTCCGGCGTAAAGGAACAATATCTGGACCGCTATGCCGAGGTGTTCGCTGCCGGCGGCTTTGGCGTGCTGCTCTACGATCACCGGAATTTCGGTGCGAGCGACGGGTACCCGCGGCAGGAGATCGACCCCGTGCAACAGAAGCGCGGCTATCGCGATGCGATCAGCTATCTGCTCACCCGCCCGGACGTCGACGCCGAACGCATCGGCATCTGGGGCACCAGTTACAGCGGCGGCCACGTGCTCGAAGTCGCGGCGATCGACCGGCGCGTCAAATGCGTGGTGTCGCAGGTGCCGACGATCAGCGGCTATCAATCGGCGTTGCGCCGTACGCGTTCCGATCTGGTGCCGGCGGCGCTGGCTCGCTTCGATGAAGATCGTAGGCAGCGATTCGCGGGCGGCGCGCCGGCGATGTTGCCGGCTGTCAGCGCCGATCCCGCGACCGCCTGTGCGATGGCCGGTGCGGATGCATACCGGTTCTTCACCGAGTCGGCAGCGCGGTTCGCCCCGAACTGGAAAAACGAAGTGACGCTGCGCAGCGCCGAGCTGTCGCGCGAGAACGAGCCGGGCCAATATGTCGATCGCATCTCGCCCACCCCGTTGCTGATGATCGTGGCCGACCAGGATCTGCTGACGCCCACCGACCTTTGCCTCAACGCGTGGGGAAGTGCGCTGGATCCGAAGCGGCTGCTCATGATCAAGGGTGGGCACTTCACGCCGTATATCGAGCACTTCGACGCAACCAGCCAGGCGGCGGTGGAATGGTTCACGCTGCATTTGCGCGGCACGCGTTGATCGGGCCCGTTGCGGCGTTGGTCGTCTCCGCGGCTTGTATGAAGACCGCCGCTGCCGGTTCTGACGGCGACTGCGTTTGCACGGACCTTATATCCCGCTCGTTGGCCCGACTGTGTCGGGCCTTTCTTGTTCGGTCGCGCAGGGGATGCCGGCGACGGCTACGTATGGCAACATCGCGGTGATTTCCACATTCCATCCGGGTGCCGGCAGACCCATCTATCCGAGGGGGAGTCATGTTTGACCATGTCAAATTCGGCGTGACCGACTTTGCAGCGAGCAAGGCGTTTTTCCTGAGCGCACTTGAACCGCTTGGCGTCGTGGTGCAGGGCGAGGGCGAGCCGTCGTACGGCATCGAGATCTCTCCGCCGGGCAAGCCTTCGTTGTGCCTGTTCCAGACGACGGAGAAACCGGCGCATCTTCACATCGCGTTCGTGGCCGACAACCGGCAGCAAGTCGATGCGTTCTATCGCGCGGCGCTGGCGGCAGGCGGGAAGGACCATGGCGCGCCGGGGCTGCGGCCGCACTATCACGCGAATTACTACGCGGCGTTCGTCATCGGGCCGGATGGGCACAATATCGAGGTGGTGTGTCATCAGGCGGACGGGAGCGCTTCGGGCGACTGATCGCTGTCATTCAAACCAAGACATGAGCGAACGCACGCGACACGCACGCAACCGGGCATTCCGCGATGAGTGAAATCACCATTGATTGGCCTTTCTATCTCGTCGTGCTTGGAACTGGCATGGAATACTGGCCCGTGACGCTTTGTGTCGGCGCGGTTGGAGTGTATTTCGGGGCGACTCGCCTGCGCGGCCCATGGCGAACTGCCTGCCTCGTCATTGCGCTCTTGTTCATCGTTGATGCTGGCGCCGGAATTTACTTGTCCGTGGGTTAGCGTTCAGGCAAATCACGCAGTACCTGGAATCGAGTTGGCATCTGGCTGACTCGACGCCCGTCCCGTATCGGAATACTTGCCCTTGCGAAAATATCTGCTGCTTGTGGTTCTCGTGATGTATGCGTTCGATGCATCCGCACAGTTTCCCTTTTCTCAACCGCCATTCTTTGGCCAGCCCAAACCTCGCTTTGGTCTGGGCATGATTTTCAGTTTTCCGGCTCCGTCCCCTGACGAGTCGCGTGAGGAAGCCTCCGAGTTTTGCGTGCAGGCTGCCGTATCCGCCTTGATGCGCTTCGACGATTTTCTCGTCGCAAGCACGTCGTCGATTCTGCCGGGTTCGCCGATCGCTCCGCAGCAATTGCCGAGAGTCTTTCCCGCATTTCCTGGTGTGAAACACTCGCCGACTACTTACTACCTTGACCGTAACCGGTGCGTGCGAGGATACGAAGCTTTGAAAGAGGTGGCGGTCGACATGCCCACGTTCGACCATCTATATGCGGGATTGATGCAGTGTGAGCAAATCTACGGCCGCGAACAGATCGCCAATCATGTGCTCTGCGTTGCTGCGATTGCAGGGTCCAAATAGTCGTTGCATCAACAGAACCAGAACAAGCATGCGAGCCGAATTGCGCGACCCCGTCGACCACGACAAGCTTCAGCTGCTGCTGCCGTTGACGAGAGCGGTGTTCCTGCTGCACGAGAACGGACACGACTACGTCGCGAAGTTGCAGCAGATTTCCCGATTGCTTGGCAACGCCATCGATCAAATCGACGTGCTCGGCGCGTTTGGTTCGATGAGTGCCGACGAATTTGCGAAGCAGCTGGCAATCGACTGGCATGCCGTGCCGACCGATCTGTCGGAGCCGGAGCTTCTGGAGTTGCTTGATGCAGTCTGCGCGTGTCGCGGAGACGAGACGCTGATCGACTACTGGGTTCGATGTCTGTCGGTCAACACCGGCGATGACCGCATTTCGGACCTCATCTTCTGGCCGGAAGCCTATTTCGGCGCAGCGTACGACGGACGAGAGCTTGCGCCGGCCGAGATGCTGGAGGTCGTGCTTCGCAAGCGGCGTATGGAATGAAACCGGTGATGATTCTTGGCAATAACCGGCCAGATCATCGACAATCTGCGTCATTCAAAAAAATGAGAGAGGGTGGGGCATGCGCTGGATCGACAAGACGCTCACTGTGATCTTGGGCTTTTCTGTCATGGGCGTCGCGGATGTGCAAGCCGCATCCACCGAACTTGCATTCCCGCGTTTCACTCAGGCGCAGGGCCGGGCGGACAACGACGGCCTCCCGTTGTCCGGCGTGAAACTCTGCGTACTCCCCGACCATGCGCCGTGCTTCGAGATGCCGCCCGCGCCGCTTCCCGATGGCTCGACGCAGGTGCAGTACCAGTTCGGGCTGGATCCTCGATCCGAACGGTTGCCGATTGCGTCGGGCGGCTCCTGGGTGTTCTTCTCGGGGATGTTCTCCGGCGGTGGCAGCGGCATGCTGGAGCGCGTGGCGGTCTTGCGTTACGGCGCGAACGGCAAGATCGAGAACGTGATGCCGAAAGTCACCCAGACCGAGCAGGCCGACCGCGCGATGTGGAAGGTGCCGGAAGTGTCGCCCTATCCGGTGTTCGTTCGCGCGGACTATGTGTGGGGCAAGGGCGAGAGCCATTTCGAAGCGCACCTGTTCGACGTCGATGCATGGGTGTTCGATCCCGCCATCAGCCAGTACAGGAAGCGGTTTTCCTACCAGACCACCAGGCGCTATGACCGCGGCGAGGGCTCGGACCACGTGCTGACCGCCGAGCGCGCGGAAATTCTGCGGCGCCTCGCCGCCAGCAAGTAGCCGCCTACCGCTGCGCGTCCCCGTAAGTCTCCCGGCACACCCCGCGCAGCGCCTCGACGAGCAGATCCCGCGCCGGCGAGCGCGAATCGGCGGCGCGGGTAAACAGCGCGATGGGCGGAAGCGTCCACACCAGCGTGTACGGCACGATCGCCACGCCGGCGATCCGCACCAGTTCTTCCGCGATATCGGCCGGCACGATCGAGACGGCCTCGTCGCTCGACGCGATCATTTCGCCGATCAGCTTGGATGAATAACTCTCGACGATCGGAACGGGCGGCGCGATGCCGGCCGACAGGAACAGGTCGGTGACCTGTTCCCGCATCGGCGTATGCGGCGCGCCGAGAATCCAGTCGAGCGCGTGCAGCTTGTGCCAGTCGAGCGCGGTGCGGGCCAGTTTCGCGGCAAGGCGCCGGCTCGCGATCATGCGCGGCTGCTGCTGGTACAGCACTTCGAAGGAAACCTGGCCCAGGTCGATCGCCGACGACGCCCGCCCGATCACGATGTCGACGCCGTGGTCCCTGAGCTGCAGCAGGAGCTGATCGCTGGTGCCCTCGTGAATCGTCACGGTCAGGCGCCGCTCCATGCGCGCTTGTAGCCGCTTGAGCGCCGCCGACAGCATCTGTCCGGAAATGAACGGAATCACGCCGATGTGCAGGTGGGCCGCGTGCCCGGCGGCGACGGCCTCCATCTCGCGGGCAAGGTGGTCGAGATCCTTGATCATCGCCTTCGCCCGTTCGAGCACGACCGCGCCGAGCGCGGTGGGCCGCATGCCGCGCGACGAGCGCTCGAACAGCGGCGTGCCGAACATGCTTTCCAGCTCGGACAGCGCATTCGTCACGGCGGGCTGGCTGCTGGCCATGTGCTCCGCGACGCGCGTCAGCGACCCGTGCTGCTGGATCTGCAGCAACAGCACCAGGTGCCGCATCTTCAAGCGGGCGCCCAGCCGCCTGACCACGTCGTTTGCGTCAAAAGTCATTGACTGGTCACGTATGCATCATGAAAAAGTGATGGACCGATATTAAAACAGAATCAACACCTTATGGCAGACCCCTAGAATCCCTTCATGGATCGCGCCGGGACTGGCCTGGCGCCCGTGCCCGGATCGAAAAACATGAAACAGACTGAGACACAGCAACAGGCAGCGTTCGACTATCACGAATTTCCGACCCCGGGGAAGATCTCGGTCGTCGCCAGCAAGCCGCTGGTGACGCAGCGCGATCTCGCGCTGGCATACACGCCGGGCGTGGCGGGCGTGTGCGAGGCCATCGCCGCCGATCCGCTGCAGGCGCACCGTTTCACGAGCCGCGGCAACCTGGTGGGCGTGATCACGAACGGCACGGCCGTGCTCGGCCTGGGCAACATCGGCCCGCTCGCATCGAAGCCGGTCATGGAAGGCAAGGCTGTCCTGTTCAAGAAGTTCGCGGGGATCGACGTCTTCGACATCGAGATCAACGAAACCGATCCGGATAAGCTGGTCGACATCATCGCCGGTCTCGAGCCGACCTTCGGCGGCATCAACCTCGAGGACATCAAGGCGCCCGAATGCTTCACGGTCGAGCAGAAGCTGCGCGATCGCATGAAAATTCCCGTCTTCCACGACGATCAGCACGGTACCGCCATCACCGTCTCCGCCGCGTTCATCAACGGGCTGAAGGTCGTCGGGAAATCGATTTCGGAGGTGAAGGTCGTGACGTCGGGGGCCGGAGCCGCCGCGCTGGCCTGCCTGGACCTGCTGGTCGACCTCGGGTTGCCGGTTGAAAACGTCTGGGTGACCGACATCGAGGGCGTCGTCTATCGCGGCCGCACCACGCTGATGGACCCGGCGAAGTCGCGCTTCGCGCAGGAAACCGAGGCGCGCAAGCTGGCCGACGTGATCGGCGGCGCGGACGTGTTCCTGGGCCTGTCGGTCGGCGGCATCCTGACCGCCGATATGCTGAAGGCGATGGCGCCGCGCCCGCTGATTCTCGCGCTGGCCAATCCCACCCCGGAAATCTTCCCGGAACTGGCGCATGCGACGCGCGACGACGTCGTCATCGCGACGGGCCGCTCGGATTACCCGAACCAGGTCAACAACGTCCTCTGCTTCCCGTACATCTTCCGCGGCGCGCTCGACGTCGGTGCGACGACGATCACCCGTGAAATGGAGATCGCCGCCGTTCACGCGATCGCGGGGCTGGCCGAGGAGGAGCAGAACGAAGTCGTCGCGGCGGCCTACGGTGCGTACGACGTGGCGTTCGGCGCGCAATACCTGATTCCGAAGCCGTTCGACCCGCGCCTGATCGTCCGCATCGCGCCGGCCGTGGCCAAGGCGGCGATGGAAGGCGGCGTGGCGAAGCGCCCGCTGACCGATCTCGACGCGTACGTCGAGCAACTGCAGCAATTCGTCTACCATTCCGGCGCGTTCATGAAGCCGCTGTTCGCGACGGCACGCCGGCTGGTGCGCGACGGCGGCAAGGCGCGGATCGTCTTTACCGAAGGCGAGGACGAGCGCGTGCTCCGCGCGGTGCAGGTGATCGTCGACGAGAAGCTGGCACGGCCGATCCTGGTCGGGCGCCCCGAGGTGCTGCTGGCGCGCATCGAGCGCTTCGGCCTGCGGATCCGGCTCGGGCAGGATGTCGAAGTGACCAATCCGGAATATGACGAGCGCTTCCCGCAGTACTGGACGAAGTACTGGGAACTGCGGTGCCGCGACGGCATCTCGAAGGAAATGGCGCGCGTGGAAATGCGCCGCCGCCTGACGCTGATCGGCGCGATGATGGTGCAGCTCGGCGATGCGGACGGGATGCTCTGCGGGACGGTGGGTGAGTATCACAACCACTTGCGGTTCGTCGACGAGGTGATCGGGAAGAAGCCCGGGGCGTCGACCTATGCGGCGATGAACATCCTGTTGCTCGACCAGCGGACGGTCGCGCTGGTGGATACGCACGTCAACGACAATCCCGACGCGGAGCAGATCGCGGAATTCACGATCGCCGCGGCGCGTCAGATGGAATGGCTGAACCTGACGCCGAAAGCGGCGTTGCTGTCGCGGTCGAACTTCGGGTCGGGGAGTGCGGCGTCGGGCGTGAAGATGCGCCGGGCGCTGGAGATCGTCCGGGAGCAGGCGCCGGATATCGAGGCGGACGGCGAGATGCATGGCGACTGCGCGCTCGACGAGGGCTTGCGGTCGAAGCTGCTGCCGATGTCGCCGCTGAAGGGCGCTGCCAACCTGCTGGTTTGCCCTAACGTGGATGCGGGGAATATCGCGTACAACCTGCTCAAGACCGAGGCGGGCAGCAACGTGGCGGTGGGGCCGTTCCTGCTGGGCGTCAACGCGCCGGTGAACATCCTGACGTCGAGCGCGACGGTGCGCCGGATCGTGAACATGGCGGCGTTGACGGTGATCGAGGCGAATCGCAACGCGTCTGCCTGAGCAGGCAATGGAGGCGGGGCGTGGCGGCTCCGCAACGCGCCGCGTAGCGGAATCCGGGTGGTAGCGGGTTCCGCTATCCGGTCGCCTGGAGAGCGGGTGTCGTGGGTGGTTCGTGTCGTCGCGCCGCGTGTGTCAGTGGCGGGTCGGCTGCGGCCTGCTTCGGACGTCGGGCAATCGTTTGCACGCAGCCACCCGGACCTCGGCTTTACCCTTATACGCACCCGCCGCCTTCTCCTTCGCACCGGCTTCCCGCGCCGATGCTGCAGTGAATTTAATAAGTATCACGTAACAACTTCCTCGGCGCGACACGCTGCCGCATCCTCTTTTGCTATCGATCCTAACGATCTTTTTGGGGCTCGCCACCCTCGATATCTTCCGATAATTGCCTTTTATTTTCGTCTAAAATCGCGCTTCTTCTTACTTTATGACGGGAAGTGTTTTGATTAAACTGACGAAAAATCTCTCGCGCACGGCCATCGCCGCCTGTGTCGCTTATGCCGGGCTCCTGCCTTTATCCCGGCCCGCTGAAGCCCAGGTCGAACCTCTGAAGAATCCCGTCTACGGCGTGACCCTCGACGACCTGACCAAGCTGGACGCCATCGTCGCGTCGCTGCAGAACCTGCCGTACAAGCCCACCGTGCGTGTCGTGTTCGATCCGGGTACGTCGGCCGCCGACTACTACGCACCGCTGCTGCGCCTGCATGCCGTCGCATACGTGATGGGTGAGGTCTATGATTCTTACTATTTCCCGACGGATCTCGCCACGTACAAGGCCAGAACGCAGGAACTGGTGTCGCAGTTGAAGAACACGGTCGACGTCTGGGAGATCGCGAACGAAATCAACGGCGAATGGCTGCGTACCGACCCGAGCGGCACCAACACGGTGGTCAACTCGGAGGAGCAGCAGATCGGTCAGATGGTTGCCGCGGCAAACCAGATCGTCAAATCGAACGGCGGCAAGACGGCCATCACGCTGTACTACAACGACGACAGCAAGGGCAACAACTGCTGGGAGAAGCCGCAGGATTACTGGAAGACGTGGCCGACCGCGTTCCTGTCCTCGACGGTCCGCCAGCAAGCCGACTACGCACTGTTCAGCTACTACCCGTACCAGGATTGCCCGGGGTTGAATCCGACGTGGAAGAACGATTTCGCGGCGCTGGAAAGCATCTTCCCGAACGCGAAGGTCGGCTTCGGCGAAATCGGTACCTCGGATACGGCCGCGCCGGCGTCGGTGCAGCAGAACCTGATCAAGACGTACTACCCGATGGTCAACACCATGAACGATCCGCGCTTCATCGGTGGATTCTTCTGGTGGAACTACGCCGAGCAAATGGTGCCGTATTCGACGAGCTCGTACTTCCAGCTGTTGCGTCAAACGATCATCACGCTCAAGGCGCCCAACTAAGCGAAATGCGCCATCCATGAGCAAGCGTCAGCGTCGTTGTCAGAACCACAATGTCGCGCGTACCACGAGACCACGTGCGCGTGCCGCTGACGTCAACCCGAACCGGTATTGCACCGTGACATCGAGATAGCTTGCCGGCGCGCTATAGCGGCCTTCGCGAAACCAGTATCGCAGCTGGACGCCTGGCCCGGCACCGATCGCCGTCTTGTCCGGCTGCCGATTGTCGTGATCGCCGGCCACCGCGGCGTGCGGGTAGATGGTCAGCCGATCGCTGATCATCGGCAAACGCCAGGTGTGCCCGTAACGCAACTCCGAATAGATGATGTATCGCCCCGCGCTGATGAAGTAAGCGCCTTCGACGTATGCCTGCCAGCTGCGCCAGCTCGGCTCGGTGACCCTCAGGTCGGTCCCGCCTTCCGACGAATAACCCAGGCGCATCAGCCAGTCCGTCATCGACTGGCTGCCGACGTGGAACAGCCGCTCGGCGGTCAGCACGACGTTCTGGTCGGGCAGCGGCTTGTAGCGCGCGCCCACCGAACCCTGCACGGTCGGCAGTCCGGTCGTGTTGCCCGATCCGTCGTAGGCCGTGCCGTATCCGCGCACGAAGAACTGGAAGATGCGGCCGTTCTGATAGCCGATCTTCGGCGGCTGCCAATACGCTTCCACACCCGGCTGCAGCACGCTGATGGTGCCTTGTGGACCGAACGCGGCCGACTGGTACGGCACACTCAGCACGAAACCCCAGCTGCGCTGAAGCTGCTCGACCTCCCGCCGATAGCCGAACTTGCGTTGCGCATCGAACGCGTGTTCGTTTTCATCGGCGTCGAGGCTGTGCTCGAACAGATCGATGGACTCCTGGTTCAGCCCGATTCGCTTGGCGGCGTAGCCCGCGTCCGCGTAGTTCATCGCATTGCCGGCACCGCCGGAAAATCCCGCCTGAAATGCGTCGAGCGCCTCGCGATCCTTGTGCTCGCGCAGGAGGTCATAGGCGTCCTGCAACTTCTGTTGCGCGGTATTGTCGACCGGCGCGTCGGCGGCCTGGTCGTCCTGCCGCGCCTGCACCGCGATCGATGCGGCCATGTTGCGCTCGCCGTCGGTCGTCGCGTCGCCGGCCGCCAGGTCGGCCATGCGGATGGCGGTGTCGCGGTCGCCTGCCTGCAGGCTCATCTGCGCGATGCGCACCTGGATCACGGCCGATTTTTCATCGGCCAGCGGCGCCAGCGCGATGCCGGCTTCATGCGGAAGCTTCGCCGCGAGCGCGCTGTCCGACCAGGCGAGACGCAGGTTGCGCTGCTGTTCCTTGCTCCATTTCCCGGTCGCGACGGCGGCCGCAAAATCACGGCAGGCAACGTCGTAGCGCATCTGGCGCTGCGCCAGGTAGCCATGCTGCGCGCGTACCGCCGCACTCTTCGGAAAACGAACGATCAGCGATTCCACCATCGAATCCGCTTCGTCGACTTTTCCTTCCCGTCTGTATACGTCGACGAGCAGCAGCCCGAGCTGTTCGCTTCCGGGCTGAATCTTGATGGCGCGCGACGCATACCCTTCCGCGAGGGGCAGGTCGCCGGCATTGATTGCCTTGTAGGCGCTGTCGGCGAGCTTGTAGGCCTTGGGCGTCAGTGGTTGCGCGGCGGATGCCGGTGCCTGCCAGGCCAGCGACACGGCGATCGCCAGCGCGCTCAACCGTGCGCAGCGCTTGAGGCCGGCCGCGATCCGGAGTCTCGAATGCTTCATGCGTGTTCTCCCGACGGTCTTTGCGCGGGAGCACCTTGCTGCGCGGCCGGGTCGCCGTCGCGCATGCGCGTGAGTTCGACGAAGCGCGAGTGGCGGGCGAGCTCGGCGGCAATCTCCAAATCGCTGGCAATGAAATAGGCCACCTTCGCCCGGGCGCCGCGCCGCACGACATCCTGTTCGTCCGGCGTGAGCGGCCGCCCGACCGCGATGTTCAACGTGCCGTCGTCCGCTGTTGAAAACGGGACGGCCCGGTACGCGTACTGCAGCTCGAATGCGAGCGAATCCGCGAAGTGGCCCACCGCGACGTTGCCCAGGCTCACCCGGGGCAGCTCGGATTGCTCGGCGATCGCATCCGCAAGCGATTCGGCCGAGATCTCGCTACCTTCGATCAACAATTCGCCCAGCCGCTTGCCGCAGGTCAGTTGTTTCTCGAGGCTCGCCTGCAATTGCTCCAGCGTGACCACGCCCCAACCGACGAGGATCTCGCCGATCTTGAGGCGCGCCTTCCCAAGCTCCATGTTCGACAGGTAGGTATGACTGGTCTTGTCCCACGCGATGGGCTTGCCGCTCACGAGATGGCCGAGATAGATGCGCCACGCACGGCAGACCGCGTAGAAGTTGATCAGGTTGTTGACGAACATCCGCGGAATCGACAGCAGCCCCTGGAGCGGGCCGTTCAGCTTGCTGACGAAGTGATAGCGCTGCCCGGCACGCGCAAACAGCATGGCGGCATTCACCCACAGCAGCGGCGTGACCCACGAGCTTCCCATGCTGGCCGATGCGCCGGCAGGGAGGACAACGCCGGCGCGCTGGAGCGCCGCAAGCAGCAGGAAGTTGAGCAGCACGGCATAGGCAATCACCGAAAACAACGATGTCACGATGCCCTTGCGATCGTGGAAGAACATGTAGCGGGTGAGCAGGTTGCCTTTCCAGCCGAGCTGCTCCCAGCCCTGAAAGGCGATGCCGAGAATCCAGCGCGCGCGCTGACGGTACGCGGTGCGAAATGTCTTCGGAAAATACTCGCGCGTGGCCAGCAGGTTTCGATTGACGACGTTGCCGGTTGCACGCTGGCCGCCGGTGTCGCGTGCGATATCCGAAAGCGGGAAACGGGCAAAGGTTTCCTTCATGCCGAGGTCCCGCAGCCGAAAGCTGAAGTCATAGTCTTCGGTCAGCGAACCGGTGTTGAACGGGCAACCGTTGCGTTCCTTCATCGCCGCTTCGATCGAGCGCCGGCTGTAGCAGGACGC
Organism: Burkholderia sp. HI2714; assembly: GCF_002223085.1. NCBI lineage: Bacteria > Pseudomonadati > Pseudomonadota > Betaproteobacteria > Burkholderiales > Burkholderiaceae > Burkholderia > Burkholderia sp. HI2714. Next base: position 52,837 of record NZ_NKFM01000056.1, on the reverse strand, counting down.
CACGCCCGCGCCCGGGACGATGCCGGTCAGCCGGGCGCGCACCGGTACGTCCTTCTGGTGCGTTTCGCTGAAGTCGTCGAGGTAGCAGCCGGCGACGAACTCGTTCCATTTCCGCGGCAAGGACAGCACGGGAAGCTGGACCAGGTCGCTATCCGCCACCGCGTGGTTGAGGTACTTGAGTTCGACCGGATGAATGACGTCCTCGCAGTCGTGCATGACGACGCCCGCGAACTGAATGTGATGGACCGCTTCGTAGCGCAGGATGGCTTCGACGATCCAGTTCAGGCAGTCCGCCTTGCAGGTCGGCCCGTCGTTCATGACGGTCGCGCGTGTGACCCGGCCCGGATACCGGCGGACCATCCGTTCGACCTCGGCCGTGGTTTCGGCATCGTTGTGATAGGTGCCGACGAATATCACGTATCGCTCGTACTCGAGCGTCGCCAACGTGTTTTCTATCATCTTGGCGATCACGTCATATTCTTTCCACGCCGGTACCATCAGCGCCAGATGCCGCTCTTCCAGCGCGCGCAGCATGCCGATATCGATCGTTTGCGATTTTTCGCGGCGCAGGATACGCCCGATTTCAAAGGACCAATAGCAGGCATCCAGCGTGAGGTCATCCAGTGTGCTGACCAGGATGACGATTGCGGTCACAATGGTGACGATGTCAAGCGCATATAAGTACGCACTCCAAACCATGTTGTCCATCATCTTTTCCGCGCTGTTATCTTGTATTTGATTATTTCCCCTCGTGCCGACGCAAGACGAAACGTTCACTCGTCCTCGTCGCCCCCGTCACGTCCACTGCGTGGTGTGGGCCACGCGAATGCCTGCCGCTCGAAAAAGCGCCGCGCAGGGCGCGAGCTTCCTCGATGCAGCCGCGTCACATCGCCAACGATGCAACGTGTTCAGTGGATGACTTTTCGACAGCCCATTTCCGCCTGCCTGCCTCCGTCACTGCATCCTTCAACGCTTGCAGCCGCTTTCCGCCCGGCGCACGCGCATGGCTCCCCGCGCATCGACTTCGCAACACAGTGCTCATGTAGCAAGTCGTGCGCCATCGCCGCGCGACCCTTGACGTTGCGGGCGTCGCGGACCGCCGCACAGGATCTACCCGCCGAATCCGAGCCAAATGTTTCAGTGCTGAAACACGAGGCGGATCGACCCGATGACACATCGTTCTCGGACCCTCGGCACGTGCCCGGCTGCCGCCCGCTGCACATCGTTACGCGATGCCAGCGGTGACCGGCGGGATGAATTGGCGCTGAACCGAATATCGGGCGCGTCGGTCGCTGTTGCGCGTGCGAGCGTGCCGTCCGCGACGATCGTCGCATCGCGACTTGCGAAGCGTGGGGCACAACAGGTTTCACCCGGGGTGCATGAACGGGTTTCGCGTGGTTGTCCGATTAAATTCGTGGCACCGCCGCGTTGCACGCCTGAAACGTTTTATCGACGTAATTTTCAAGCGCCTCGATGCGCCAATTTCCGCGCCTTGGCGCTATGCCCATTTGCGACGGATGGTACGGTTCTAGCTTGAATATCAAACCGTCTCCTACCGGATTTATTTGTCTGGTTTCATTTGCGCATCAAAATATTTACGACATGGCGCCCCGATTCCGGATGGTGATTCGACGTAATCGTTTCGCTAACGAGATGAATTTATTTTGCATATCAAAGGATGAAAATCATGCCTTCGCATCGCAATCAATCTTTTGGAAACGGGTTGAGCGCCGCCGGATCAATCGCCGCATTGATCACGACACTCGTCTTCGCCGTCGGCGTTCAGGATGTGGGTGCGCAGCAGACGAGTAACTCCTCTGCCCAGAAGATCAAGCCGCCTCCGCTGCCGAACGGTTCGGCGCAGGTCAACGTGAAAGCCGGCATGTCCGACGAGGATTGGGAAAAGGCGTACAAGGAAACGGGCCGCCCGAAGTTCAGCAAGAATTCCGTCAAGAAACTCAATGGCAATGTGGAACGTGAATAGGGAGAAACGGTCATGAAAAGGATCTTGCTCGTCATCGCCCTGCTTGCGGGACTCGCGCAAATGACATTGCCGGGCACCGCATACGCGCAGGCCACCACTGCCCATACGCTCATCCTGTACGACAATCCGGCCAACGATCCGTTTTCGAAGCTGGGCCTGATGTACAGCATCATGCTGAGGAACCTGCTGGGTCACTTCAATACGACGGTCGATCTGGTTCCGATCCAGAACTACACGGCCGGCATGGTCGGGAATCACGATGCCACGTTCTATATCGGCGATTACTACAACAACCCGATTCCGACCGCGTTCATGAGCGACGTGATGACCACCAAGAAGACGGTGGTCTGGTTCAAGTACAACCTGTGGCAACTGGCCTGGAACACGGCCTACACGTTCAACCAGACCTTCGGGTTCAGCTTCGTGGGCCTTGCCGGGATGAACGCGACGCCTTCGTCGAGTAATCCGAATCCCGGCTTCTACGACACGGTCACGTACAAGAACCTGCCGATGGTCAAGTACTACGCCTATAACGCGTCGACCGGCGTCATCAACGCGGATCCGGATGTCGGCCTGACCCAGGTCGTCGATGCCACCAAGGCGCAGGCGCTCGTCACCATTAAGAACAGCAAGAGCGGCGCAACGGCGCCGTACATCATGCGCTCGGGCAACTTCTGGTACTTCGCCGACATGCCGTTTTCCTACATCGGACCGACGGACCGCTACCTGGTGATCTGCGACATCCTGCACGACATCCTGCAGACCAATGCACCGGTGAATCATCGTGCGCTCGTCCGCCTGGAGGACCTCGACGCGCATACGACCACGAGTTCGATGCAGCTGCTGACGAACTACATGTACTCGAAGAAGATCCCATTCACGATGGCAACCATCCCGTTGTATACGGATCCGAACGGCTACTACAACGGCGGCGTGCCGGAGACGATCCATCTGGCGCAGGCGACGGGCCTCAAGCGAGCGCTGAATTACGCGCTCTTGCGCGGCGGCTCGATCGTGATGCACGGCTATACGCACCAGTACGATTCGACGCCGAACCTGCTGACTGCAGTCAGCGGCAGCGACTACGAGTTCTGGTACGCCGTGCAGAACCGGCCGGTTGATGAGGACTCCGTCCAATGGGCGGAGGGAAGAATGGCCGACGGCCTGCTCGAGTTCACGCTCAACGGTTACAAGGTCGTAGGCTGGGCTGCACCGCAGTACCAGATGTCGCCGGCTGCTTCGTCGGCCACGGCGCTCACGTTCCCGACCACGTTCCAGCGGGCCGTGTATTACACGTCGACCAATCCCCGCATCGGCACGGGTGCGGCCAACCAGGACTTTTCGGCCGGGCAGTTTTTCCCGTACATCATCAACTCCGATTACTACGGGCAGCGGATCATTCCGGAAAACCTGGGCAGCGTGCAGTACAACATCTGCAATATCGACCCGTTCTCGTGCATCACTTACACGTGGCAGCAAATCGTGACCAATGCCCAGTATGGCCTGGCGGTGCGGGACGGTTTCGCGTCGTTCTTCTTCCATCCGTACTGGCTCGAACCGGATCTCGGATTGCCGGCGTATCAGGACTTCCAGAGCATGATCACCGGCATTACGAATCTCGGCTACACGTGGGTGGACGGCGCGACGGCCAAGTGACGCCGACGTAGCGACAACCCCGTGCGACCCGCATTGACAACGCGGGTCGCACGTTTGCATTTGATCGGCTACGATGACGCGCAGGCATGCTTCCAGGGAGCCAGCGATGACCACGTATGCGATCCCGGCCTGGCGCAGGATTCGACGGCGCATGGGCCGGCTTCGGCTCGCAGGGCCGCCAGGCCCGCTTACCGACGCGCCGCGTTCGCCTCGCGCGGCGACGCTCGCGGCGATCGGCGCATCGCTCGTCGTGGCCGCCTGCAGCTGGACCGCGCACGACGTGCACGCGGACGGCATCGTCTGGCAGGTGGACAACACGACGACGAATCCCGTCGGCAACTGGCAGATACTCGGCATACACGATCTGCTGATTCAGTGGACCGTCGTCGACGATACCGCGTTCATCGCCAACACCCGCATCCAGCCTGCTGCGCACCTGCCAGACTGGGAACGTATCGGTCGTGAGCCATGGGCTCGAAACGTGATCCTGGGCCTCGCCGGCTACCAGGACGAAAAACGTGCGCGCACGCATCTGTCGACGCTCGTCGACCAGTCGCTGGAAGTGGCGCGCGCAACGGTCCCGCTGCATGTGACCGGCTACTACTTCCCCGTCGAAATCGATCCGACCTGGCAGGACGCGCCCAAGCTCGCCGCAGTCCTGCAACGGCTGCCGCGTCCGCTCTGGGTGAGCGTGTACGACCAGACCAACATCGGCGGAAAAGCGCTCGCGGACTGGCTCGCAGCGTGGCTGCCCGCGGACGTCGGCGTGTTCTTCCAGGATGGCTGCGGCGTCTATGCCCGCGAGGCGTACGTCGCGCGCAGCTACCTCGACGAACTCGTTTCAAAACTGGGCAAGCAACGCGTGCGGGTGATCGCCGAGGCGTTCCGGCCTGCCGAGCGTGGCGGGTTTCGCGCCGCCAGCGCTGACGAGCTGAGCACGCAACTGGTGGCGTATCGCGGCTATTCGGTCTATCTGTTCGACGGTCCGCACTACGTGTCGGACGACCTCACGCGCGCGCTCTCGACGTGGAAGCCCAAGCCGCCGCCGCCCGCGCCTGCGGGGCCGGCGCACTGATTCGGCCGGATCCCGGCCGAGCGGGGCGGGCAGGGTGAGCGCGTGGCGAAACGAAACAATCGGGCGGATTGGCTTTCCGCTGGCAACACGTGCGCGGAACCCGGTGCCGAAACGCTGGCGCACAGCGCGTTCCGCTGCTCTCGCCCACGTCCCATGTGATGACCAAACCGCAAGACCTAGTGCATAGATATCGTTTGCCGCGGCCTTAATGACTATCGACAATCGTGGCTCGATTTCACCGCCGTGGCGCCAGAAGCGCCGCGGTGGCCGGTATCGGGCGGCTATCCCGGCCGTCCGCGCCATCCAGCTCACGACGACATGTACGCGTTCACTCCCTCATTCCAGAATCCCGCCGGCTCGCCGATCCGCGAACTGTTCAAGTACCTGTCCGAACCGGGCATGATTTCCTTCGCGGGCGGTTATCCGGCCAGCGACCTGTTCGACGTCGACGGCCTGAACGCAGCCGCCGAGCGCGCGTACGCGCAGCCCGTGCGCTGCCTGCAATACGGTCCGACCGACGGCCTCGCCGAACTGAAGCAGCAACTGATCGCGCTGATGGGGCGCCGCGGCGTGGCGTGCACACCGGCCGAGCTGCTCGTCACGACCGGTTCGCAGCAGGGCCTCGACCTGCTGCTGCGCGTGATGGTGTCGCCCGGCGACGTCGTGCTGACCGAGCAGCCGGCTTACCCGGCGACGCTGCAGGCGATGCGCTTGCAGCAGGCGCGCATCGTGACGATTCCGGTCGACGGCGCGGGCCTCGACGTCGATCGTCTCGGCGAACAGCTGGCGTCCGGCGCGATCGCGCAACCGAAGCTGCTCTACACGGTCCCGACCTTCGCGAACCCGACGGGCGCGACGCTCACGCGCGAGCGCCGGCTGAAGCTGCTGCGTCTCGCGGTGCAATACCGTTTCCTGATCATCGAGGACGATCCGTACGGCGACCTGCGTTTCGCGGGCGAAGCCGTGCCGTCGATGCTGGCACTCGCCGATGAAGTGGACGGCGCGCGCGACTGGATCGTGCATTTCGCGAGCCTGTCGAAGATCGTCGCGCCGGGGCTGCGCGTGGGCTGGACGATCGCGCCGGCCGAGATCGCGCGGCGCTGCGTGATCGCGAAGCAGACGGTCGATCTGTGCAGCACGCCGTGGACCCAGGCGGCGGCCGCCGAGTATCTGGCCGACGGTGCGCTCGAACGCCATCTGCCGCGCATCACGGCCGCGTACCAGCGCAAATGCGACGCGATGTGCGACGCGTTGCGCGACGGCCTGGGCGATGCGATCGAATTCCATCGTCCCGAAGGCGGGATGTTCGTGTGGGCGCGGATCGGCGCGGTGTCGTCGGACGTGCTGCTGCAACAGGCGATCGCGAACAAGATCGTGTTCGTGCCGGGCAAGGCGTTCTTCGCGGACAACGTCGACGCGGCCTCGCTGCGCCTGTCGTTCGCCGCGCCCGACGTCGACGCGATCCGGGAAGGCGTTGCGCGCCTCGTGCGCGCGTATGGTGCGGCGCTGGCCGCGTGAGGAGACACCGACATGACTATCACCGTCAACGACACCGTATCGATGGGCGCAGCGCCGGGCGCGGGCGATAACCGGCCGGTTGCGCACCGGTCGTCGCAGATCAGCGCCGGGCCGCAGTATGTGGCCGACGTGCTCGGCCGCTTCGGCGCGGAGCCGGCGGCCGACCTCGGCGACGCGGCACCGGTCGTACGCGGCTACAACTGAGCCGCCCGGCGACGGCCGGCGCGTCGCGCGCGTGCCGTCGCCGCGGCAAACGGTTAAGCTGGCGCGATCGCAACCCGCACGATCACCGCTTCGTCATGCCCGACTCCCCTTCCGAATCGCTCGCGCAAACCTACGAGCGCCTGTGGTCCTGCCTCGAATCCGGCGTGAGTGCGCAGCGCTCGCCGTTCACGATGCTGCAGGCCGCGACGCTCGGCATCGACGGCGCGCCGAAGGTGCGCACAATCGTGTTGCGTCAGGTGAGCCGCGCCGATCGCGTGCTGTCGTTTCATACCGATGCGCGTTCGGAGAAGGTCGCGGAGCTGCGCCGCGATCCACGCATCGCGCTCGTCGCCAACGATCTCGATGCGCTCGTGCAGATTCGCGTGGAAGGTGCGGCATCGATCTGCGACGACGAAGCGCAACGGCGCGCGGTCTGGCAAGCGAGCCGTCCGCGTACGCTGCTGTTGTATCGCGCTCCGTTGCCGCCGGGTACGCCGGTCGCGTCGCCGGAAGCCGCGCATGTCGACAACGCCGCATCAACCGGCGACGGCTACGACAACTTCTGCCTGCTCCACGTGACCGTGACGCGCATCGACTGGCTCGAACTCGCGCGCCCCGGCCATCGCCGCGCGGTATTCGACCTGCACGAAGGCGGCTACGAAGGCCGCTGGGTCGCGCCCTGACGCTGCCGAAGCCCGCTCAAGGGCGCCCGTCCGACACGGCCTGCGTGGCCATCCACCCGCGCATCACGACGATCGCATCGTCATCGCGCCGCTCGGCCGGATACACGAGATAGAACCCCACCGACAGCGGAAACGCGAAGTCGAACGGCTTGCACAGCCTGCCCGCGGCGATGTCGCGCTCGACCAGCGGATCGGTGGCAAGGGCGATGCCCTGGCCGGCGACGGCCGCATCGATCGCGAGCGACGTCTGGTTGAAGCGCAGCCCCTTGTGCGGATCGATGTCGACGGGCTCGGGCATCGCGGCGAGGAACTCGGGCCACAGGTCGTGCGCGTCGTGCAGCAGCACGTGGCCCGCGAGCGCGCGCGGCGACGCGGGCGCGGCCAGCAGCGCGGGGCTGCACACCGCACACACGTCGAGCGGGAACAGCGCATGCGTGGCGAGATGCTTGCCGAACGGCGGCTTGCCATAGCGGATCGCGAGATCGACGCCGTCGTGGCGGAACGTCGCGATCTGCGGGTCGGCGATCACGCGCACGTCGTAGTCGGGATGCGCATCGGTGAACTGCGCAAGCCGCGGGATCAGCCATTTCGACGCGAACGACGGCGTCGTGCTGATCGTCAGCGCCGCGCGGCGCTTCACGAGCTTGTCGGTCGCGTCGGCGATCGCATGCAGCGCGCGCTGCACGTCGGAGAAATACGCGGCGCCGTCGTGCGTCAGCGCGAGGCCGCGCGGCAGGCGCTCGAACAGCTTCAGGCCGAGCACGTCCTCGAGGTGGCGCACCTGCTGCGCGACGGCGCCCTGCGTGACGCCGATCTCGTCGGCGGCGGCGCGGAAATTGAGGTGTCGCGCGGACACTTCGAACGCACGAAGCGCATTCAGCGGCGGCAGGCGGGAGGGGCGAGGCGGCATCGTCAGGCTGTAGAAAAACTATCGGCTGGCGGCAGAAATACTGGTTCGACAGTCGGGGTGGATGCGCCTACATTACCACCATGGCGCGCCGAACGGCGGCTGCGGCGGCAGGATTCGAACGAGGAGCACATCGTGACTGTAGAAAAAGTAGCGTTGATCACGGCGGCAGGCAAGGGCATGGGCGCGGCGATCGCGCGCGAACTGGCGGCGACGGGCTATCGCGTCGCGCTGATGTCGCCGTCGGGCAGCGCGGTGGCGCTCGGCGAGGAACTGGGCGGGTTCGGCATCCAGGGCTCGGTGACGGAGGAAGCCGACATCGACCGGCTCGTGCAGGAAACGGTAGCGCGCTACGGTCGCATCGATGCGGTCGTGAACAACACCGGGCACCCGCCGAAGGGCGATCTGCTGGCGATCACCGACGACAACTGGCACGCGGGGCTCGACCTGATCCTGCTGAACGTGGTGCGCGTGATGCGCCGCGTGACGCCGATCTTCCAGAAGCAGGGCGGCGGCGCGGTGGTCAACATCTCCAGCTTCGCGGCGGATGCGCCCGAGCAGCCGATGCCCGTTTCGTCGGCGTTGCGCGCGGCGCTGAGCGCGTGGACGCGGCTTTACGCGGAACGCTATGCGGCCGAGAACATCCGGATGAACGCGGTGCTGCCGGGCTTCATCGACAGCTGGCCGGAAACGCCGGAGATCGTCGCGCGCATTCCCGCCGGCCGCTTCGGCAAGACCGGCGAGATCGCGAAGACGGTCGCGTTCCTGCTGTCGGACGGCGCGGGCTACATCACCGGGCAGAACATTCGCGTCGACGGCGCGATCGTCAAGGCGCTCTGAGCGTCGCGCCGGCGGGCGGCCGCAGAGGCCGGGCCGCTCGCCGTGCTGCCGCTACAAACGCGTACAAATCAGACAAATACGGGATACATCAGACATTTCAAATGGGCGACGCCGCGTGACGCGGGCGCGCCGGATTGAAAGCCCGGGCGCATTGCCCGCGCGCGGCATGTTCACTTTCCACTTTACGAAAGGAGATGCCGAACGATGTCTTCCACACCGTTTTCCCCGATGCGTCGCCACCTGCTGGCCACCTCCGTGGCCGCCGGGGTCTCGGCGATGCTGCCCACCGCGCTGCATGCGGCGACCGGCGCGAGCGGCATACGCCCGTTCACCGCGCACATTCCCGACGCCGCCGTGGCCGACCTGCGCCGCCGCATTGCCGCGACGCGCTGGCCGGGCCGCGAGACCGTCGCCGACGAATCGCAAGGCGTGCGGCTTGCCCGCATGCAGGCGCTACTGCGTTACTGGGGCACCGACTACGACTGGCGCAAGGGCGAGGCGCGCCTGAACGGTTTCCCGATGTTCATCACGGAAATCGACGGGCTCGACATTCATTTCATTCACGTGCGATCGCGGCACGAGAACGCGATGCCGATGATCATGACGCACGGCTGGCCGGGCTCGATCTTCGAGTTGCTGAAGGCGATCGGCCCGCTGACCGATCCGACCGCGCATGGCGCGAGCGCGGACGATGCGTTTCACGTCGTCGTGCCGTCGTTGCCGGGCTTCGGCTTCTCGGGCCGCCCGACGCAGACCGGCTGGGGTTCCGACCACATCGCGCGCGCATGGGGCGAGCTGATGGCGCGGCTCGGCTATACGCGCTTCGTGTCGCAGGGCGGCGACTGCGGCTCGGTGATCTCGCACCGGATGGCGATGCAACGCGTGCAGGGCCTGGCCGGGATTCACGTGAACATGCCGGCGACGGTGCCGCCGGATATCGCGACGCTGCTCGCGACCGATGCTCCCGCGCCGGCTTCGCTGTCGCCGAAGGAGAAGGCCGCGTACGAGAAGCTCGCGACGTTCTATCGCGACAACTGCGGCTACTCGGCGATGATGGTCACGCGCCCGCAGACGGTCGGCTATGCGCTCGCCGATTCGCCTTCGGGTCAGGCTGCGTGGATGTACGACAAGATCTCGCAGTGGACGTACAGCGGCGGCGTGCCCGAACGTTCGATTCCGCGCGACGAGATTCTCGACGACATTTCGTTGTACTGGCTGACGAACACCGCGACGTCCGCCGCGCAGATCTATTGGGAGGATCACTCGAACAACTTCAACGCGGTGGACATCTCGCTGCCGGCTGCAATCACGGTGTTTCCGGGCGAGATCTACCAGGCGCCGCGCAGCTGGGCCGAGCGCAGTTATCACAACCTGATCTACTTCAACGAAGTCGACAAGGGCGGCCATTTCGCGGCATGGGAGGAGCCGGAGCTGTTTGCGCGTGAAGTGCGTGCCGGGTTCCGGCCGTTGCGGCGCGTGTAAGCGGGGAAGGAATTGCGAACGCGGGCCGGCGCAGTCATGCGGCCTGCGTTCGTTTCTGTTTTATCGCGGAAACGGTGGTTACTTCTTTTCTGCCTGCAGAAGTAACACGCGTTTTCGCACGCGATTGAATGACATATCGATGAAATTCATCCTGCCGGATCGAAACATTCCATCGTAATTATTTGATTTAAAAGCGATTTTGACAAAAATCAACAATATATCGCATGAATTGTCTGATGGTTTGAAACCCTCAATACAATGATTCACGGCAGAAAGGCCAATCGGCCCTTTCACGGTTTCGCCCGGTGAAAAAATACGATCCGAGGTTTCGCGATGACGAATCACGACGTGCGCGAGTCGCGCGTGTCCGGCAATGGCATGCGGTCGCTTGAAGGCAAAAGAGGCATCGTCGTCGGCTTGGCGAACGAGCAGAGCATCGCCTGGGGATGTGCGCGCGCCTTTCATGCAGCGGGGGCCGAGCTGGCCGTGACCTGGCAGTCCGAGCGCGCATTGCCGTACGTCGAGCCGCTGCTGGAACAGCTGAAGCCGGCGATCGCGATGCCGCTCGATGTCAGCCGGACCGACCGGATGCGCGAAGTGTTCGACACGATCGGCGAGCAGTGGGGCGGCCTCGATTTTCTGCTGCATGCCGTTGCCTATGCGCCGAGGGCCGACCTGCACGGGCGGGTCGTCGACAGTTCGCCGGAAGGGTTCGCACTCGCGATGGATACCTCCTGCCACTCGTTCATCAGGATGGCGAAACTTGCCGAGCCGTTGATGACGTCCGGCGGCAGCCTGATGGCGATGACCTATATCGGCGCCGATCAGGTCATCGCCGAGTACGGCGTGATGGGGCCGGTCAAGGCGGCGCTGGAGGCCGCCGTTCGCTACCTTGCCGTCGAGCTTGGGCCGGCAGGCATCCGCGTGCATGCGGTTTCGCCCGGTGCATTGCCCACGCGAGCGGCCTCCGGGCTGCCGAACTTCGATCACCTGCTTGACGACACCGCACGGCGTGCGCCATTGCGCCGGCCGCTCGACATCGACGACGTCGGCGCGCTGTGCACCTTTCTCGCCAGCGATGCCGCACGCGCGATGACCGGCGGCGTTCACTACATCGACGCGGGGATGCACGTGCTCGGCTGACGCGAGACGGCCGCTCCCGGAATGCGTCGGGATTCACCTTGCCCTCTGGAGAACAGTGTTATGGATGCTGCCACGCAACTGGCGCGCAGTCATGAGATCGCCGCGGAAATTGTCCACGTCCTGCAAAAGCGCACGCAGCACGCGCTGGAGCAGTACGGGAAGCGGTTGAGCGAAGCATTCGACGGCAGCGACAGCCTCGGCCACGACCCGGGCGCCGCGCCCTTCGCCACAGCGCTCTCGCCGTTGAGCGCATGGCACTACGCGGTCGACGCCGTCCAGCGCTCGCTGCTGTTCTGGGACACGCTGCGCGAGCGCGGCACGCAATACGTCGAGCGCGCGGGCCAGGGGCTCAAGCCGGTGCTGCATTTCGACTACGACGTCGTGCTCGATGGCCGGCAGTTCGAGCGCCCCGTCAATTACGCGCTCGTTCACATCCAGCCGCCGGACGGCGTGATCGTCGACGCCGGCAAGCGGCCTTACCTGATCATCGATCCGCGCGCGGGGCACGGCCCCGGGATCGGCGGCTTCAAGGACGATTCGCAGGTCGGCGTCGCGTTGCGCGCGGGTCATCCCGTGTACTTCGTCGTGTTCTTCCAGGAACCCGAGTCCGGCCAGACGCTGCTCGACGTGTGTGCGGCGGAACAGGCGTTCGTCCGGAAAGTGCGGGCGCTGCATCCGGACAGCCTCAAGCCGGCCATCGTCGGCAACTGCCAGGGCGGCTGGGCCGCGATGATGCTCGCAAGCTCGTCGGCGGACGATACGGGCCCGATCGTCATCAACGGCGCCCCGATGTCGTACTGGAGCGGTGCGTGGAGCGAAGGGCCCGGCGACAATCCGATGCGCTATGCCGGCGGGCTGCTCGGCGGCACCTGGCTCGCGTCGCTCTCGTCGGACCTCGGCAACGGCAAGTTCGACGGCGCGTATCTCGTGCAGAACTTCGAGAACCTGAACCCGGCGAACACGTTGTGGGACAAGTATTACCACGTGTACGACAACATCGACACCGAACCGCCGCGCTTCCTCGAGTTCGAGCGCTGGTGGGGCGGCTACTACCTGATGAACCGCGAAGAGATCGAATGGATCACGCGCAACCTGTTCATCGGCAACAAGCTCTGGTCCGGCGAGGTGCGGGACGGGGCGGGCAAGGCGTTCGACCTGCGCGAGATCCGCTCGCCGATCATCCTGTTCGCGTCGATGGGCGACAACATCACGCCGCCGCAGCAGGCGTTCAACTGGGTCGCGGACATCTACGGCAGCACGGAGGAGATCAAGTCGCGCGGTCAGGTGATCATCGGGTTGATGGAAGAGGATGTCGGACATCTCGGCATCTTCGTGTCGGGCAAGGTCGCGAAGAAGGAGCACGCACAGATCGTCAGCGTGCTGGATGCCGTCGAAACGCTGCCGCCCGGCCTCTATGCGATGTCGATCGAGGAAGTGAAAGGCGCCGACGGGAAAGTTGCTTACGAGGTCACCTTCGCCGAGCACCGTCTCGAAGAGATCGCGCAGCACTTCAACCGCTTCGGGCGCAAGGACGAACATGCGTTCGAGGCCGTCGCCGAGCTGTCCGAATTCACGCAGCGCGCCTATGAGCTGTTCCTGCAGCCGTTCGTGCAGCAGGCCTCGAACGAAGCCACGGCGCGCCTGCTGCGCGATTTTCATCCGCTGCGCTTTCAGCGCTGGGCGTTTTCGGACCTGAATCCATGGCTTGGCTGGCTGAAGCCGGCCGCCGACACGGTCAAGGCGAACCGCCAGCCGGCCGACGATATCGAGCCGTGGCGCAAGCTCGAACGTCGCGGCTCGGACATCGTCAGCGCGTCGCTCGATTTTTTCCGTGCGATGCGCGATGCGAGCACCGAGTCGCTGTTTTTCACGATGTACACGCAGCCCTTCATGCTTCATTTCGCGAAACAGTATTGTGTCCGTCATGCCGCTTCGCCGGTGGCGACGGACCCGCGCGACCTGCCGTTCGTGAAGGACGCGCTCGCGTCGATCGACCAGGGTGGCTACACCGAAGCGGTGGCGCGCGCAGCGTTTCTGCTCGAACGCAGCGGCGAACCGTTTCCGCTGGCGCAGCTGGCGACCGAGCGTGAACTCGCCGAAACCTACGCCGAGTATCTGCCGGACCTGCCGCCCGACCAGTGGCGGCGCATCTACGGCGAACAGGAAATCATCGCGACCTACGAGCCGCAGCAGGCCGTCGCCACGCTGCCGGCCCTGCTGGCCCGGCCGGACGATCGCCAGCGGCTGCTGACGTTGCTGGACAAGCTGCTGGGCGATCCGCGCGTGCAGAGCGCGTCGGTGAGCGAGCAGCAGTGGATGGCCCTGCAACGCATCCGCGCGGTGCTGGGTGCGTCGCCCGCGAAGCGGCCGGCCAAGGGGCCGGTGGCGGCCCTCGATCATGTGCAGTGACGGACAGCCAGGAACCTCGATGGAAAACAGACACGAGAAATATCTCCGCCTCATCGAACACTGCCGGACGCTGGCGCCGATGCCGACGGCCGTCGCGCACCCGTGCGATCGAAGCGCGCTCGAGGGGGCGCTGGAGGCGGCGCGCAAGGGGCTGATCGAACCGGTCCTGGTCGGCCCGCGTGCCCGTATCGAAGCGACCGCCGCGGCGTCCGGGCTGTCGATCAGCGATTACGAGGTCGTCGATGCGCCGTACAGCGAGGCGTCGGCAGCGGCGGCGGTGCGGCTCGTCCGCGACGGGCGGGCGGCCGCGCTGATGAAGGGCAGTCTGCACACCGACGAGCTCATGGCCGAAGTGGTGCGTCACGATGCCGGATTGCGCACCGGTCGGCGCATCAGCCATTGCTTCGTGATGGACGTGCCGGCGCATGCCGATCCGCTGATCGTGACCGACGCGGCGATCAATATCGCGCCGACGCTCGAGGACAAGGTCGACATCCTGCAGAACGCGATCGATCTAGCGCACGCACTGGCATTTCCGCAGGTGCGCGTGGCGATCCTATCGGCGATGGAGACGGTCAACCCGAAAGTGCCGTCGACGCTCGAAGCCGCCGCGCTGTGCAAGATGGTGGACCGGCGGCAGATTACCGGCGCGCTCGTCGACGGCCCGCTTGCGCTCGACAACGCGATCGATCCCGAGGCCGCGCGCATCAAGCAGATCGATTCGCCGGTGGCCGGGCAGGCGAACGTGCTGATGGTGCCGGACCTCGAAGCAGGCAACATGCTCGCCAAGAGCCTGTCGTTCCTGGCCGGCGCGGACGCGGCGGGGATCGTGCTCGGCGCGCGCGTGCCGATCATCCTGACGAGTCGCGCCGATTCGTTGATCACCCGGCTGGCTTCATGCGCGGTCGCGATGCTCGTCGCGAACGTGCGGCGTGAAGCGGCCACGCGCGCGGGGTGATGCCATGGCAGACGTGATTCTGGTGTTGAATGCCGGCTCGTCGAGCATCAAGTTTTCCGCATTCGACGTGCAGGGCGACACGCTCGGGCTGATCGTGCACGGCCAGGTCGACGGTCTTTACACGGCCACCGCGCACTTCAGCGCCGTCGACCATCACGGGGAACGGCACGCGCAGCAATGGGCCGGCGCCGAGGCGTTCGGCCATCACGAAGGGCTCGAGCAGATCGCCGCGTTCCTGGAGGCTCACCAGGAAGGGCATCGTCTCGCGGCGGTGGGCCATCGCGTCGTACATGGCGGGCAACGCTTCAGCGGCCCGGTGCGCGTCACGCCCGAGATCGTGGCCGAACTGGAAAAGCTCACGCCGCTCGCGCCGTTGCATCAACCGCACAACCTGACGCCGATTCGCATCCTCGAAGCGGTGCAGCCTGGTATCGAGCAGGTGGCCTGTTTCGACACGGCATTCCACCGCACGCAGCCCGCGGTGACCCAGGCGTTCGCGCTGCCCGAGTCGATCACCAGCCGGGGCGTGCGCCGCTACGGCTTCCATGGGCTCTCGTACGAGTACATCGCGAGCGTGCTGCCCGACGTCGCGCCACAGGCGGCGCGCGGGCGCACGGTGGTCGCCCATCTCGGCAACGGTGCGAGCATGTGCGCGCTCGTTGCAGGCAAGAGCGTCGCGAGCACGATGGGGTTCACCGCCGTCGACGGGCTGCCGATGGGTACGCGCTGCGGCAACCTGGACCCGGGCGTCGTGCTCTTCCTGATGGAAGAACTCGGGATGGACGTGCGCGCCGTCGAGGATCTGATCTACCGGCGCTCCGGGTTGCTCGGGGTGTCCGGCCTGTCGAGCGACATGCGCACGCTGCTCGCGAGCGACGATCCGCATGCGCGCTTCGCGATCGAGCTATACATCTACCGCATCGCGCGCGAACTCGGGTCGCTCGCCGCCGCCATGGAAGGCATCGACGCGATCGTCTTCACGGCGGGGATCGGCGAGCACGCGCCGGCGATTCGCGAAGGGGTGATGCGCCGCGCGGCCTGGCTCGGCGTCGAGATCGACGTCGACGCGAACCATGCCGGCGGCCCGCAGGTCACGACGGCGTCGAGCCGCGTGCCGGCGTGGGTGATCCCGACCAACGAAGAACTGATGATCGCGCACCATACGCGCCGGCTGATCCGGTGACGGCGGTCGAATCAAGAAAGGAGCCGTCATGGCCGAACTGTTGCTGATCAATGTCGAAGAACACGCACGCGACGACGAGGTCGGCGCGTTCCTGAGCCGGTATGGATTCCCGCTGTTCGATTCGATCGAGCGGGTGCCGGCCGGGATTGGTAACCCGATCGCGCTGCTCAGGTTCAGTACGCTGTCGTCGGTGGCGCTCTACACGCTGCGCGCGCGGATCGATCACCTGTCGTGGCGGGGACGGTCGATCCGCGCGCATATCCTGCCGGATCGGAAGGTGTGAGCGGATTCGTGCGTCGGCGTGGTTGAAGGGGGGAATGCGGGCCGATTCCCCGAAAATGCGCCTTTCCAGCACGATTTTTGAATCCCCGTGTGTCGTGTTCGCGCACAGATACGTTGGGATACACAGCCTCCAGGCGGTTCGGATATAAATCCGGTGAAGCGATTCACACGGCAGCGCAGCGCAGTGCCGGCGCCGCCGCCGCGAACGCCGATTCCCGAGCGCCCCTGCGCGCCGCGGGCCACCTTCCTTAGCGATCGACACTGGAGAACGAGTCATGCCTGAAACCGTGAACACCCGCCGCCGCCTGATCCTCGGTACGACGCTCGCAAGCCTGAGCCTCGCCGACCTCGGCTTCAGCGCCCTGGCGCATGCGCAGTCGGCGCCCGATGCTGCGCCCGCAAAGCGCACGGCCGGCGTCGCGTCGCTGGGCACGATCCACCAGATCGACGCGGGCGTGCTCAACGTCGGGTATGCGGACCTCGGGCCGAAGAACGGCCCCGTCGTGTTCCTGCTGCACGGCTGGCCGTACGACATCCATAGCTATGCGGAAGTCGCGCCGCTGCTCGTCGCGGCCGGCTATCGCGTGATCGTGCCGTACCTGCGCGGCTACGGGTCGACGACGTTCCGTTCGGCCGACACGGTGCGCAACGGCCAGCAGGCCGTGACCGCCGTCGACATCATCGCGCTGATGGACGCGCTGAAGATCGACCGCGCGGTGTTCGGCGGCTACGACTGGGGGGCGCGCACGGCCGACATCATCGCGGCGCTGTGGCCGCAGCGCGTGAAGGCGCTGGTATCGGTGAGCGGCTACCTGATCGGCAGCCAGGCGGCGAACGCCAAGCCGCTGCCGCCGCAGGCCGAGTTCCAGTGGTGGTATCAGTTCTACTTCACGACCGAGCGCGGCGTGCTGGGCTACACGGCGAACCGCGATGCGTTCAACAAGCTGATCTGGCAGCTCGCATCGCCGAAGTGGCAGTTCTCCGACGAAACCTATGCACGCTCGGCCGCGTCGTTCCAGAACCCCGATCACGTGGCCGTCGTGATCCACAACTATCGCTGGCGCCTCGGGCTCGCGAAGGGCGAGGCGCAGTACGACGACATCGAGCGGCGTCTCGCAGCCGCGCCCGCGATCACCGTGCCGACGATCACGATGGAAGGCGACGCGAACGGTGCGCCCCATCCGGAACCGGCCGCGTACGCGAAGAAGTTCACGGGCAAGTACCAGCACTGGACGATTTCCGGCGGCATCGGCCACAACCTGCCGCAGGAAGCACCGCAGGCGTTCGCGGATGCGATCCTGCAAGTGGAGCATCTGTGATGCGGGCGCGCGTGGGTATGGTCCGTCGCGGCGCGCGCCGAGCCTTCGTCGCGGGCGTGCTGCTGGCCGGCGCGTGGTCGGCGAGCGGTCCGGCCGCATTCGCGGAGCAGCCGAAGCCGGCCGCCGCCGCCGCTTCGCCGATCTATGGCGTGACGATCCCGCCCGGCTACCGGAAGTGGGAAATGGTCGCGCCGGCCGAGGAAGCCGCACCACTCGATGAACTGCGCGTGGTGCTCGGCAACCCCGTCGCGATCCGTGCGCTCGAACAGGCGACGCTGCCGTTCCCGGACGGCACGATCCTCGTGAAGCTCGCGTACAAGCGCAAGCAGTCCGACGAGTTCGCGCCGGCGACGGTGCCGGGCCAGGCGACGACCGTGCAGGTGATGGTGAAGGACTCGCGCCGCTATGCGTCGACGGGCGGCTGGGGTTTCGGACGCTTCATCAACGGCGTACCGGCCGATATCGGCCAGCATCAGACGTGCTTTGCGTGCCACCAGGCGCGTGTGAAGAATCACGACTACGTGTTCACGCGGCTTGCGCCGTGACGTGCGTGGTGTGACGGGTTCGACGGAAAGGCGTGCCATGCGTGGCACGCCTTTTTTCATGGTGGGTTGGTTGGGGGGAGCCCATCGGCAGACGGGCCGTGAACGATGCGGCAGCCCGGTTTGTATCGCACTGTATCTGCGGCCGTTCCTGAAAAACTGGCATGCAGAAAGCCCCGGTTTCGGAAACATGGCAGATACGTGCGCGGGTTCTACTGTCGACATGCAGGAAACGTTCGATGCCAGACGATCTGGATCGGATGCCGAATGATCGACTGACCTACCTCTCTCAAGGAGAACCCTCATGAAAGCCGCTCGACTCCTCGCCGTTGCCGTCCTCGCTGCCATCCCCGCCTTGTCGTTCGCCGATACCGGCCACGGCCTCACGCGCGCCGACGTGCGCGCCGATCTCGTCCGCCTGGAGAAGGCCGGCTACAGCCCGGCCAGCAGCGAAGCGAACTACCCGAACGATATCGCGGCTGCAGAGAACGCCGTCGCCGCGCAGCAGGTCGCGCGTTCCGACCAGAACGGCCCGTCGAAATCGCAAGGCGACAACGTGGCCGATGCGTCGACGCCGGCCGGCCATCACGACGCGTCCCAGTCGCGCTCCGCACGGAATGCCGCCGACGACCTGTACGCGCATTCGTGATTTGCTGCCGCGCTTGCCGCAGGCGGGCGCGGCCACCACTGCAGCACTGCATGTAAAACACACAACTGAGCAAGGAGCATGACGATGGCCGGTTTGATGAAACGCGTTCTGGTATCCGCCGCGGTGATCGGCGGACTGTTCGGCGCGGTGGCGGCACAGGCCGCGCCGAAAGAAGATCTGAAGGGCACGAACGTCGTGCTCGTGCACGGCGCGTTCGCCGACGGGTCGAGCTGGAACCGCGTGATTCCGCTGCTCGAGGCGCGCGGGCTGCACGTGGTGTCGGTGCAGAATCCGCTGAGCTCGCTCGCCGACGATGCGGCCGCAGCGAAGCGTACGATCGACGAACAGAAGGGGCCGGTCGTGCTGGTCGGCCATTCGTGGGCCGGCGTCGTGATCAGCGAGGCGGGCAACGACGACAAGGTGAAGTCGCTCGTGTACGTCGCCGCGTTCGCGCCCGACAACGGCCAGTCGATCGCCGACGTCACGCAGGGGCTGCCGGCGCCCGCGTGGGCCGGTGAGCTGCGCAAGGACGCGGGCGGTTTCGCGACGCTGTCGGACAAAGCGATCGCACAGGATTTCGCGCCCGACCTGCCGCCCGCACAGCAGCGCATCGTTGCGGCGACCCAGGGGCCGTGGTATAGCGGTTGCATCTCGGAGAAGGTCACGCAGGCCGCGTGGCATGCGAAGCCGTCGACGTTCGTCGTCGCGACGCAGGACAAGATGATCGACCCGACGCTCCAGGAAGCGATGGCGAAACGGATCGGCGCGACGGTCACGCGCGTGAACGGCAGCCATGTGTCGATGCTGAGCCAGCCGAAGGCCGTGGCCGACGCGATCATCGCGGCGGCCGAGCGCGCGAAGCAGGATACGCAGTGAGTGAACGCGGCGCCGTGCTTTCGTGGGGAAGCGCGGCGCCATGAGTGAGTGTGATGTCCTTCCACAAGGAGAAGTCATGACGGAACTCTGGCAACTGCCCGCAACCGAACTCGCGAAACGCGTGCGGCATCGTGACGTGTCCGCGCGCGAAGTGGCCGATGCGGTGCTCGATCGTCTCGATGCGGTGAATCCGGCGATCAACGCGGTGATCGAACACCGGCCCGACGATGTCCGGCGGCAGGCCGACGAAGTCGATCGCGCGATCGCGCGCGGCGAGGATCCGGGGCCGCTCGCGGGCGTGCCCGTGACCGTGAAGATCAACGTCGACCAGGCGGAATTCGCGACGACCAACGGCACGCGCCTGCAGGAGAACCTGATCGCGCACGCCGACAGCCCGGTGGTCGGCAACATCAGGAAGGCCGGCGGAATCCTGCTCGGCCGCACCAATTCGCCGACGTTCGCGTTGCGCTGGTTCACGTCGAATCTCGTGCATGGCCACACGCGCAATCCGCGCCATCCGTCGCTGACGCCGGGCGGATCGAGCGGCGGCGCGGCGGCAGCCGTGGCCGCCGGGATCGGCCCGCTTGCCGTCGGCACCGACATCGGCGGCTCGGTGCGTTATCCGGCCTACGCGTGTGGCGTGCACGGCATTCGTCCGTCGCTCGGTCGCGTGCCGGCGTTCAATGCGTCATCGCCCGAGCGGGCGATCGGCGCGCAGCTGATGTCGACGGCGGGGCCGATTGCACGCACGATCGACGATCTCTCGCTCGCGCTGCGTGCGTTCGCCGCGCCGGACCCGCGCGACCCGTGGCACGTGGCGGTGCCGTTCGACGGGCGCGAGGTGCCGAAGCGCGCGGCACTGTGCGTGCGGCCGGGGGGCTTGCAGGTCGTGCCCGAGGTCGAGGCCGCATTGCGCGATGCCGCACGGCGGTTGATCGATGCCGGCTGGACCGTCGACGAGATCGACGACACACCGCCGATGCGCGAGGCGGCACTGTTGCAGGAGCAACTCTGGCTCGGTGATGGCTTCGACGCATTGACGAATGCGGTCGTGAAGGACGGCGATCCGGGTGCGGCTGCCGTGGTCGACGCGGTGCGCGGCAAGGTGCGCGACCTGCCGGCCGACGTGATCAGCCGCGCGCTCGTCCGGCGCACGACGCTGACGCGGCAGTGGCGGCTGTTTCTCGACGCGTATGCGGTCGTGTTGCTGCCGGTGTCGTCGGAGCTGCCGTTCCCGGACGATCTCGACCGGCAGGGGCCGGACGGGTTCGATCGCGTGTGGGAGGCGCAGCTCACGTTGCGCGCGCTGCCGGCGATGGGGCTGCCGGGGTTGGCCATCACGACGGCGCTCGTGAATGGCGTGCCGGTCGGCGTGCAGGTGGTCGCTGCGCATCATCGCGAGGATCTGTGCCTGCTCGCGGGGCGCGATATCGAAGCGCGCGGCGTGCCGGTCGCGCCGGTCGACCCGGTGGTGTGACGCGCGGAAGCGTGAGTGCATCGGCGATGCCCGTCCGGCGTCGCGTCGATGCATTCCGACCACCCGCCTGATTTCCTGAGTCGTCCATGCATGCACGCCCGTGCATGCATGCCATTTCGGATTCCGTTGCAACGCGCCGCACGCCGCGTTGATCGTCTCCCGCGATCCCTTTCAAAGTCTTTCGATGCGTGACATCGAACGGCCACCCACCTTCCCGTCCTCCTCGCCGGCGAGCCCATCCCGATAGCGCACGTCTGCTATTGCATTCCTCGCGGCGCTGATTAGGAAATGAATTTTTATTGGTTCTGCTTGCTCTTCCTCGCTCGCATAGTGGCGCTGACGGCTATAGACAGCATGCAAGCTGCAACGGCCGCATTCCCGGTGTTTTTTGATCATACGAATCAACGAAAACGAGGAAGTGTCATGACGGTTGCATTGGAAGAACGAACCGCTGCGCAGCAGGCGCTCGAAGACGCGCGCGCAGCGGCTACGGCGGCCGGCACGCCCTATGCGGGCGGCGTCGCGCCGGAAGCCGCGTGGGCGCTGTTCTCCGCCGGCGACGCATTGCTGGTGGACGTACGCACGGCCGAGGAACGGAAATTCGTCGGCCACGTGCCGGAGTCGCTGCATGTGCCGTGGGCAACGGGTACGAGCCTGACACGCAACCCGCGCTTCGTGCGCGAACTGGAAGCAAAGACTGGCAAGACGGCTGTCGTGTTGCTGTTGTGCCGCAGCGGCAACCGCTCGGCGCAGGCGGCCGAAGCCGCGACGAAGGGGGGCTTTACGCAGGTATTCAACGTGCTCGAAGGGTTCGAGGGCGACCTCGACGAGCGGCAGCATCGCGGCGGCAGCAATGGCTGGCGTTTTCGCGGCCTGCCGTGGGCACAGGACTGATTCACGGCCGTTACGGGAGAAAGCAGCATGGCCGCATTCGACATCGACACCATCGTTCAATCGCTGCAGAGCGTGCGCCGCGCATGGCGCGAGAAGCAGCGGCGCTCGCTCGAACCGGGCGGGCGCGACCTGCCGGCGCGCGAGGCGCTCGCGCAGATCATCGGCGCGCTGAAAGGCGTGCTGTTCCCGATGCGGCTCGGGCCGCCCGACCTGCGCCAGGAGAGCGAGAACTTCCACGTGGCCCATGCGCTCGACGCGGCGCTGAATGCGCTGCTCGCGCAGGTGAAGCTCGAATTGCGCTACGCGGCGCGACAGCGCAATGCCGACGGGCCGGTCGACAACGTCGATGACGTTGCATCGACGGCCGTGCAGGCCTTCGCTGCGCGCTTGCCCGAGATTCGCCGGCTGCTCGACAGCGACGTGCTGGCCGCGTTCCACGGCGATCCGGCGGCCGGCAGCGTCGACGAGGTGCTGCTGTGCTACCCGGGCATCCTCGCGATGATCCACCACCGGCTCGCGCACGAGCTGTACGGGCTCGGCCTGCCGCTGCTCGCGCGGATCATCGCCGAGCAGGCACATGCGGAAACGGGCATCGACATTCATCCGGGCGCCCGCATCGGCGCGGGCTTCTTCATCGATCACGGCACGGGTGTCGTGATCGGCGAAACGGCGATCATCGGCGAGCGCGTGCGCGTGTACCAGGCCGTCACGCTCGGTGCGAAGCGCTTTCCGCGCGATGCGGCCGGCCATCTGGAGAAGGGGCTCGCACGCCATCCGATCGTCGAGGACGACGTGGTGATCTATGCGGGCGCAACGATCCTCGGCCGCGTGACGATCGGGCGCGGTGCGGTGATCGGCGGCAATGTATGGCTCACGCAGGACGTGTCGCCCGGCGAAAACGTCACGCAGGCCGTGCTGCGCAGCGAAGCGAATACCGCACCGCGCGCGGCGGCGCGCGTCGCCTAGGAGGCGCGATGAGCGACCTCATCCATCACTTCGGCGCCAACGTGCGCAAGCTGCGCGAAGCGCGCACGTGGTCGCAGGAGCAGCTGGCCGAGCATGCGGGGCTGAACCGCTCGTATGTCGGCGAGATCGAGCGCGGCGAGGCGATCGCATCGATCGTCACCGCCGACAAGATCGCGCGCGCGTTCGACGTGTCGATCTCGACGCTGCTGCCGGGCGCGTACGTCACCTGAGGCTGCCCCGTTCCGTTTCCCTTTCGGTTGCACGCGACATGACGGCTATAGCATGTTGAGCCGGCAGGGGCGTGCTTCCGATAATCACCGAGCGTCATAAGCAATCCCGTTTTTCATCTAAAGAACCCGGAGCCATACATGTCGACCGTTGCAAGCGGCACGGCCGCGCTGAGCGATCACGCCGCCCGCCAACTAGCGAACGCTACCAAGACCGTCCCCCAGCTTTCCACGATCACGCCGCGCTGGCTGACCCACCTGCTGCAATGGGTGCCGGTCGAGGCCGGCATCTATCGGCTGAACCAGGTGAAGAACCCGGAAGCCGTGCGTGCCGCGTGCACGCAGCTCGAGGACGAAAGCGTGCTGCCGCAGACCTTCGTGCCGTACGAGGAGCAGCCGCGCGAGTATTTCCTGAACGCGGTGAGCACGGTGCTCGACGTGCATACGCGGATCTCCGATCTTTACAGCAGTCCTCATGACCAGATCAAGGAACAGCTGCGCCTGACGATCGAGACGATCAAGGAGCTGCAGGAAAGCCAGCTGATCAACAACCCCGACTACGGGCTGCTGGCCAACGTGACCGACGAACAGCGGATCTTCCCGCTGACGGGCGCGCCGACGCCGGACGACCTCGACGAGCTGCTGACCAAGGTGTGGAAGGAGCCCGCGTTCTTCCTCACGCACCCGCTCGCGATCGCCGCGTTCGGCCGCGAATGCACGCGGCGCGGCGTGCCGCCGCCGACGGTCAGCCTGTTCGGCTCGCAGTTCCTCACGTGGCGCGGCATTCCGCTGATTCCGTCGGACAAGGTGCCGGTCGCGGATGGCAAGACCAAGATCCTGCTGCTGCGCGTCGGCGACAAGCGCCAGGGTGTGGTCGGCCTCTATCAGCCGGGCGTCGCGGGCGAGCAGGGCCCGGGCCTGTCGGTGCGCTTCATGGGGATCAACAACCAGGCGATCGCGTCGTACCTGATCTCGCTGTATTGCTCGCTCGCGGTCCATTCGCCGGATGCGCTGGCTGTCCTCGATGACGTCGAAATCGCCAAGTTCCATGACTATCCCGACACCTACCGTTAATCCCGGCCTGGCCGGCGGCGACGCGCACGCGCTGCCGCACGCGCCGCTGCCGGCCGGCTTGCCCGACCCGGCGACGCTTGCGCGGCTTGCGTCCGAGTTCTTCGCGACGCCGCCCGGGCAGGCCACGGCGCCCGGGCTGTCGGCGGGCAGCGGCGCGGTCGGCGGTGTGCCGTCGGCGTTGCCGGCCGCCGCGCCGATCCTCGCGTCGGTGAGCAACCCGGTACCCGGCGGTTCGCCGCTCGCGGGCCCGGGTGGTGCGGGCACCGGCGTGCCGGGTCTCGCACTCCCGCAAGGAAAGGTGCCCGGTGCGAACCTCGTGCCGTCCGCGCCGACGCACGTTCTGTCGCTCGGCAACCGCGCACCCGCGCTGGCGCCGCATGCGGCCGCGCAGAACGGGCTGCCCGACAACGTCGTGTCGATCGCACCCGCGCTCGAACCGCGCGTCGGCGGCGCGGCGCTCGGCGTGCCGCCGGTGAATGCGCCCGCACCGGAAGGCGCGGCGAAAGCATCGCCGTACTACTTCACCGACGGTTCGCTGCAGGGCTGGCAGGCGACGCCGCAGGACATCGTCGTGCCGTCGAACGGCCTTGCATCGCCGGAAGCGTTCGGGCTGCCGGGCGACGACGCGCTGCGCGAACTGCTCGCCGTGCATCGCGACGTGCCGGTGTCGCGCGCATCGGGCGGCGACGTGCCGCGTTACTTCATCGACGATACGCACGCAGCCGAGCCGCAAGGCCAGTTGCATCGCGGCGCGCATCCGCCGTTCGACGTGAATGCGATCCGCCGCGATTTCCCGATCCTGCAGGAGCGCGTGAACGGCAAGCAGCTCGTGTGGTTCGACAATGCGGCGACGACGCACAAGCCGCAGGCCGTGATCGACCGGCTCGCGTATTTCTACGCGCACGAGAACTCGAACATCCACCGCGCCGCGCATGCGCTGGCCGGCCGCGCGACGGACGCATACGAGCACGCGCGGGACACCGTGCGGCGTTTCATCGGCGCATCGTCGTCGGATGAAATCGTGTTCGTGCGCGGCACGACCGAGGCGATCAACCTGATCGCGAAGACGTGGGGTGTGCAGAACGTCGGCGAAGGCGACGAGATCATCGTGTCCCATCTCGAGCACCACGCGAACATCGTGCCGTGGCAGCAGCTTGCCGCGCTCAAGGGCGCGAAGCTGCGCGTGATTCCGGTCGACGATTCGGGGCAGGTGCTGCTCGACGAATACCGGAAGCTGCTCAGCGACCGCACGAAGATCGTGTCCGTCACGCAGGTGTCGAACGCGCTCGGCACGGTCGTGCCGGTGAAGGAGATCGTCGAGCTCGCGCATCGTGCGGGCGCGAAGGCGCTCGTCGACGGTGCGCAGTCGATCTCGCACATGCGCGTGGACGTGCAGGCGCTCGATGCGGATTTCTTCGTGTTCTCCGGGCACAAGATCTACGGGCCGACCGGGATCGGCGTCGTGTACGGCAAGCGCGCGATCCTCGACGACATGCCGCCGTGGCAGGGTGGCGGCAACATGATCGCGGACGTGACGTTCGAGCGCACGGTGTTCCAGCCGCCGCCGAACCGGTTCGAGGCCGGCACCGGCAACATCGCGGATGCGGTGGGGCTGGGCGCCGCGCTCGACTACGTGAACCGGGTCGGCATCGAGAACATCGCGCGCTACGAGCACGACCTGCTTGCGTACGCGACGAGCGTGCTCGCGCCGGTGCCGGGCGTGCGGCTCGTCGGCACCGCGCGCGACAAGGCGAGCGTGCTGTCGTTCGTGCTGAAGGGCTATGAGACCGAGGAAGTCGGGCAGGCGCTGAACGAAGAGGGCATCGCGGTGCGCTCGGGGCATCACTGCGCGCAGCCGATCCTGCGGCGGTTCGGGCTCGAGGCAACGGTGCGGCCGTCGCTCGCGTTCTACAACACGTGCGACGAAGTCGATGCGCTGGTGAGCGTCGTGCGGCGTCTTGCGACGCGGCGCTGACGCCATTCGCTTGCGGCGGCCCGAGTGGGTCGCCGCAAGCGCTTGATCACGTCAACAATCAGAACCGCACGACCTGCTTCTGCTCGACGCTGAAGCCGTCGCGCAGCACACTCGCCGAATCCGCGAAGTAGCGGCGGGTTTCCGACAGCAGGTCGGTGTTGCCGCGACGGCAGAACACGACCCCCGATCCTTCTTCCGTCAGCAGTTCGTCGATCAGCGATTCGGGCTGACCGATATCGGCGAGGTGGACGTTCTGCACGCCGTGCGCGAGCGCATCGAGCGCGTCCCGCACGCACGGCGCCGCCGTGGCGGCCGGGTGCTCGGCCAGCCAGTGCTCGAGTTCCGTGATGCCGTAGAGCCCGGCGAGTTCGCCAAGTTCGCGCAGCAGCGCGCTGTCGACCATCATCACCAGCGTGACGGCGCCCGTGCGCTGCGCGAAGAGGCTGCCGAGCCGTTCCGCGCGCAGCAGATGGTCGTGGCCAGCGTCGTCCGGGGCGACCGGCATCACGACGGGCACCAGCCCGTTCTCGAGAAACGCGTTCAGCGCGGTGCCGTCGAACCGTGCGACCGCGCTCGTGTCGGTGCGGTCGGAACTTGCGCTCGCCACCAGCAGGCCGCCGTCGTGGCCGTCGATGCCGATTGCCTTGGCGCCGTGACTGCCGATCAGCCGAACCAGTTCATGATTGACGCCCGCCATCGCCGCGTGAACGGCGTGGATCGATTGCGTGCCGGATGCGGCCGGCACACCCTGGACGACGATCGGTCGAACGCCGGTGAGCGCGAGCAGCGCGACATCCTGCGCGAACGCCTGGCGGGCGCGTGCATCGCTCGCGGCGCCGCCGTCGACGATGACGACGGTCTGCCCGTGCAGGGCCTGCATGAACGGCAGCGAGCGCGCCAGGCCGGCTACGCGCCGCGACGTCAGAGTGGGACTTTCAGGGTCTGGGAACATGGGAATCCGAATGGATGAAGGGAGTGCCTGTCGCCGCAGGGTGCGGCATCGATGCGGCATCAGTGCGTGCGTTGCATCAGCTGGTGAATCTCGTCGGGCGTCTGCGCGTCGCGCGATGCCTGCCGGAACGGGCGTTCGCTGAAACACCGCGCCGCGTCGGCGAGCAGTTCGAGATGCGCGCGGTTGTCTTCCTGCGGCAGGACCAGCACGATGAACTCGCGCACGGGCTTGCGGTCCGGTGCGTTGAAGGTGAACGAATACTGCGCGCGAACGAACAGCGCGACGGCCGAGCGGAGACCGGCGACACGCGCATGCGGAATCGCGACGCCCTGGCCGAGGCCGGTCGAGCCGAGTTGCTCGCGCTTCGTCAGTTCGGTCCTGATCCGTTCCGCGGATACGCCGCTGCTGCGCTCGATATAGCGCGCGACGAGGTCGAACAACTGGATCGCGCTTTCGACGGGTACGTCGAGCAGGATGTTGTCCGGCGGGCAGGCGTCGGCCAGCCGGGTCGCGAACGGTGCGCCGCCGCGTCGGTAGGGAAGGTCGGGTTGGCCGCCGACGGCGGCCTGCTGCGTTTGCATGCGGATCTCTCCGTGTCGGGATGACAGGGAAATCCTAGATAAAACCGCGTAAAGACGGTGTTAGATACGAGCGGGCCCGGCATTAAAATTGTGTATCGATTGCCGATGGAACCGCGCCCGACACGTACCGCTTCAGGTACCGGACAGCACGAACGGCAGCGTCGTCAGCAGAAACACCGAAATGCCGACCACCGGCGCGCCGAACGCGATCGCCGCGAACGCCACCGCGGCGCTGGTCAGCACGAGCGTTCTCGACACCCGTCGGTGCCGGTCGTGTGCAGCCGCCCTGTCATCGCGGATTGCATCGGTCCGCGCACCGATCACGTGTTTCCAGAACGTCAGGCCAAGCATGATGGCTCCTGTATGAAAGTTGACCGGGACCGGGCGCGCGACGCGCCCGCCAAGCGGGTCAGCAGCGCTTGAGCTTGAGCACGCGCGAGATCTGCCCGGACGTGAAGCTGCTGTTGCGCACGTAAGGCGCGCAGTCGAGCGGTGCGGTGAGCGATTCGCTGACGACGTACTGGCCGACGAAGCGGTACGCGTCCGTGGCCATGCGGATGAACACCGGAATCGCATCGCGTTGTGCGGCGAGCGTCCTGCCGGCCGCCCGCGCGGACGCGCTGCCGTCGCAGAGGATCACGTCCGGCGCGTGCGGGTTGAGGTCCGTGCGCAGGCAGGCGGCCACGACCTTGCCGTTCTTCGTCGGCAGGAATGCCTGTTTGCTGCCGCCGCAAGCGGTGTGGATGAATTCGCGGGTGTATTGCTTGTCGATCTCGAACATGATCGGGCTCCGGTATCGGGAATATCCGTTTGGTAAATCAGGTATGCAAAGCAATTCGATCGGATCGACCTGTCTGACGTGGGCATGCCAATCGAACGTTGCCGCGGCGGCGGATCGATGGTGCGTCGTGATACGGAAATTTCCGCGCGAACACGCTTGCATCGCGCGATGCGCGGCTAACGCATCGACGTCGTGTTCAAGCGTGCACGGGAAGGACTACGGCGCGCACCGTCCGCCTGCTGGCAGGACGGTGGCTCGGGAAAAGAGACGCAGGCGTCCTGCCTGTCAGGCAGAAAAGCAACTCGGAGGGCGAGGACTTCGGATGCGCATGTGCGTACTCGGTGATGGATTGCGAACACATTCTAGTGAACGCATGCGCAGGCGCAAGTAAAAAGGTCGTAAAGGTTGCGTGGTCCGTGCGGGATCGCGCCGTGTACTACGTGCACTGCCAGAAATGCGCGCTGGTGCGGCACGGCGCGCACCAGAACGTGTAGTTCGCACCGCCGCTACCCCACAGCCATTCGCCGCCGTCCGTTTGGGGAAGGCCGGAATCGAGCTGCATGACGAATGGCATCTTGCGGCCGCAATCCGGGCAGTCGGGATACCACGCGGACTGTACCCACGACGGGGCGCCGCCCACACGGCTCAGGTTCTGCCGGCTGTTCGACATGCCCCATTCCTGCCGCGTCCAGCGTGCCGGTGCGGCGAAAAGTGCAACGTCTTCCTCCAGGAATGGGGCCGCCGGACAGTCCGGCTGGATCGCGGTGTCACGTTGCTGAGCCGGGTGCGCACAGGCGTTTCCGGCGTCGTCGTGCTGGTGGAACATCGGGCCATTGCTCTCCCAGCCAACGCACGACAGGCAGGTGTCGAACGACACGGGGGTCGTGCTGTCGATGCCTGCCGCGGCTGGTTGCGGCAGTGTCAGCAATCGATGCAGCGGCTCGTGACACAGGCCGCATCGATGCGACGACACGCCGCCGAAGCGAGCCCCCAATCGATGCGAATCGCGCGCGTGCCAGGTTGGGTGATGCGCGTGAATCTCGCGGTTCCACTTCGGCTGGGCGCGGCGTATCGGCGCGCCCAGCGTCAGGCCGAAGTCGATATGCAGTGGTGCTTCGCCGTGCAACGCGCGCAACGTGTCGTGTTCCTGAACGTAGCCGGCGGACATGAGCCAGTTAAAGCGCTTCTCGGGATCGTCCGGAAACAGCCACGCTGCCGCGTCGCGAACGGCCGCAGGGTCTCGCGAATAAAGCAGAGCGATGGCGCGTTCGTGTGCCGTGTCGCTGCCGGAAGGCGCGTCGGCAAGCAGGCCGCGCCATGCTTCGATCGTCGCCGGATCGAGCATCCGCCACGCGTTTCCCTCGTAATACAGGCGCGATGACCGCTTCGTGGCGGCAATGTCGAGGAATGCGTCCCAGTGACCAGAAAACACCTGCGGCGTCTGCATCACCACGCTCGACAACACGCTCGCGAGCCGCTCGTTCCATGCGCCGTTGCGGACGTCTTGCCACGCTTCGGCGGCGACTTTCGCGAAAGCGGTGTCGTCCATCAGGTCGAGCGCGGCACTGAGGAACGTCGCATGCGGCAATACGCGATCGAACGACGCGATCACGAGGTCGGCGAGCGCAGCCGGGTTGTCGCGTCGCAGCGCCAGCATCTGCGACATCGGATCGTTGCCGTTCCAGCGGAGGCGTTCGTAGTCGTCGAGAATGGTTTGTACGGTCGGCATGGCGGGGCGCGGTGAAGGTTCGACGAGTGAGCGGAAGCCGGGTGGATCAACGTCCGGCGAGCATCCGCCCGCCGACCCCCATCAGCAGCAGCCCGGCCGTCGTATCGAGCACGGCCTTGCGACGAACCAGGAGCGCGCGCACCGACGGGTGCGAGGCGAGCAGCACCATCGTGCAATACCACGCAGCCGAGATGGCGACCGACAGCGTGACGACAGCAAGATCGAGCCACGCCGACGCATGGGCCGGCACCATCAACGCGAAGATGCTCCCGTAGAACGCGACCGATTTCGGATTGGTCATGCTGACGACGTAGCCCTTCTTCGCGGCGTGCCAGTCGGACGCGGCGGCCGGTGCGGCAACGGGCAACGGCTTGCGCGCGGTCACGATCATTTTCAGGCCGAGCCAGATCAGGTAGGCGGCGCCCGCCAGCCGCAGCGCCGTGTGCACCCATGCGACATGCGTGACGAGCAGGCTGAGCCCGGCGATCGCAATTGCCGCCCAGGTGCCGGACGCGGCGGCCAGGCCAACGCCGGTCATCACACCGGCGCGGCGCGACTCGACCGCGGTCGACGTGACGATCACGAAGTTCGGGCCGGGGCTGGCGACGCTCAGCAAGAGGACGCCGGCGAGTGGAAGCAAGGTGGTGAGGGTGGTCGACATGGCGTGGAGGGCAGCGCGACGGGACGGGCTTTCATCTTACCCGAGCGAGCTGGCGGGTTGGCACGTCGCTCTGCTTCGCCAATCCAATGAAAAAACGCGTGACGACTTTTATCGCCACGCGCACGGGGAGTCTGCGAGACACGGGGAGTCTGCAAGATCGCGCGCATGCCGGCGAACCGGCACACGGCACACGCGCTACACCGTCAGAAATCGAACCCCGGCCCGCCCGCACCCGGGCCGCCCGGCGCCGCCGCCGGCGCCGCATCCTTCGGCGCTTCGAACACGGTCGCATCGGTCGTCAGCAGCAGCCCCGCGACCGACGCCGCGTTCTGCAGTGCCGTACGCGTGACCTTGGTCGGATCGAGCACACCCGATTCGACGAGGTCGCCATATTCGCCCGTCTGCGCGTTGTACCCGAAGTTGCCCGAGCCTTCGGCCACCTTTGCGACGACGACGCTCGCTTCCTCGCCCGCGTTCGTGACGATCTGGCGCAGCGGTTCCTCGAGCGCGCGCAGCACGATCTTGATGCCCGCGTTCTGGTCGGCGTTCACGCCCTGCAGCTCGCGGATCGCCTGCCGCACGCGGATCAGCGCGACGCCGCCGCCCGGCACGATGCCTTCCTCGACGGCCGCGCGCGTCGCGTGCAGCGCGTCGTCGACGCGGTCTTTCTTCTCCTTCACCTCGATCTCGGTGGCGCCGCCAACCTTGATCACCGCCACGCCGCCCGCGAGCTTCGCGACGCGTTCCTGCAGCTTTTCACGGTCATAGTCCGACGTGGCTTCGTCGATCTGCACGCGGATCTGCTTCACGCGCGCCTCGATGTTCTTCGCATCGCCCGCGCCGTCGATCACGGTCGTGTTTTCCTTGCCGACCTCGATGCGCTTCGCCTGGCCGAGTTCGGCGAGCGTCGCCTTCTCGAGCGTCAGGCCCGTTTCCTCGGCGATCACCTGCCCGCCGGTGAGGATCGCGATGTCCTCGAGCAGCGCCTTGCGGCGGTCGCCGAAGCCCGGCGCCTTCACGGCGACCGTCTTCAGGATGCCGCGGATGTTGTTCACGACCAGCGTCGCGAGCGCTTCGCCTTCGACATCTTCCGCGATGATCAGCAGCGGCCGACCCGACTTCGCGACCTGTTCGAGCACCGGCAGCAGGTCGCGGATGTTCGAGATCTTCTTGTCGTGCAGCAGGATGTACGGGCTTTCGATCTCGGCGATCTGCTTGTCGGGGTTGTTGATGAAGTACGGCGACAGGTAGCCGCGATCGAACTGCAGCCCCTCGACGACATCGAGTTCGTCCGCGAGCGACTTGCCGTCCTCGACGGTGATCACGCCTTCCTTGCCGACACGGTCGATCGCTTCCGCGATGCGCTGGCCGATTGATTCCTCACCGTTCGCGGAGATCGTCGCGACCTGCGCGATTTCCTTGCTCGTGGTGGTCGGCCTGCTGATTTTCTTCAGCTCGTCGACGGCCGCCGCGACGGCCTTGTCGATGCCGCGCTTCAGGTCGAGCGGGTTGAGCCCGGCCGCGACGTATTTCTGGCCTTCACGAACGATCGCCTGCGCGAGCACGGTGGCCGTCGTGGTGCCGTCGCCGGCGGCGTCGCTGGTGCGCGACGCGACTTCCTTCACGAGCTGCGCGCCGATGTTCTGCAGCTTGTCCGCGAGTTCGATTTCCTTCGCGACCGACACGCCGTCCTTCGTGACCACGGGCGCGCCGAAGCTGCGCTCGAGCACGACGTTGCGGCCCTTCGGCCCGAGTGTGACCTTCACCGCGTTCGCGAGAATGTTCACGCCTTCCGTCAGCTTGGCCCGTGCGACGTCGCTGAAAATGATTTCCTTCGCTGCCATGATTGCGCTCCGTTATTGATTGACGACCGCGACGATGTCTTCCTCGCGCAGCACGAGAAACTCGTTGCCGTCCACCTTGACGGCTTGCCCCGCGTATTTGCCGAACAGCACGCGTTCACCGACCTGCAGGTCGGGCACGATGCGCTGGCCGTCCGTATCCTTGCGGCCGGGGCCGACGGCGATCACTTCACCCTGGTCGGGCTTTTCCGCCGCGCTGTCGGGGATCACGATGCCCGATGCGGTGGTGGTTTCCTGGTCGAGTCGTTTCACGATCACGCGGTCGTGCAAGGGGCGTAGGCTCATTGGTTCGTCCTGTGCTGATCTGTTGAAATGGGCTGGCACTCTTTAACAGAGAGTGCTGACGAGTATAAAAATGCGCGGCGGCGCAATCCAATAACGGATTCCGAAATGCATTCGCGCCGTCGTGCAAAAGCGCGTCGCCCCGCTACTGCGACACGGCCTGCTGGGCTGCGGGCGTGCAGACCGGGCGGATCGTCTCGCCGGCGAGCACGCGCTTCACGAACGGGATCGAATCGGCGAGCGACGCGTTCACGGTGCCGTTGTGTTCGCGGCCCGCATACAGGTGCGCCTCGACCGTCGTGCCGGCCGCGCATGCGTCCTTCGCGAGCGCGAGTTCGAGCGGCGCGAGCCCGTCGTCCGCGCCCGCGCCGATGAAGACGGGCGTGGCGATCTTCAGCGTCGGGTATTTGAGGTATTCATCCCACCATGCCTTCAGCCGCGCATCGCCGCCGGGCTTCACGGTGTTCGCGTGCGTGAGGTGCGCGAGCGCCGCGTCGTCCTCGAGCGATGCAAGGCAACTGATGCGCGACTGTTCGAGGATCGGCAAGGCCTGGTCGGTCAGCACCTCGTCCGCGCGCAGCGACGGGTCGATCTGCTGCGCGGAGAGCACCGAGTAGAACTGGTACGCGAGCGTCGGATCGACGCGCCCGGGATCGCGCCGGTACGCGCTCTCGAACTTCGGCAGCGACGCGAGCGTGGCGGGCGACGCGTTGTAGATCGTGCCGGTGGCGACGGTCGCGCGGATCGCGAGTTCGGGCGTATAGGCCGATGCGTAGCCGGCCGCCGCGAACACGGCCGAGCCGCCTTGCGACTGGCCGACGAGCACGACCTCGTTCGCGAGGCCCGGCACGCCGCCGAGCACCGCACGCACGCTGTCGAGCAGCGTGTAGCTGTTCGAGCGGTTGTTGAGCTGAGGATTCGGGCCGGGCGTGCCGAGCCCCTGGTAGTCGGTCGCGACGACCGCGAACCCTTGCTGAAGCCACGCGTTCAGGTAGCGCACGTCGCGGTACGAGCGGCCGAACCACGACGGCGCGCAGATGTCGGCCATCCCGAACGTGCCGTGCGCCCACGCGACGATCGGCCAGCCGCCGGCCGGCGGCGTGCCGCGCGGCACGAACAGCGCACCCGACACGGCGATCGGCGTGCGGCCGCCGACGCCGTCGGTCGATGCATACAGGATGCGCAGCTGGCGCCCGGCGCTCGCGAGCCCGAGCGTCGCCGGAAGCGGCTCGGTGCGCAGCAGCACGCCGGGCGTCGCCGGAATGTCGCGGTCCCACGTGTAGAACGCGGACACGCGGCCGTCGCCCTGCAACGGATCGGGTGCGGGCACGCGGCCGGGGGAAGCCGCATGCGAGAGGAGAGACGAGACGGCGAGCGTCGAAGCCAGCAGCGTGCGCGCGGCATGGCCGCGCAGGGGGAGAAGCGTCATGGTTGGATGGGTGTCGGTGAAGTCGGATCGGACGTGCCGGACAGTGCGCGGCGCGGGCTGACCACGACGCAAGTTTCGAACCAGCGCGCGCGTGGCAGAGGCGACGCACGGTGTGACAGGCCATCGCGCGGCGCGTCGGGCCGTCCCCGCATGGACCGGCTGCGCGTCGCGCAACAATCCGGGCCGGCAGGCTGTTGCTCCCGCAACAGAGGCGCACGCGAGGATCGCACGGCACGCGTCGTGCAAAAGGCGCACGCGCACCGTGGCGCGGGCCATCGACGCATGCCTGCCCGGCTGGCACGATTGCTGCTGATCCGGTGGCCGTGCGTCGCGGTGTTACGACATCGCGATGCGAGCCCATCCGTCCATCCGATCAAGGAAACCGTCCTCATGTCCGTCACCTCAACTATCGACAGCGGCGAACTCGTGGCATTCGTCGAGCGCGCCACGCGCGAATTCACGCAGGCCGAACGCGTGCTGAAGGACACGCGCACGCTGTCCGCGACCAACACGTTCCAGGCGTTCCAGCGCATGCCGGGCACGGAACTCATCGTCGCGCTGTCGGCACCGAGCCCCTGGGCCGCGTCGCAGGAGATCCAGCCGGTCGTCGTGACGTTCGACGGCGATGTGCTGCACGGCGACGCGCGCGCGGGCGGCAACGGGCCGCGCTATGCGGACGTGTTCCGCGAGGTGCCGGAAGTCGGCGTCGTGATCCACGTGCACGGCCCGTACCTCGGCGCCTGGGCGAGCGCGCATCGGCCGCTGCCGATCCGCTATGCGCCGGCCGCGCGCTACACGCGCGCCCGCGAGATTCCGGTGTACGTCGATCGCCGCCCCGGCGAGCCGCGCTTCATCGTCGACACGATCCGCCGCGACCCCGAGGTGCCGGCGATCATCGAGGCGAACGGCGGCGCGACGTTCTGGGGCAAATCGATCCTCGACGTGTCGAAGTACATCCTGATTCTCGAGGAGGCCGCATATTTCCAGGCGCTCGCGGAACCGCTCGGCGGCTCGCTCGAATTCGGGCCGGGCGCGCTCGAGCAGCAATGGAAAATGACCGGCCTCGCGTGACGCCGCGCGGCGGCCGGCGCAATCCGGCCGCCGTCATACCGATAGCTCGATGAATTGGTTCGTGGCCGGCGCGCGCCTTGCTATCGTCGAACCTTCCCCGTTCAACACGCCGGTCGTGCCATGGCCATCTTCAGCTTGCCGGACCCGACTTCGCATGCAATCACGATTCGTGCGAAGGCGCTGACGTTCGACGATCCCAAATCGCGGGTGCTGCTCGAGCGCATCCAGCTCGTCGCGCCCAGCGACGCGACCGTGCTCGTCACCGGCGAGAGCGGCACCGGCAAGGAGCTGATCGCGCGCCTCGTGCATTCGCTGAGCGAGCGCCGCGATGGCCCGTTCGTCGCGGTCAACTGCGGCGCGTTCTCCGAGACGCTGATCGAGAGCGAGCTGTTCGGCCACGAGCGCGGCGCGTTTACCGGCGCGATCAACAGCCAGCCCGGCTGGTTCGAATCCGCGAATCGCGGCACGCTGTTTCTCGACGAGGTGGGCGACCTGCCGCTGTCCGCGCAGGTGAAGCTGCTGCGCGTGCTGCAGGAGCGCGAAGTGACGCCGGTCGGCTCGCGCAAGACCGTGAAGATCGACGTGCGGCTCGTCGCGGCCACCAACGTGAATCTCGAAGCCGCGGTGCGCGCGGGCAATTTCCGCGAGGATCTGTACTACCGGCTCAACGTCGTGAAGCTGAGCCTGTTGCCGCTGCGCGAGCGGCCCGGCGACATCGCGCCGCTGATCGAACACTTCATCGACACCTATGCGAAGCGGCTGCGGGTGACCGCGCCTACGCTGACGGACGCCGCGCGCGCCCGGTTGCATGCGCATGCGTGGCCCGGCAACATCCGCGAACTCGAGAACGTGATCCACCACGCGGTGCTGATCTGCGCGGGCGGCGCGATCGACGTGAGCGACCTGCAGTTTTCCGCGCTGTCGCTTGCGCCCGATGCCGGTGCTCCGCACGGCGCGGCGGCGGCACCGCCGCGCCGTGCGCGCGACGTGGCCGAGGCAACCGATGCGCTGCGCCACGCGGTGATCGAGCTGCTGGATCTCGGCACGCCGGCGCTGTGGCAGCACATCGAGGACACCGTCTACCGCAGCGTGTTCGACTACAGCGAGCACAATCAGCTGCGCATGTCGCGCCTGCTCGACCAGTCGCGCAACATCGTGCGCGCGCGGCTCGCGCAGCTCGGCATCCTGAAGCCGCGCGACGCGGGCGACGGCGACGCGCGGCTGCGCCGTCAGGCGTGATCGCGCCAGCGCAGCGCGCGCCGCGCGATTCGCTCGCATAGCGCACTCATGCCGACGGCAAGCGCCGTCACCCCCAGCACGCAGACCAGCAATACGTCGGCGCGCGCGCCGGCCTGCGCGTTCTGCATCAGGCTGCCGACACCCGCGCCCGCGTTGAACAGCAGCTCGCTGCTGGTCGCGGTGATCCAGGCGAACGGCACGGCCTGCAACACGCCCGCGAACAGGTCGGGCAGTGCGCCCGGGATCAGCACGTCGCGCCACAGGCCGATGCGCGTCAGGCGATACGACTGCGCGAGTTCGACATAGCGCGGATCGACGCGGCGCAGCCCGTCGAAGCTGGCGGTGGTCATCGGGTAGAACGCGGCGAGCGCGACGATGAAGACCTTCGCGAATTCGCCGGTGCCGGCCCACAGGCTCAGCAGCGGTATCAGCCCGAGCAGCGGCACGTAGCGCAGCGCCTGGAACGCCGGCTCGCCGAGCTTGCGCGCGAGCGTCGAGCGCGCCATCGCCGCGCCGAACACGAGCCCGAATGCGACACCGGCCGCCAGGCCGAGCGTCGTGCGGCGCAGGCTCGCGCCGAGATCGGTCGCGAGTTCGCCGCTGCGCGCGAGTTCGACGAGCGCGGCGCCCACCTGCTGCAACGGCACGAATGCGTATTGATGGGCCGCGTCGCCGGACGACGCGTATTGCCACGCGGCGACCAGCAGGGCCGGCACGACGAGGCCGCGCGCACGACGGCGCAGCGCGGCGAACGAGAATGAGGGGATGGCGACGGTCATTCGGATACCTGTACGTTCAGCGCGCGGGCGTCTGCCAGCGCAATGCGTAGCGTTGCACGAGCGCGATCGACCGGTCGATCGCGAAGCCGATCAGCCCGATCACCGCGACGTCGATGAGCACGACGTCGAGCCGCAGCATCTGCCGCGCCAGTTCCATCATCTGGCCGATCCCGCTGTCGGCGCTGAGCAGCTCGACCGCGACGAGCGCGAGCCACGCGCGCGCGAGCGCGATCCGCACGCCGGTCAGCAGCGGCGGCAGCGCGGCCGGCAGCAGCACGTCGCGCAGCAGCGCGAAGCGGCCGAGCCCGTAGTGCCGCGCCATCTCGACGAGATCGCGCGGCGCGTCGTGCACGCCCGTGTATGCGGCCAGCGCGACCGGAAAGAACACGGCCTTGCCCACGACGACGAGCTTGAGCGGCTCGTCGACGCCGATCAGCAGGATCAGCAGCGGAATCAGCGTGAGCGTCGGCACCTGCCGCAGCAGATCGAACGTCGGCCGCAGGTAGTCGGCGAACAGCCGGCTGCGCGCCAGCAGGATGCCGAATGCGGCACCGCCGGTCGCGCCGATCGCGAAGCCGAGCGCGAGACGATGCAGCGTGATCAGCAGGTTGTCGCGCAGTTCGCCAGTGTCGAGCAGCGTGCGCAGCGTTGCCGCGAGCCGATCCGGCGGCACGACGAGCTGCGGCGGGAACCAGCGCTGCGCGCTCGCGAGCCACCACAGCGCGACGAACGCGACGGGCGTGGCCCACCCCAGCGCGATGCCGCCGAGCCGTGCGAGTCCGGGCGGGCGGCGCGCGCGTGCGCCGTTCGACGCGAGCGCATGCATCCGCATCAGCGGCTCGCGACGCGCGCCGCGTCGGCACGCCAGTAACCGTCGAGCCCGAGCTGCTTGAGCGCGGTCGACACGAACGTCGGCGCGAGCAGCGCGTTCACGTCGACCGGCGTGGACGTCAGCCCGGCCTGGCGGCTGTACGCGATGACGTCGCGGTAGTGGCCGGTCAGCGCGGGCGTGAAGAGCGGCGTCCATTGCTCCTTCCACGGTGTCGCCTCATCCGCGTATTCGCGGCGCACGACGCTTTCCGGCTGGCCGGACGCGCTCAGGATCTTCACGTACGCGTCGCGATTCTGCGGCTGCGAGATCCAGTGTGCGGCGCGCACGTAGGCCGTCGCGACGAGCTGCGTGATGTCGGGGTAGCGCCGCACGAAATCGTCGGACGCCCACAGTTCCGCGCGCATCTTCCAGTCGTCGGGCGCGGTCTTGGTCGACCAGATGATCTTGCCGACCTGCTTGTCGACGAGCGAATACGCATCGGACAGCGTGAATAAGCCGTCGACGCGGCCGGCCGCGACGGCCGCCGCACCGGCCTGCGGGTCGAGGTTGTAGATCCTGAAGTCGGACAGCTTCAGCCCGTTCTCGGCGAGCAGCTTGCTGAACGTGACTTCCCACGGCCGGCCGCGATTGAGCGCGATGCGCTTGCCCTTCAGATCGACGATCGATTTCGCGGTCGAGCCGGCCGGCACGACGAGATACGTGTTGCTGCCCACGCCGCCCGGCACGATCAGGCGCGTATGCGTGCCCGATGCGTTGACGACGACCGACGGCAGGTCGCCGTAGCCGGCGAAATCGATGCTGCCGTTCGTGAACGCCTCGTTCACGAGCGTGCCGACCGCCGCAGTCGACACGGGCACCCATTGCAGCTTCACGTGCCGCGCGGCGAGCGCCTTCTCGAGCGACTTGTCGGCGTCGATCAGTGCGGAAGCGCCCGCGTATTGCGTCTTGCCGCCGCTCGGATAGGCGACGACGGCGATCCGCACGACCTTGGGCGCATCGTCCGCATGCGCGGCCGGTGCGGCGAGCGATGCCGCGGCGAACGGCAGCGCGGCGAACAGCGCGCGCAGCGGGCGGTGCAGCGAGGCGAGGGAGAGTGTGTATTTCATGATGATCCGGAACGGTAGGCGGAAAAGGGGCTCACGCGCGCTTCTGCAGCGACGGCCGCAGCACGTCGGCGAGCGGGCGCGGGTCGATCCAGTCGGCGACGTCGAAGTCGGCTTCCAGAAAACCGTGGTCGTGCAGGAAGGTCTTGAAGTCGTCGAGCGCGGCGACCGATTCGTCGTCGAGGTTGACGCCGAGATGCCGGTGCAGCTGGTTGCCGTACGCGGCGCGGACCCAGTCGATCGACGACGCGGTTTCGCCGGCCACGTAATGGGCGGTTTCGTCGGGATGCGTGCCGGCCCAGTCGCCGGCCGCGACCACGAGCTTCAGGAAGCCGGCGACGATGTCCGGATGATTCGCGAGCACGTCCGCGTTGACGGTCAGCGGGCGCGGCGTGCCGTTGTTGTTGCGGATCGCGCGCTCCGGATGAAAGCCGATATCGATCACGACGTGCGCGCCGATCAGCTGCGCGATCTCGAGGCCCGTCGAGCCCTTCACGTAGATCGCGTCAACCTCGCCGCGCAGCAGCGCGCCCGCTTCGGCCGCGTACAGCGCGCGGCTCGAAAAGCCGTGCGGCGACGCGAACAGGTCCGCCGCGCGCGCCGGCCCGACGGCCTGCAGCGTGCGTGCGCGCACGTCGACGCATTCGACGTCGCGCGTGGTCAGCCCGTCGAGGCTCAACGCGTTGACGAAGCCGCGCAGCGCCGACGCGCGAAAGATGTCGATGCGGTCATCGGGGCGGCTCGGGATCGCGATGCGGCACCCGCGCAAGGCCTTCACCGAGCGGATGCCCGACTCGGGCCGCGCGAGGATCAACTGCGATTCGTCGACCCACGACAGCCCGATCACACGCGTATTCGCGCCGTTCGAGCGCGCCCACATCGCGGGGATGCTGCCGCCCTGGCGGAACGACTGCGCGAGCGTGTGATCGCTGATCGACGACACGTCGTGCCGCGTGGCGCCGCGCGGCGAGCGGATCGCGACGCCGTCGGCCGACGTCTCGCCGTTGAGCCAGCCGAGATGCACGGCGATGCCGAGCGGGGTCGGCACGGGCGATCGGGCGTACCAGAACGTTTGCTGCTTGTCCGATGACGAATCGGGCCTGTCTGTCATGGGTGAGATTCCCTCTCTGCGTAAGCATGGTTGAAGCCCGGTCGCGCACGGTGTCGGTGTCGCACGCGCGGGCCGGTCAACGTTGCAAGTTCCGGGCCAGTGAACGGAAACGTCGCGGCCGCACGTGGCGCGGGCATCGCGCCGGACGGGCGATGCGTGTATCGACGCATGGGCTGTTGCGTCAGCAACAGTCGCGTCGGCCGCTGTTGCGCGCGCAGCAGCGGTGTGGTCGGCGCAGCAGTGCGGTACGGGCGTGTCGTGATGGCATGGGCGAGCGCGAGCGGCTGCGATCCGATTGCCGCTGATGCCCGGTGTGCAAGGCACTGCGCAGGTTCGCCGGCGGCCGTGCACGCGCCGTGGCGAGCGCGTTGGCACACCGCGTGCTTTACAGCGCAGTACACGCGCGGCACGCCGATGCCGCACGCAATCCGAATGGCCCGACCAGGAGAACTCCGATGGCTGTTGAATTTCTGTGGCGCCTGCCGATGCATGGCGACGGCCGGCGCGCACACGACCTGCATACGCGCGGCGAATGGAACCGCCAGCGCGCATCGCGCGTCGCGCCGAAAGTCGATGACGACGATTTCGGCTACATCGACTATCTGTCGCAGGTCGCGCGCGCGGCCGATATCGCCGGCTTCCATGGCGCGCTGATTCCGATCTTTCGTTTTACGGAGGAACCGTGGGTCGTGGCGGCCGCGCTGGCGCGCGAGACGCGCCGGTTGCGGCTCCTGATCGCGCTGCAGCCGCATTTCGTGCATCCGGTCTATGCGGCGCAGTTGGCCGCGAGCCTGCAGAGGATCAGCCGCGGGCGCGTCGAGTGGAACGTCGTCACCGGCGGCGGCGGCCCCGACCAGCGCGCATACGGCGACTTCATCGATCACGACAGCCGCTATGCGCGCACCGACGAATTCCTCGATGTCGTGAAGGGCGTCGCGGCCGGCGCCCCGTTCACGTTCGACGGACGCTTCTACCGCGTTGAAGCCGGCGGCCTGCTGCCGCCGCTGAGCGGCCAGAAGCCGCCGCGGATCTACCTGGCCGGCGCGAGCGATGCCGCGCTCGCGGTTGCCGCGAAGCACGGCGACGTGCACCTGAGCTGGGGCGAGCCGCTCGCGAAACAGAAGGAGGTGATCGATGCGGCGCGCCGCGCGCTTGATCGCCAGCACGCCGAGCGCGACCTGCGCTTCGGCATGCGCATCGACATCCTCGCGCGCGAGACCGAAGAGCAGGCGTGGGCCGAGTTGCGGCAGATGTTCGCGACGGTGGGCGACGTGACGCGCAACGGCTTTGGCGGGCGCGGCGAAGCGTCGGAATCGGTCGGCGCGAAACGCCAGTTCGCGCTGCACCAGGGCAACACGCAGCACTTCGACGATCTGATCGTCGGCCCGAACCTGTGGGCCGGGATGTCGCAGATTCGCGGCGGCCCCGGTTGCGTGATCGTCGGCAGCCACGAGCAGGTGGCCGAGCGGCTCGCGGAATACGTCGACATCGGCGTGTCGACGTTCATTCTCGCCAGCAACCCGCATCTCGAGGAGGCGTACCGCGTGGGCGAGGAAGTGCTGCCGCTCGTCGACGGCGCGCTGAACGCGCGCCATACGCAGGCGGCGCTGCGCGTGGCCGGCGCATGAACGCGACGGCCTTCCCGCGCCATCCAACGACATCGACAAGGACATTCACCATGACGACACTCGCTGCGCAGGCCACGGCCTGCGACGCACTCTGGTACACGCGCTGCCCGGTGCCGACCGCGCTCGGCATCGCCGTGCACCGCGGCTGGTTCGACGAGGAGTTCGGGCCGGACGGCATCACGCTGAATTCGCTGCAGGAGACGACGGATGCCGGCAAACGCGAATCGCATTTCGATCACAGCCTGCCGCACTCATTCCGGCAGGGCGGCAACATTCCCGCGCTGTGGGCGCGGGCGCGCGGCGCCGATACGCGCGTGATCGGCCTGTCGTGGACCAACGAATTCCAGGCGATCGTCACATTGCCCGATCGCGGCATTCGCTCGGTGCGCGATCTGCGCGGCCGGCGGCTCGGGTTGCCGCGCCATCCGATCAGCATCGACTTCTGGCGGGCGGCCGCGCTGAAAGGCTTCCTGAGCGCGCTCGAACTGGAAGGGCTCGGGCACGGCGACGCCGAATGGGTCGACCTGCCCGACGAACGTGAACGTCGCACCGGGCCCGCATCGTTTACGCGCGGCCCGCACGAGTATGGGCTCGAGATCGCGGCACTCGTGCGCGGCGAAGTCGACGCGGTGTTCGTGAAAGGCGTCGAAGGGCTCGAGACCGTGCATCTGATCGATGCGCAGGTCGTCATCGATCTCGGCGCGCACCCCGATCCGCTGGTGCGAATCGGCAACGGCACGCCGCGCACGCTGACGGTCGACCGCGCGCTGATCGACGCGCGCCCCGATCTCGTGAGCCGCTTCCTGTCGGTGGTGGTGGGGGCGGGCGACTGGGCCGCGCGCCATCCGGCGGAGACGGTTGCGTATATCGGCCGCGAGACGCGCGCGTCCGACGAGTGGGTGCGCTATGCGTATGGCACGGACGTGCACCGCCATCTGGAGACAGGGCTCGCGCAGACGTCGATCGACGGGCTGGTCGCGTTCAAGGACTTCCTCGTCGAGTGGGGCTTTCTCGA
Source organism: Burkholderia sp. HI2714 (assembly GCF_002223085.1). NCBI lineage: Bacteria > Pseudomonadati > Pseudomonadota > Betaproteobacteria > Burkholderiales > Burkholderiaceae > Burkholderia > Burkholderia sp. HI2714. Next base: position 9,459 of record NZ_NKFM01000056.1, on the reverse strand, counting down.
ACAGGATTTCGATGCGCGCGCGTGGATCGACCCGGCGCCGTTCACGCGCATCGACCGGCAACGCCATGCGTGGGTCGCGTAGCGCGCCGCGGCGCGTCATTGCAAGGAGTCGAGCATGACAGGTCTGACGATCGAATACGGCGTGCCGCCGGCACGCCGGCATGCAGCGCGTACCGCGCCGCGCGCGGAGTCGGGCAGGACGGCGGCGGTGGCGCGGCCGCCGTCCGCTTCGCCTTCGGCGCGGCCGGATGCGCGAGCGGCGCGGCCGGGCGCGTGGCGCGTCACGGGCGCGATTGCGCTTGCTGTCACGGCGCTGCATGCGGGGGTCGCGCTGCTGGCCGCACACACACCTGCCGCGCCGCTCGTACAGCCGCCGCGGCCGTTGCCGATGACGGTCGAACTTACGCGGCCGCCCGAACCGTTGCCGCAGGCCGCGCATCCGCCGCCGCCGGCAGTGCCGCCGAAGCCGCTGAAGCAGGCGCCGACCCCGCCGAAGCCGCGTGCGGCCGTCGCACATCCGGCGCCTGCGCCCGCTGCCGCGCCGCAAGCCACCCGCGAGGCGGCCCCCGCGACGGCGGCACCAGCCGCCGCCGCGCCAGCCGCGCCGGTTCCCGCGCCGTCGGCGCCCGCCGCACCGGTGCGCGAAACCGCGCCGATCGGCGACGCGGCCTACCTGCGCAACCCGGCGCCCGACTATCCGGCGTTCGCGCAGGACCAAGGCTGGGAAGGGCGCGTCGTGCTGCGCGTGCACGTGCTCGCGAACGGCACGCCCGATTCCGTCGAGGTTCGCACGAGCAGCGGCCGCCGCATGCTCGACACCGCGGCGGTGGCCGCGGTGAAGCGCTGGACGTTCGTGCCCGCGAAGCGCGGCGACGAAGCGGTCGACGGCTGGGTCAACGTGCCGATCGATTTCAAGCTGGGCTGACCCGCCGGGCGGCCCGCCACATTTTTCAAGGAACTCACATCATGAACGGTATCCCGACCACCTTCATCGTCCAGGGCGCGCTCTGGCTGCTCGTCGTCTTCTCCGTCGTCACGTGGACGCTGATCGTCGTGAAGGCGATCCAGAGCCTGCGGGCGAGCGCGCGCAACCGGCGTTACGTCAGCGCGTTCTGGGCGGCGAACAGCTTTCACGAGGCCGCGGCGCTCGACGGCGCGAACAGCCCGGTGGGCGAACTCGCCGCGACGGGCTTCGACGCGCTGCGGCGCGCCGACGAGAGCAGCGCGCACGACCTCGAACACAGCTGGAGCCGCCACGACCTGCTTGAACGGCATCTCCGGCAGCAGATCCACAACGCGCGCCGGCGCGAGGAGGCGGGGCTGGCGGTGCTCGCGTCGATCGGCAGCACCGCGCCGTTCGTCGGCCTGTTCGGCACCGTGTTCGGCATCATCCACGCGCTGACCGCGATCACGCACAGCGCGTCGGCGAGCATCGACGTCGTGGCCGGGCCGATCGGCGAGGCGCTCGTCGCGACCGGGATCGGCATCGCGGTCGCCGTGCCGGCCGTGCTCGCGTACAACTTCTTCGTGCGCCGTGTGAAGGCCGCGTCGGCCGATCTCGATGCGTTCGCCACCGATTTCGTCACGCTCGCGCAGAAGGCCGGCTTCCGCGTGCCGGCCGCCGCCGCGCCCGCGCCGGCACGCCGTGCCGACGACACCCGTCAGGAGGCGTTCGCATAATGGCTTTCTCCTCGTCCTCCGACAACGACGACGTGCTCAGCGAAATCAACATCACGCCGCTCGTCGACGTGATGCTCGTGCTGCTCGTCGCCTTCATCGTCACGGCGCCGCTGCTGAACAACGCGGTGCACGTGACTCTGCCGAACACGGTTGCCACGGCACCGGCCGATCGCAAGCCGAACGTCACCGTGAGCGTCGACGACAAGGGTGTCGTGTATCTCGACAAGCGTGTGGTCGCGCTCTCCGCGGTGCCGGCCGAGCTGGCGGCGCTGAAGGCCGGCCGGCCCGACGTCGCGCTCGACCTGCAGGCCGACGAGCACGTGCCGTACGGCACGGTCGCGAAGCTGATGGCCGCGATCGAGCATGCGGGCATCACGCGGCTGTCGGTGCTCACCGCGCCGCGCGGCTGACGCGCGGGTCACGACTCCCTCTACGAACGCATCCATGAGCATCACGGCTTCCTCCAACGTCCAGTCGATCTGGTACACACGCTGTCCGGTGCCGACGCCGCTCGGCATCGCCGCGCATCTCGGCTGGCTCGACAGCGAATTCGCCGGCGACGGCATCACCGTGCGCGCGCTTCAGGAGAGCCAGCACGCGGCGCTGCATCACGCGCACGTCGATCATTCGCTCGACAACGCATTCCGGCAGGGCGGCAGCATTCCCGCGCTGTGGGCGCGCGCGGCCGGCGCCGATACGCGCGTGGTCGCCCTGACCTGGGTCGACGAGGCGCAGGCGATCGTCGCGCTGCCGGAACGCGGCCTGAAGCGGCCGAAGGACCTGCGCGGGCGCCGCATCGGCCTGCCGCGCCGCGACGGCGAGCGCATCGACATCTTTCGTGCGGCGGCGCTGCGCGGCTTCGTCAGTGCGCTGTCGCTCGACGGGCTCGGCCCCGCCGACGTCGAATGGATCGACGTGCCCGCATCGAACCTGCGCGCACCGGTATCGACACCGGTGACGCGCGACGCGGCCTTCAGCCATCCCGCGAGCCTGTCGAGCCGCCGGCTCTATGCGGCCGAAGCGGCCGCGCTCGTGCGCGGCGAGGTCGACGCGATCTACGTGAAGGGGTCGCTCGGGCTCGAAACCGCGCACCTGATCGGCGCGCAGGCAGTCGTCGACATCGGTTTTCATCCCGATCCGCAGATCCGCATCAACAACGGGTCGCCACGGCCGCTGACCGTCAATGCGTCGACGCTCGAACGGCATCCCGACATCGTCAGTCGCTTCCTCGCGCGCGTGACCGATGTCGAAGGCTGGGCGCGCGAGCACGAGCAGGAAGTGCTCGGCTATCTCGGTCGCGAGACGGGATCGGGCCATGACTGGCTGCGGCTCGCGTACGGCGCGGACGTGCACCGGCGGCTGCGCACGGATCTCGACGAAGCGTCGATCGCCGCGCTCGACGATTTCAAGCGCTTCCTCGTCGAATGGCGATTCCTGCCGGCCGACTTCGACGTGCGCGCGTGGATCGACCGGCGCGCGCTCGACGGCATCGCGACGCTGTCTCGCGACGCTGTCTCGCGACGCCGCGCGGTGAACGCGCCGGCACGCGTCGCCGACGCATGGCGGCGCGAGCGCTTCACCGGCGGCTTCATGCTGCTGGCGCTCGCGAGCGGCACGACGATCAGCATGGCCCAGCTCGCGACGACGCTGTACGCGCTCGCGCTCGGCGTCGACAGCGCGCGGCTCGGCATCATCGCGGCGATGGAACCGCTCGGCATCGCGTTGATGACGCTGCCGGCCGGGTTGCTCGTCGCGCGCTACGGCGCGCGGCGCGTGTACTTCGTCGCGAGCATGGGGCCGATGCTGCTCAATCTCGTCGTGCCGTTTACCGGCGCATGGCCGCTGATCGCGCTCACGCAAGTGTTGATCGGGCTGTGCATCCCGTTCCGGATCGTGTCGATCAACGGCGTGTTCCTCGCGCGTCTCGCGCAGATCGGCCTCGCACGCGCCGGCTGGTACCGCGCGGCGATGTCGGTCGGGTCCGGCATGGTCGGGCCGTGGCTCGCGAGCGGGCTGATCGGCGCGCATGGCGCGGTCGCGACGTTCTGCGCGGCATCGGCGAGCTTCGCGGGCATGGCGCTGTTCAGCCGGACGCTGCTCGGCGATGCGGAGCCCGCGGCGTGCGGTGCGCCGCCTGAACCCGGTGGCCTGCGCGCGTTGCTGGCGCTCGCGTGGAGTCACGACGTGCGCGAACAGCTCGTGCTGGAAGCCGTGAACAGCGCGACACGTTCGCTCGCCGGCGCGTATACGGTGGTGCTGGCGATCCAGTCGCTCGGGCTGTCGCAAACGAAAGCCGTCGCGCTGCTGACGCTGCAGGGCGTCGTCGCGGTGATCGCGCTGTTCGGGCTCGGGCACGTCGCGCAACGGATGACCGCGCGCCGCTGCCACGCGCTCAGTCTTGCCGGCGGCATGGCCGGGTTGCTCGCGCTGGGTCTCGCCCATGACGCATGGACCGTCGGCGCGGGGCTCGTCGTGCTGTGCGCCGGGTCGTCGCTGCTGCATCTCGTCAACATGCAAAGTCTCGGCCGTCATCCGGCCGACAAGAGCCAGGTATCGAGCCTCTACAACCTCGCGTCGATGACGGGGGCGTTCTGCGGCCCGTTGGCCGGCAGCGCGCTCGTGCCGGTCGTCGGGTTGCCGGGCGTGTTTCTGTGCTGGCTTCCCGTCGTCGTGCTGGTTGCGTTCGCGTTGCGCGTGTCGACGGGGCGGCGCGAGGTGTCGCAGTCCGTGACTGCAAAGCTCTCCTGACGACCATCGGATCGGGTATTGCGGGATCCGCACGGTGTTGCGTGACAAGCAGTTTGCTTCCCGTCACAGATGCGCATGCAGCAACACCCGCACCGCACGTGCGTTGGAAGCTCCGTGCGACGGGCTTCTCGATGCTGGCATCCGAATTGCAATAGGTCACCCGTGCGTCGTGCACGCACGAGCGTTCAACCGATCAAACAGGATGACTCATCGATGTTCAGGAAAAAACTAATCGTCACCGCGCTGGGGGGACTGCTGACGGGCGGAGCCGTATCGGTGCCCGCGTGGGCGGAAGATGGCGCGGCGACGGCGGCACCGGACGCGAAGCCGGTACAACAGGGCGCGGACGATACCACCGTGGTCGCGCCGAAGGCAGCCCGCGCGAACCGCGGCACGGCCGCACGCGAGGCGAACCTCGGCACGGTGACGGTGACCGCGCGCCGCCGCAAGGAGAGCATCCAGGACGTGCCGGTCGCGGTGAGTGCGCTGAGCGGCGACACGATCAGGAACAACGAATTGCGCGTGGTGAACGACGTCACGAAATATGTGCCGAACTTCACCGGCCAGTCGACCGAAGGCCGCGAGCGGCCGCGCTGGTTCCTGCGCGGCGTCGGCAGCAACGATCCGTCGGACCTGTCGCTGAGCCCGATCGGCGTGTACTTCGACGACGTCTACATCAACAGCGTGTTCGGACAGGGCTTCCCGCTGTTCGACCTCGATCGCATCGAAGTGCTGCGTGGCCCGCAGGGCACGCTGTGGGGCAAGAATACCGTCGGCGGCGCGCTCAGCATCACGTCGCAGAAGCCGACCTTCGACGTGAGCGGCTACGGCAAGATCGGGCTCGGCCAGTACAACAGCCGGCTCGCGGAAGCCGCGATCGGCGGCCCGATCGGCAAGAACGACGTGCTGGCCGCGCGCGTGTCGGTGTATCACGAGAACGCCGACAGCTTCTACACGAACACCGTGCAGCAAGGGCGCTTCGGCGGCTTCCACGACAATGCGGTGCGTTTCCAGGTGCTGGCCGTGCCGACCTCGGATACCGATTTCCTGTTCAACATTCACGGCCGCAACTACACGGGCGGCGGCAATGCATGGCACGCGCAGGGCGCGGGGTCGGGCGGCGCGAACCAGTTCGGCTTCGTCGGGTCGAGCGATCCGTACACGGTGTCGCTCAACGCGCCGTCGAGCGATCACATCTCGACCTGGGGCACGTCGCTCACCGCGCACTGGCGCATCAACCCGGCGGTGACACTGACGTCGATCACCGCGTTCGAAGGGCTGCACCGCTGGTACCAGGACGACGAGGACTATTCCGCGTTCGACGCCGCACGCTCGCACGATCGCTTGTCGAGCCGCCAGTTCTCGCAGGAATTCCGGCTCGAGTCGCCGCAGAGCGACCGGCTCAGCTGGCTCGTCGGCACGCACCTGTTCACCGAGCAACTGGCCGAGCAGGGCGCCGGCGGCGGCCTGTCGGGCTCGCCGTCGCCCGCGTTCTACCACCTGACCGACCTCACGCAGCACACGCAGAGCGCGGCGATCTTCGGCAGCGTGAAGTACCGGTTCACCGACCGCTTCAACGTGACGGGCGGGCTGCGTTACACGATCGAGCGGAAGAACATCAACCTGACCGGGCTGCAGGGCACCGGCAACGTGACGTTCAGCAATCCGGGCAGCTGGTGGGATCCGTCGTCGGTGTCGTCGCCGCTGGCGGTCAGCGCGCGGCAGAACCAGACGAACACGTGGCGCGCGCCGACCTGGGACCTCACGCCCGAATATGCGCTCAGCAGCAACGTGCGCGCGTATTTCCGCTATGCGCGCGGTTTCCGGTCGGGCGGCTACAACGGCAACGCGTATACGCAGAGCACGGTGTCGACCGTGTCGCCCGAGTACCTGACCGACTACGAAGTCGGCATCAAGAGCGAGTGGTTCGACAAGCGGCTGATCGTCAACGCGAGCGTGTTCCACTACGACTATCGCGACATCCAGGTGTTCGCGCTCGCGCCGAACCCGTTCGGCGGCCCGCCGGTGTCGACGCTGTCGAATGCGGGGCAGGGGCGCGCGGACGGCTTCGAGCTGGAGCTGAAGGCGCAGCCGGTCAACAGCCTCTACTTGTTCGCGAACCTCGGGATGCTGAACACGCGCTATACGGAGTTCCGCAACGTGCCGACCGCCGTCGGCAATTCGTTCGCGCGTTCGCCGCATACCACGCTCAACGCGGGCTTCGACTATCGCGTGCCGGTGTCGTTCGGCACGCTGACGGCCGGCGGCGACGTGAATTACCGTAGCCGCGAATACTTCAGCGCGACGCGGCAGACGATGCCGCAGCTCTGGCAGGGCGGCTACACGGTGCTGAACGCGCACGTGTCCTACACGACGCCGAACCAGAAGTACATCGTGACGGGCTACGTGACGAACCTGACCAACAAGGTCTACAAGAAGCTCGAGCTGCTGCCGTCGTATGGCGCGTATCCGGTGCTGTACGGCGATCCGCGCACGGTCGGGATCACGCTGACAGCGAAGATCTGACGGGCAGCACGCGCATGAGGCGCGGGCGGCGCGGCGGCGAGCCGTGTTTGCCGCGTTTGCCGCGCGTCAGATCAGCAGCGACAGCGTCCTGAACAGCGCGAGATCCGCCTTGCGTGCCGAGCGCGCATGCCGGCGGATCACGTGCAGCAGGCAGTCGATGAAGCAGCGCGCGGCGTCGCTGAGCGTGCTGCTGCGCCGCGTGACGACCCCGAGGTCGTGCGGCTCGAAGGTCTCCTGCAGCGGCAACGCGCGCATCCGTTCGCCGAACGACGGCACGGCCGCGAGGATCGTCGGGCACCACGTGCACATGTCGGCCTGCTCGAGCATCGTCTGCAGCATCGCCACCGACTGCGCACGCACGATGCGCCGCTCGTCGATTTTGGCGCCGTGGCGCGTGAACAGGTAATCGACGAGCGCGGCCTGTCCGTCGGCCGCGAAATTCAGCACCCAGTCGTGGTCGAGCAGGTCGTGAATCGACCGCGCGTGCTCGAGCGGATGGCCGGCGCGCACCATCACCGATGTCTCGTAGCGCAGCATCGGCTCGAACGCGAATTCCTGCGTGCCGCCCGGTTGCACGTGCCCGAGCGCGAAGTCCATGCTGCCGTCGCGCAACAGCGGCTGCGCGACGGCCATCAGCGCTTCGTAGAGTTCGAGGCGCACGTCGGGCATCTGCGCGCGAAAACGCAGCACCGCTTCCGCGAGGAAGGTCATCGTGAGCCACGGCGTGACGCCGATGCTCAACCGGCCCTCGACGCGGCCGCGCATGCGCTCGAGATCGCTCTGCGCGTGTTCGAGCTGCTTCAGCACGAGCTTCGCGTGCGTGAGCAGCGTCTTGCCGTATTCGGTGAAGCCGATCCCCTCCGGCGCGCGGACCAGCAGCGGCAGGCGTTCGCTGGCCTCCAGCTCGCGCAGCGCGCGCGTGACGGCCGCCTGCGACAGCCCGAGCGTGCGCGCCGCGCCGCGGATGCTCCCGGCCTCCGCGCTCGCGACGAGTGCCTGCAGCTGATGCAGCTTGATCGTGCTCATGGTGCGCTACCCGACAACGAAAGGTTGTCATCATAACGAAACCGCGGCTGTTCGCCGGGATTTTCGCTGCCTACGATGCGGGCACGATCGGTCATTCGGGCGATCGGCAACCGGAAACCATCGAGGAGAATCGGGGTTGGACCACAAACACATCCATCCGGAAATGGCGGCCATCGAGGCGGAGATGATCGCGCTGCGCCGCCGGCTGCACGCGCATCCGGAGCTTGGTTTCGAGGAACACGCGACGAGCGACCTCGTGGCCGGCTTGCTGACAACGTGGGGTTATCGGGTGACGCGCGGGCTCGGCGGCACTGGCGTGGTCGGCACCTTGACGCGCGGCCCCGGAAAGCGGCTCGGGCTGCGCGCGGACATGGACGCGCTGCCGATTCGCGAGACGACCGGGCTGCCGCACGCGAGCCGGTGCGACGGCGTGATGCACGCGTGCGGCCACGACGGCCATACGGCGATGCTGCTCGCGGCGGCGCGCTGCCTGGCCGGGCGCGAACGCTTCACGGGCACGCTGAACCTGATTTTCCAGCCGGCCGAGGAAGGGCTCGGCGGCGCGAAGCGGATGATCGACGACGGGCTGTTCGAGCAGTTTCCGTGCGATGCGGTGTTCGCGATGCACAACGTGCCGGGCCTGCCGGCCGGCGTGCTCGGTTTCTGCGACGGCCCCGCGATGGCGTCGGCCGACGAGGTGCGGGTGCGCGTGACCGGGCGCGGCGGGCATGGCGCGGCGCCGCATACGACGATCGATCCGGTGGTCGTGTGCGCGTCGATCGTGATGGCGCTGCAGACCGTCGTGTCGCGCAACGTGAACCCGCAGGATCTGGCGATCGTGACGGCCGGCTCGATCCATGCGGGCACTGCATCGAACGTGATTCCGCCGCACGCGGATCTGGCGCTCAGCGTGCGTGCGCTGTCGCCGGACGTGCGGGCGCTGCTTGAACGGCGCATTCGCGAGATCGTGCACGGGCAGGCCGCGAGCTATGGCGCGACCGCCGAGATCGACTACCGGCACGAGTACCCGGTGCTGGTCAATCACGCCGCGGAAACCGCGTTTGCGCGCGACGTCGCCCGCGAATGGGGCGGCGATGGCGCGCTGATCCCGCATCTGCGGCCGATCGCGGCCAGCGAGGACTTCGCGTTCATGCTGAATGCGTGCCCCGGCAGCTAGTCGGACATGCAAAACATAGTGGAACCAAGCCCTGCAAGGGATTGCCGGGAGCCGGATATGCTGCGAACTCCCAGAACGAATATCGATCTGATTTAGAACCTGGGAGCTGGAGCGCGCCGACATGACCGACGATTTCTTCCGAAGCCGCCTTGATTCGATGATCGACCTGCGCCATCCGCTTGCGGTGCTCGCGACGCGCATGCCGTGGGCGCAGCTCGAAGCTACGATGGCGCCGCTGTTCGCGCATCGCAATCGTGAAGGCATTGCTGCGCAGGTGATCGATCTGTTCGGCGCGACAGCGC
>NZ_NKFM01000121.1:0-2291 GCF_002223085.1 Burkholderia sp. HI2714 | reverse complement strand
GTTGAAGAAGGTCCTGCCTCAAGCGCGCGTGGATGTTCCCATCCGGTATGCTAGGTCCGTGGTGCGATGACTATCGGTAAGCGCCTCACGACGGCCGTCCGCGACACGATGCCCGCGTGAGGTGTGAGCTTCCCCCGAAATTTTGCTTTCCATTCCGTCGAGTTTACCCGACCTCTTGGAGAGCGAAATTTCGGGGGAAGCTCAGTCCGATCACGCCCTGCTCACGCCAGGTGTGCGCCCAGTTGTAGACCGACTGGCCGCTCACGCCGAGCTTCTCGCTCACCGCCATCGGCCGCAGTTTGCCGCCCGCGAGCATCAACAGGGCCGCCGCTCGCGTGCGCATGTCCTGATACGGGTGATTGATCGACAACTGCTGCAAGGTTTGCTCCTCGACTTCATTCAGGATAACGACGCACTTCATTCAACGCTCCGGCGGATGGGGGTCGCCAAAGTTAACAAATTCCAAACACGTTTACCAGCAACACTTAGATCATGGGGCTCTTTCTACCGGACCCACGGTCGCCGCGCAAGGACCCTGCTGAACAAAGCCGCTCGTCCCGTCCAGTTCGAACCCTGATTATAGAGACATTTCATGTCGAAGGTTTATTCGAGCGTTGCGATCCAGACCAGTCTGATGTTGCGCACGGCGTTTCGGATGGCGCTGCGGCAGGCCGAAGAACTACTCGGGTCGGTCATCACATTGATGGGCCTGAATCTGTCGGCGCCCGATCACACCACGGTCAGTCGCCGGGCGGTAACGCTGCCCCGCTACCGCGTGAAGCGCCAGTGGGGCCGTTAGACGTGCTCATCGACAGTACCGGACTTCAGGTGTTCGGCGCAGGCCAGGGGCTGGAAGAAAAGCACGGCGCGCAGTCGCGCCGGCGCTGGCACAAGCTGCACTTGGCGGTGGATGCCGGCACCGGCATGATCGTCGCGCACACGCTGACGGACCAGCATGCCGACGACCCATCGCAGGTCTCGCCGCTGCTCGACCAGATGGATGGCAAGATCACCCGGGTGATTGCGGACGGCGCGTACGATGGCGCCCCCCCCACCTACCAGACGATCGCGCAGCACGCAGCGGGTATCAAGGTCGTGATTCCGCCGCGCTCGACAGCGGTGGCCAGCTGCGAACTGGGTCCTCCCACCCAGCGTGACTGTCATCTGGCGGCGATCCGCAAGAACGGACGACTGGACTGGCAGAAAGCTACCGGGTACGGGCAGCGCGCCCTGGTGGAGACAACCATGGGGCGCTACAAGGCGTTGAACGCGCCGCGACTGCGCGCTCCTGGGCGGCCCAACAGGCCGAGACCGCCATCGGTATGGCGGTGCTCAACCGCATGCTGGCTGCCGCCGGCCCGAAATCCGTTCGCCGCGAGCGAGTCGCCGAATAGCGGCTTTCGGGGAGAGGGAGTCTGTCCTGATTTCTGCAAGTGCACCAACGCCCCCTCACGGGGAATTCGAGCTGGCCTCGAAGCGTTGCTGCATGACATACTGTACGTGAAAACGAGGCAGGGTCAGCCTATGGGATGCAAGCGTTGAAGACGGGGGCGCAGAAGTCGACGCGCGATGAAGGTACGGCACTGACCGCTCGCATGCCGTCGCCGGACGAAATCCTGGCGCGGTTCCGTCCCGGGTTCATCTATGAACCGTACGACATGGCTAGAAAGTTCGGGGTGCGCCCGCGTATGGTCAGTCCAATTCTCGAATCCATGGCCGGGGCGGGGCAGCTCGAAGTCGCAGCGGTCAAGCGGGGCAAGCGGCTCTATCGAGGTTATGCGCTGCTGGGCACGGTGGATGATGGGGCTGAAGAGGTCAAGGCGTCGACCACCTCGATAGCGGCAAGGCCGATCGGGCCTAACCTGAAATCCACGCTGGCCGGCTACGACCGCGAGATGCGTAGCAGAATGGCGCTCTGCATAATGGTGAGGCAAGCTCTCAACAGAAAGTAAATCTGTAATTTGATGGCTTTGTTCGACAGGGTATGCGCTCAGTTGGTTGCGGGCGCAATTAGGCTGTCTTGACGCAAATCGCCTTGCCGAAGCTGTTCCACCGGTTCACGAGGTTAGCAATGATCACGCCCTCGCGCTGCTGCGATTCGAGTCGGCGCGTCAGCAGTCGCGCGCCGATGCAGCGTTTGATCCGCGAAATCTGCGCCTCGACCAGCGCGCGCTTGCCATACCCGTACTTGTGGTGGAACGCATGGATGCCTTTCTCCTTGATGTAGCCGACAATCTGGTCGTGCCAGCGTGTGGCCGGCTTAGCGTGAACCACCGCATTGGCCGGCGGCG
>NZ_NKFM01000120.1:0-2362 GCF_002223085.1 Burkholderia sp. HI2714 | reverse complement strand
TCGGCCCAGGATTCGACCCGGAGCTATTCGATTTGCGTGCTGCCAACGCCGCGTTGATGCGACTCGCGACCAATCGATGGGGTAATCGATAACTCCGTCACGACGGTGCTGGTGACGCGCTTACCATTGTTCTGCTGCTTGATGAACGCGACCGACTTGGGCGCCTTCAACTCGCCCAGGACTCGCAGTGTCTGCGTACATTGAGCCTGGGCTTTCAGAGCCATACGCATGAGGACTTCGGCCTGCGGGAGGCGCTTGGCGATATTCGCGCCCGCGAGCTGCGCGCACTCGTTGTAGATCGAGTTGAGCGACATGGCCTGCGCGATAAGCAGCGCCTCGGGCGTCGTCATATCACCCTCGCAAGCGCCTTTCACACGCCTGTGAAACTCCTCGTACATGTTGACAACGTTGGCCGGGCCGTAGGCCTTCATCGAGTCCGGAATAAAGCTCATTGCCGTGTGAGCCGCCATGAATGACGGTCGCGCCATCAAATCGGCGGTGGTTTTGGCGGCGGTCGTTCCGCGCTTTTCCGCACGCTCTTTGTCCGCAGGCGTAGCGGAGGCGGCGGGCTGGCCGCCGGTCTCGATCGCCGCGACGGAACTGGATGCAATCGCCGGCTCAGCCGTTTCCATCTGTTCAGAACGAGCCGTCGTCATTGATCCCCTCCCGGTAGTCGATCTGGTCGAAGTTGTTCCTGCGCATCGGTTTTCGATTTCGATTCACATATGCAACAGGGTCGAACTTGCCACGTTGCTGCGGCACTGCCTTGCCATGCACACGCGCCGCCTGTTCACCCTGGGCTGTCAGTACGCAATCACCGTCGGCGTAGCGCCACAATCGGTACCAGTTGTCCCGGACCGCATTCCGGAAGGCCGCCCGCCAGTCCCGGTATTTCTTTGCCGTGTTGTCGAGATGGCGCTCACGAAACTCCAGCCAGGCGATCTCAAGGAAATCGTCAGGAATGCCGGCACGCTCGGCGTAGCGATAGACCGGATCATCGGCAGGGATGGCCTTTTCGCCAGCGGCCTTGCACGCATCAAGGAGTTCGGCCATCGTGACCTCTTCCTGTCGCCGCTTCCGTTTCAGTAACGTTTCTGTATCGGGCAGCATCGATTGCTGGTTCATCGCTGAACCTCCTTCTGGGAAATTGCCTGTGTAGATGGCTTCTCTAGAGGGTCACCGTCTGGCGGTGTAGAGAGAGTGGCAAAAATGGCCTCTATTGCACCGTCTGGCGGTGTAGGAGAGACGGCCTCTACACCGTCTCCCGGTGCAATAGGAATGCTCCCTACACCGTCTCCCGGTGTAAGGGCATCATTTTCAGATAGGCACTTCGAACGAAGCCCGCTTCCGCTCCCTCGTCGTACCCATCCAGTCGATCCAATGTCTGCCACGTCAGTGCGTACCAGCTCGCTCGATTCGGTCGCCGTCCCTTTACCGTCTCGTAGATCAATCCAGCTTCCAGTAACTCCTGCTTGGCTCGCTGAATCGTGTCGTACGAAGTCCAGCCGCGCGGCTTCAAATACGCCAGAGTCGCGATCAAGCGCCCGTTGTCGTCCCCGTGGTATTGCCTCGCCATTTCGAGCAAGAGCGACTTGGCAGGGTGCGAAAGACCCAAATACGCCCGACTGTCGAGCACGATCCACGGAATCGCGAGAAAGCCACCAGCGTCGCGGCTGGTCTTGCTGTGTCGCCGCTTGTTCGCCATACATCACATGCCCCCCTCTTGAACCTGGCTTCGTACCTCTTTAACGAGCGTATAGAGCGCGACTTTTCGATGGGCGAAGCCGTCCGAATCGATAGCAGTTACTGGGGATGATGAGATAACGTGCCCGGCCAAGATCAATTCCCGAACACGCTGAGCGGGATGAGAGATTCCGTGGCGGCGAAGCGAATAAGTTGTTTGAGAGCCCGCGCGCAGATGTTCGAGCACCCGCGCCCGTTGCGCTGCGGTCGACATATCCCTATGATTGACCTTGCTGGTCATCTGGGTCGCGCCCTGGCAGGGGTTGCGGCCCTTGTCTTTATTGCTGGTCATGACGCATCCCCCTTACGCAGCAACCATGCCGCGCGATTCAGCGATGCGCTTCTGTAGATAGGCGTCGAGTTCAGCCTCGATGAAGATGGTGGTTCGGCTGCTCAGCTTTACCGGCTTCGGAAAATCAGCGTCGTGTTTCGCACGCAACCAGAGTGTGCTCACACCGATAAGCTCTCAACAGAAAGTAAATCTATAATTTGATCCGAATCCTTGAAGGACCGTATCGACGTCTTCTTCAAGGGTTTGGATGTCACGCGCCTTGAAGGCCAGCCACTCATATTTCATCTTGTGCCACAGTTTCTCGATGCGATTGAGCTCCGGGCTGTA
>NZ_NKFM01000119.1:0-2462 GCF_002223085.1 Burkholderia sp. HI2714 | reverse complement strand
TACAGCCCGGAGCTCAATCGCATCGAGAAACTGTGGCACAAGATGAAATATGAGTGGCTGGCCTTCAAGGCGCGTGACATCCAAACCCTTGAAGAAGACGTCGATACGGTCCTTCAAGGATTCGGATCAAATTATAGATTTACTTTCTGTTGAGAGCTTATTTTGCTGTGCGTGCGGAGGTACGTGACCTATTCGCTGAGCCTGCGTAATCTCGAAGAGATGATGGAGGAACACGGCATCGAGGTTGATCGGGCGACAACTATTCTGACGCGGGGGGGGGCATTGGTGATGTAAGGACTCCTGAAGATAGCGATCAGCCTCGTCTCGTCTCCGTTATCGCGATAGAACCCGTTTCGCCACCTGGACCACAGAAACCATCGATGTCGAGTTGGCCGATCTGCTGACCAGCTACGGCGTCATGTTTCAAACTAGTTTTGCGTTAACATTTAATGTTGGAGTAGATGCATGTTTAATGTTATTCGTGCTGCAGACAGCGGCAGCAACACATATCATTCAGAAGTGAAAAGCATGAATGATACCAAAAACCCTGCAATAAATACGCTTCTTTCCGAAAGAGACAACATTTTATTAGCTGACGCCAAAGTGAGGCTGGAGAATGGTAATATCATTGTCGGTGAAAGGCATGATGTCGCGGCCGCTAGATATTTTTTAATTGAACTAATTGATTCTGGAAAAGTTAGCGACATTTATCTTGAGTTCCCCGATCTGGAGTGCGATATATTTGGAGGCGATGGCGATGTAAAGCTTAGCTCCTTATTCAATAGTAACGATTATGAGAATCTAATCCAGCATCCTGTTTTTAAGGAATTTTGTTCCGATTGTTCTGCAATAACGGGGGCGACAAGTAATGAGGTTCCCCTGCCAGACGTAATCTCAATGGCAAGAAAGCATCACGTTCAGGTGCACTTGATTGATAATCACATACCAAATAGCAGCAATCATCTTGATAGAGCTGTAGCGCGAAACGTTGGCATGGCGGAATCTTTCAACTTAAAAAAAAATCAAGAAAAAGGTGTAATTCTTGTTGGGGCAAATCACTGTCGACCAAGCGAAAATAGCTTGCAGGAGCTCTGCGGGATTTCTGATAGCTCCATATATGATCTTTCCATTTCAGCGGATGCCGGACATCTTCCCGCTCAAGCACAACGCGCCCGCCTCAACGAACCGAACCGGCAGGACACCATACCGGACAACGTGCGCGCGGTTGCAGAACAGATTCGAACCATGGGGTCGTGGCAGAACGAGGGGGGAGATCTGGTGTCGAGCCTGTTGCCGGAGTTACCGATATGGCCGAGGGGGCGTGAACTGACGATTGTGGACGGACAGACCTTTGCGAGGACACCGTTCGGACAGGCCCAGCCGGATCGTGCACCGGTGGTGGTGCTGCTGCGGAACGCGCATTACAGTGGGGTGATAGGGGACAGAGAAATTTCGGTCCCAGCTGATGGCGACTGTTTCTATCATGCGGTACTGGCCTCGCTCGGCGCGGATGTGGGCGTGATGAAGCAGCAGCTTGGTCTGCCGGGCAATGCCTCGAATACGGAGGTCATTCGCGCCTTGAGGGGACGTCTTGCGGACTATGTGCTGGCCAATCCGCAGCGTGTCGGACCGTATCTCATCGTGCCAGGCGAACCAATGCAGGAGGCTCCCACATCAGTGGTCAGCCAACCTAGCGCGGATATTGAGTCGCAGCCGCTTTCAAGTTCACAAACTACCTTGTCGGGACCTGCGCAGCAGGTGGTGGCCGAGAGTAGCCGGCCGCCAGTCCGAGTCGCTTGGGAGGAGTCAAAGAGTGCCGCAGCGCAGAATCGTGAGCTGGAGCAAGCATTCTCGACGCCACTGCCCAAGGGGCAGGCTGGACAACAGGCCGCGCTGGAGCGACTGAGGCTGGTATCGAATCACTTGAAGGCCCGCTCGGCGCCGGATGCAAGTGAAAGCCAAGACTTGCTGAAAAAGCTGACCCATCCGGAATTGGTCGTGCGTATGCGGACCTTGGCCAGCGCGTGGGAAGATGGGAAAGATAAGGTAAGAGAGGCGGCGGTATTGGGGCACGCGCAACTCGTTAGCGCACTGCTCAAGGAAAGCGAGAACTCGCCGGAGCAAGCGCGCGATGTGTTTAAGACTCTGACCATGAGCCAGAAGAACCCGTCGTACCTGAATACCCTTGCGACGGTGGCTGCCGAAGACAAGGCAGTCGCTCAGGCACTAGATGGGATTCTGAAGAATTTGCACCAACAGATGGGCGCAGACGAAGCGGCGGCCAAGGAGATCCGCACTAAGCTGCTGGATAGGCCGATCAAGAGCGAGAGCAAGTATGACAAATATGACGAGGAATTTTACGGGCGTCTGTTCAACGAGGGCGACAAGAAGTGGATGGAGGATCATGCGGGGAGTCGCTTGCTGGCGCGAGATCTGAATCGGTCTGCCTTGATCCCTACTGG
>NZ_NKFM01000118.1:0-2509 GCF_002223085.1 Burkholderia sp. HI2714 | reverse complement strand
CAGGGTAAGCGCTCTTTGATTGACGCCATTGCACGGCGAGGCTGATTCACCGAGGCTACGTGTCCATGTTCAATGAGCGTGGACAGGTGTGCATGAACGAGCAACGCGGAGGTTTGCAGAGCCGATTGGTGGTCGATCGCAAGCGAGACGGACGGCGTAAGTACGACGAGGATGCGAAGCGCGAATTGATACAGGCGTGTCTGAAGCCCGGGGTGTCGATCGCGCGGACGGCCATGGAGCACGACGTCAATCCAAACCTCGTTCGGACGTGGATTTCCAAGTATCAGCGCGAACAAGCCGCGGGCGAGATAGTCAGCTCCGTGACGGAGCCGTCACGAGAGGCTCGCGTCGAGCTGCCGGCGGCTTCCGTGCCTGAGGAATCAGCCTTTATGCAGGTCGTCACCTCCGCGGTTGCTCCCACTCCGACTAAATTGGCTGCGGCATTCTCACTGAATGTGCACCTGCCAAACGGCGTTTCCTTAGAATTGGGCCCGGCGAACTTCGATGAACTGACGGCCGTTGTGCAAATGCTCGGGAGGCTGCCATGTTCCGGTTCGACGAAGGGCTGAAGGTTTATCTGCATCGCGATCCAGTCGACTTCCGCATGGGCATCAACGGACTGTCGATCCTGGTCGAACAGGCGATGCGCCTGAACCCGATGACCTCGGCGCTGTTCGTCTTCGGCAACCGCCGTCGCGATCGTATCAAGATTCTCGGCTGGGGCGGCAACGGCTTCTGGTTGCTGCTCAAGCGACTCGAAGCCGATCGCTTCATCTGGCCGAACGGAGGCGACACAATCACGCTCAGCGCCGAGCAATTGCACTGGCTGCTCGACGGCATCGACCTGGCCGTGATCCAGAAGCATCCCCAGCGATATTACGCGCGGATGAGCTGAACACCGCGCGGGTGACATGGTCTAATCGGCCATGCCGAACAGCCCCGTCATGCCGAGTGTTGAGGAATACCAGGCACTGCTCGCCGAACGCGATGCGCTGCGCGGTGAGCTTCGACTCGTGACGGCCCAGCGCGATCTGGCCGAAGAGAAGCTGCGGGCCTACAAGCACGAACTGTTCGGTGCATCGAGCGAGGCGCGCCATGCCGACCAGCTCGGCCTGTTCAACGAAGCAGAGGCATTGGCGGCGACTGCCGACGCGCCCGCGCGTGAAGACGTGCCCGGCACCTCGGTCACCGCCCACACGCGCGGCAAGCGCGGGCGCAAACCACTCAATCCGAGCCTGCCGCGCGAGGTCGTGCGGCACGAGTTGCCAGAAGCTGAACGATTCTGCGCGCACGACGGCCACGCCCTCGTCGAGATTGGCGTAGAAACGAGCGAACAGCTCGACGTGATTCCCGAGCAAGTGCGCGTCGTTCAGCACCAGCGGGTCAAGTACGCCTGCCCTTGCTGTGATCTCGGCATTAAGGTCACGCCAGCGCCGACGCGCATCATCCCTCGCGGGCTGCTCACGGAATCCGCGCTGGCGTGGATCATCACTGGCAAGTACCAATACGGCATGCCACTGTATCGCCAGGCCACGCTGCTGCGTCGCTTCGGCGGCGACATCTCGTCGAACACGCTGGCCGCTAGCGTGGTGCGAGTGGGGCTTGCTACGCAGCCGGTGATCAACCTGATGCGTGACGCGCTGCTCGAATCCGACCTGATCTACGGCGACGAGACAACGTTCCAGGTGCTGAAGGAACCGGGACGAAGGCCGCAGGCAAAGAGCTACCTGTGGGCGCAGGTCAACGGCTCAGGGCCGCCCGTGCGGATGTTCTCGTACTCGCCGGGACGTGGTGCCCAACATGCGCAGAAGCTCTATGCCGGCGTGCAGCCCGGCACTGTGCTGATGACGGACGGGTACGAACTCTATAACGGCATCGCCCACGATCACCAGCTCGTGCATCTCGGATGCTGGGCGCATGTACGCCGCGGCTTCATCAAGGCCGAGGAGTCGGTGCCGAAAGCGGCACGCTCATCGGATCTGCTGGCGACGCGCTTCGTTAAGCTGATCGGCAAGCTGTTCACGGCCGAGGCGCGAAGCGCGAAGTGGACGCCTGAACGCCGGCAGCGATTGCGTACCCGATACAGCGCCCGAGCGCTCTCCCTCGTCGAACGCATGATGGTCGAGCATCTGCCCGCCGTCGTGCCGTCGAGTCTGCTCGGCAAGGCGCTGCAATACATGAGCGGGCAATGGCCCAAGCTGGTCCGCTACATCGAGAACGGCAACTGGCCACTCTCGAACAACCTGTGTGAAAACGCGATCAGACCGTTCGTCGTCGGCCGCAAAGGCTGGCTGTTCTCCGACACTGTCGCCGGCGCGCAGGCCAGCGCCAATCTGTACTCCCTCGTCGAGACGTGCAAGGCGAACGGCATCGAACCGTATCGCTACCTCGTCTGGCTGTTCACGAAGCTGCCTCTCGCTGCAACCGCCGACGACTACGCGGCCCTCATGCCATGGAGCATGCCTGCCACTCCCAACCTCTGATGGGTGTCGTTAAAAGACCGCATACG
>NZ_NKFM01000117.1:0-2548 GCF_002223085.1 Burkholderia sp. HI2714 | reverse complement strand
AGCAGCGCGAGGGCGTGATCATTGCGAACCTCGTGAACCGGTGGAACAGCTTCGGCAAGGCGATTTGCGTCAAGACAGCCTAATTGCGCCCGCAACCAACTGAGCGCATACCCTGTCGAACAAAGCCCCGCGCAACATTGCTGGCGCAAGGGTTGCGAATCATGCATCGCTCATTCGGCGGCCGGTGCGCGGAACAGCCAGCGGCGCGTCGCGGGGCGCTGGGCTGCGCCGGCGGAACTCGACCGCGATCCCGCGACGCGGCGCATCGGCGACGAACGCGTCGAGCAGCTCGAGCACGTCGTGATCGATGTAGTCGGCGCGTGTCGCGTCGATGATCACCGCCGCGCGGTCCGGAATGTGCCGCAGGTGGTGCTTGACCTGCACCTTGCCGAGGAACGACACGTCCTTGCGGAACGACAGCAGGAAGTGGTCTTCGTGCTGCGCGAGCGTGACGGGGCTCTTCAGGTTCGCGACGGCGACCGCCAGCACGCTGCACGCAAGGCCGAGCGCGATGCCGAACAGCAGGTCGACCGAGAGCACGCCGATGATCGTCGCCGCGAACGGCACGAACGCGGCCGGGCCTTGCTTCATCACCGAACGGAACAGTGCCGGCTTCGCGAGCTTGAAGCCCGTGTGGATCAGGATTGCGGCCAGGCTCGCGAGCGGGATCAGGTTGATGAGGCCGGTGAGCGCGAACACGCTCGCGAGCAGCAAAATCCCGTGGACGATGGCAGACATCCGGCTTTGCGCGCCCGCGTTGACGTTAACCGAGCTGCGTACGATCACCGACGTGATCGGCAGCCCGCCGACCGCGCCCGCGACAAGATTGCCGACGCCCTGGGCCTTCAGCTCGCGATCGGGCTGCACCGGCCGGCGCTTCGGGTCGATCTGCTCGACTGCTTCGAGGCTCAGCAGCGTCTCGAGGCTCGCGACGACCGCGAGCGTGATCGCGACGTGCCACACGTCCGGATTGACGAGCTGCGCGAAGTTCGGACCGAGCTCCGCATGCTTGAGCGAGGCCGCGAGCGCCGCGAACGACCCGAGCTCGGGCAGCGTCACGCGATGGGCGGCGCCCGGCGCAACGGCCGGCGCGACGAAACCCAGCACGAGCGTCGCGCCGATCCCGAGCACGACGACTGCGAGCGGCGCGGGTACCGAGCGCACCAGCGCGAAGCGGCGCAGTGCAGGCGTGTCCCACGCGATCAGCAGCGCGAGCGATGCGAGCGCGATGGCCGTGGCGGCCCATGCGACCGGCAGGCCCGGCCAGTTCGCAAACGGTTGCGCGGCCGAGCCGCCGATGCCGAACGCGAACGGAATCTGCTTCACGATCAGCAGCAGGCCGATCGCGGCGAGCATGCCCTTGATGACGGGCGACGGCACGTAGGCGGCGAAGCGGCCGGCGCGCAGCATGCCGAACCCGAACTGCAGCACGCCGGACAGCAGCACCGCGAGCAGGAACGCGGAGAAGCTGCCGAGTTGCGCGATCCCTTCGACGACGATCACGACGAGGCCGGCTGCCGGCCCGCTGACGGACAGCGACGAGCCGCTCAGCAGCGCGACGACGATGCCGCCGACGATGCCGGACACGAGCCCGGCGAACGGCTCGACGCCCGAGGCATTGGCGATGCCGAGACAGAGCGGCAGCGCGACGAGGAAAACGACGATGCCGGCGATGGTGTCGCGCGGCAGGGTGGACAGGTGCGCGTTCAGTTTCACGGTTGAGGCGATTTCATTGGCGTTGGGGCAAGGCTGAATCAGCCGAGCGCGGTGGTTGCGGCAAGCGCGAGTTCGACGTCGACGGGCGCCGCCGTATAGCCCGAATCGAGCTCCAGCAGGCGGCCGTCGGCGAGCGAAAAGATCCAGCCGTGCACGAGCGGCGGCCGTTCGCGGTCGCGCACGATCGGCGATGCGCGCAACTGACGGACCTGCTCGAGCACGTTCAGCTCGGCCAGGCGGTCGGCGGCGGTCGTGTCGTCGAGCGCGGCGAGCGTGTCGCGATGACGATGCGCGAGCGCGCACAACGGCGCGATGCGGCGCGCGACGTGCGGCAGGTCAGCGGGCGGCGGCAGCAGCGACGCGCGTACGCCGCCGCAGCCGTAGTGTCCGCAGACGATCACGTGATCGACCTCGAGCACGCGCACCGCGTACTCGAGCACGCTGGCGGAATTGTCGTCGTCAGGCTGGAACAGGTTCGCAATGTTGCGGTGGACGAACAGGTCGCCGGGCGCGCAGTGCGTGATGGTCTCGGCCGGCACGCGGCTGTCCGAGCAGCCGATCCACAGTACGCGCGGATTCTGGCCGCGCGCGAGCGCGTCGAAGAAGCCGGGCGTGCGTTCGCGCGTTTCGCGGGCCCAGGCAATGTTTGCAACCAGCATACTTTTGGGACGATTCATGTTTACCTCTGCAATCGATAGTTGCTATTACTGACCAGTTCATCAAATAGTGCGTAATATTCAAGCGGCGTAACGGACATGTTTCTCGTTGAACAGGTTACGAATCACGTGAGGTTCCTTCTGGCGACGATGCAAATGGCTCCGGACATGCCGGA
>NZ_NKFM01000116.1:0-2596 GCF_002223085.1 Burkholderia sp. HI2714 | reverse complement strand
ATCTCGCGCCGGAATTCGAGTGGGTGATTCGGGATGCCTTTGCGGCCAATCCTCTTTGGTGCTTCTGTTGTCAAAGTAGTCCCCGCTACTTGAAGTGGTGGGAACTACTCTGGCAATTTCCGGTCACGCCGTCGAGACGGTGCTGGAGACTCGCTTACGAACAATGCGGCGGGCAACCAGCAGGTCAACAACGGACCGGTGACGCAGGGCACGTCCGCGCGCACGAGCGAAGAATCGCCGGAACGATCAAACGAACTATTAACAGACGAACGAGAGAACGACCATGGCGCGACGCTGGACGCCCGAGCAGCGGGCCGCACAGGCGGAAAAGATTCGCAGATGGAAACCGTGGGAGCAATCCACGGGCCCAGTGACTGATGAGGGTAAAGCCGTGGCGTCACAGAACGCGCTTGTACATGGGTTTCGCGCCCGTGGCTGGCTCGCTTACCAAAAGCGTATTAACGGCCTGCTGCGCGCCTGCAGGAAGCAACTGAACGAAATTTAAGGGAAAACCTATGAGCTTCACGCGCAAGAAAATTAACCTAACCTTCAAGCTGGGCCGCGACACGAATGGTGTGCAGTATTCGTTCGACGGCAAGTACGACACTGTCACGGTGTCCGGTTTGCGTATTCAGGTGACGATTGCCAATGCGGGCGCACCGTCCATGGGGCAAGCATCGCTAATCATCCACGGGTTGACCCCGTCCCTTCTGAACCAGCTTTCGAGCATGAACCGCCTTGAAGGCGGCCAAGTTTCAACTCGCTTCAATCAGTTGCTCATCGAAGCTGGTGATGAAGCCACGGGAATGAGCCTGATATTCCAAGGCCAAGTAGCGGTAGCAATGCCGACCTACAACAATGCACCCGACGTCGCGCTGCAAGTAACGGCATACGCGGGGCTGTTCGAAGCGCTCAAAGTGGCGCCGGCTTTGAGTGTCCGCGGCTCTGTTGATGCCGCGGTCATCATGCAGAATCTCGCCACCCAAAACGGCTATATGTTCGAGAACAATGGTGTCTCGGTCATTCTGTCGACACCCTACTTCCCGGGATCGCCAAAGCGGCAAATGGAAGCATGTGCGAACGCCGCTAACATCAATTGGTCGCTTGATAACGGCACGCTGGCAATCTGGCCGAAAGGCGGTAGTCGCGGGGGTGTCGTGCAGACAATATCGCCAGAGACGGGAATGATCGGCTATCCGGCAGGGACTCCCGCTGGAGGAGTATTGGTTCGTACGCTATTCAACCCACACTTACACTACGGTGCTGCTGTACAGGTGGAGAGTAGTTTGCCTTTCGCCAACGGAAAATTTGTCCTATTCGACATTGCCCATGACCTTGAGAGCGAGACGCCTAACGGGCAGTGGGAAACGTCGTTCAGTGGGTCTGTGTTGGCCCTCTGAACCGCGCGCGCTGAATTCCCCCGTGCTTTTGTTCGCACATTTCGGAACGGCTCAGTCCGCTAGGAGTCTTGCGGGGCGGCGCCGTATAGCGGAATTCCTGCGAGGATGCAGAGACGGGCTGCGGCGCCTTTAGGCGTTCAGCCACGTGGAGCGGATTGCCACATTATGCGCGTGGTAGTCCGTTCCATTGCGCTTGTGTCCAGTTGCAGGTAATGATTGACGCAGTTTTGCCAATCGACCTGACGGCGGCCTTTGCTAGTTCAAGTACGTCGTTTGCAGCAATCTCGCCGTGCGAATAGTACTCCGCAGTGGGAAGGTGGTAGCGCACCCCGCTGTCATCAGGAATCGTCCGTGAGAACTTTTGTTGCTGCATGGCTGTGTGCAGCTTTTCATAGTCGGCGGCGGTTGCGTTATGCAATTCAACGCGCGTCAAGAATTGAGCCATCTTCAAATCCTTTTTGTGTTGTTTGTGGCCGCCGTAGCCAAGGCGCCTGTATTGCAATGTAGGCGCCCCAATGCGTTTTCAAGCTTGTCGTAAACCCGCCCAGCGCCTGCGGACTGCACGTCGGGGCGCATGATAGTCCGACGCTCTAGAGCGCTTGGGTTCGTAACGCTCAGTGGACCATGCCGAGAAGAATATCGAGATATCTTGCAGAGGCAGATTCCGCCCCTATTTATATGGTCCGCGGGTACCACACGCTGTCGCGGTCACTACCAAAGAAGGAGTAACAATGGCTTTGAAACTTGCGAATGTGAATTTTTCCCGAAACGTAACCCCCGTTCGGGTCTATGCAGTTCTTCAGGACGAAGACAATAATTCCGTCAACGTCAACTTCCCGTTGGAGGCGCATTACGATCTCGAGCACGTGACGGTTCAGGAACTTGAGAATTTCGCAAAGGAAGCGGCGAAGAAGTTGCACGTCTAAGCCAAGACGGAGGGGCGGTAACTGCGCAAACGAGGCGCGTCGTGACCGCTCCGCCTATAGTGCAATCCGCTTTGCAGATGGCCCACGACGAAGTCGATGGGTTTCAGGGAAGGATCTCAATGATCCTGTCGCAGCAGCGGGTTCAGGGTAAGCGCTCTTTGATTGACGCCATTGCACGGCGAGGCTGATTCACCGAGGCTACGTGTCCATGTTCAATGAGCGTGGACAGGTGTGCATGAACGAGCAACGCGGAGGTTTGCAGAGCCGATT
>NZ_NKFM01000115.1:0-2666 GCF_002223085.1 Burkholderia sp. HI2714 | reverse complement strand
AGGAAGAGGGTGTGTCGGCGCAACGGGTGGTCAAGCCCGGGCAGGTGGCGCGGGTCGAGCAGGATGAGGCGGAGTCGGGCCAGCGGAGCACGGATCGCTACGCGAAGCGGGTGATCGTGCAGCAGGGCGATGATGAGGTGACGACGCAGGCGGCCCGGAACCTGGCGGCCAAGCATGGTGAGAACACGGCGGTGGTGAAGGCTGGGCCGGGGGGCGAACTGGAGGGGTTGGACAAGCTTGCCCCAACGGGTGGGAAGGTGAAGGTGCAGGTGGTGGGTCACGGGGATGAGGAAGGCGGGACGCTGGGCGACGCGAATGCGCGCAAGCTGGCGCAGCAGATCGAGCAGGTGAAGAGTCGGCTGGGCGAGGAAGCGGAGGTGTCGAAGGTGACGCTGGTGGGGTGCCGTACGGCGTGTGGGACGGAGGATCAGCCGAGCCTGACGCGACAGGTGCAGGCGGAGCTGGCCAAGCAGGGCACCGAGGTGGGCGAGGTGAAGGGGCGTGACACCTATGTGAAGGTCGACGCAGAGGGGCACAAGATCGACACCGATGACAACAATCCGGACAGTTTGTCGAAGCTTGGGAAGCTTTGGGATCAGTTCAAGGGGAAATTCAAGAAGGCGACGCCTCAAACCGATTCGATTCAACCGATGGACGTTGAATTGGCTAAATATATAGAGAAAAAGAAAAATGAAGAAGGTAACTTGGATCGCGAAGACATCGATGCATTGGTGCGGGCAACTGAAACCGTTCGTTCCGTTCGCGGCATGTTAAGGCGCGGAAATGTGAGTGCCGATATTGACGAGACAAATGCGAGGTCATATTTAAAAGTGGCAATTGGTCGAGAAATTATGTCGGGTAATAATATGTTG
Organism: Burkholderia sp. HI2714; assembly: GCF_002223085.1. Taxonomy (NCBI): domain Bacteria; kingdom Pseudomonadati; phylum Pseudomonadota; class Betaproteobacteria; order Burkholderiales; family Burkholderiaceae; genus Burkholderia; species Burkholderia sp. HI2714. Next base: position 1,794 of record NZ_NKFM01000115.1, on the reverse strand, counting down.
CCGAATAATATTCAGAATGAATTGAATTCAATCGATCCGATTGTAAAGCGGTCCGCGGTAGCAAAATACATGGGCGCAGGGAATTGTGGGGAAAATGCTGATTGCGCGTTTATGGAGCATGCGACGCGGATTCGTAAAGGGGAGCGTTTATTTCGAATTTCCGATCGTAATATTGACCACGGGTATGTGGTATTGGTTAATAAAAATAAAAGTAAAATTTTGATAGATCCGTGGCATGATGGGCCTGCCATATTCCTCAAAGATTCCGTTTTGGCAGAAAATAAGCGTGTACCCGTTCTCGATCCGTTGACATATGAAAACAGATTGAAATATATTAATCAGGATGTGAAACTTAAGAACATGGTCATGGGGGGGGAGGTGTATTTTAAAAGGGCGGTTGAGGCGGCGACTGAGAGGGTGGGTAATGACAAGAAAATTGGTGAAATAGTATCTGCGTATAAAAATAGTAGGGTATATCCGCCTGATACATATAGTTCGTCTTCGGCGATCAATTTTAGACGATTTGGCCGCGTAAATAGAGTAACTCCGCAGTGAGCGGAAAGTGAAAATTGTTCAGTTTTCGGAGGGGTTGAAGGGCAATGCTAAGCAGTCGATCAAAATTCGCCAGAGAAAATATCAGAACAACATCTTCGAGCAGGCTCACCGCGCCATCAAGCGCCTAGCCCGGTCGATGATGTGCCTCAAGAATTTTTACTGTGCCAGCATTTTGCTCGGCGACATTGAAGTCATGCATATGATCGCCAAATGGCAAATGCGGGGCGATCGCAGGAAACTGACGCCAGCTGAGCAGTTCTATTCGTTAATTGCATAGCCCATCCTACTCATCTGCGCACCCTGACCACTGAGCGCCTTGTTGCGACAGAATCGTCTGGACGCTGCTTAAATATCGAGCTTAAAGCATATTGTTATGATTTTGGATGCGCACACGTGTAATTGAGCAGAAGTTTTTTAATAAAAGAGGTTGAAATGAAATTCCTATCAGTTGCTGCATCGATGATGGCGATGTCTTTCTTGGCAGTGGGTTGTACATCAACGTTGAATCGCGACGAAGAAGTAGCCTTGAACCAGGCAGCCGGTATTGAAGTGACGCAAGCAGATATGGGAGTGAAAGTGAAGCTTCCAGAGGCTGCGCTGTTCGATTTTGGAAAATGGAGTTTGCGAGACAACGCGATTGGCGTGATCGATCGCTCTGCAGTGCTGCTAAAGCGAAGCGATAAGTCAGTTCAGGTGAATGGCTATACGGATAACGTCGGATTGCGCGACTACAACGAAAAACTCTCTCTGGATCGTGCGAATGTGGTTGCAAAGGCACTGATTCAGCGCGGCATCGCGTCCGAACGGGTGAGCGTTGTCGGGCACGCTTGGGACTCGCCAGTTGCGAGCAATGATACGCCTGAGGGGCGGGTGTACAACCGACGAACAGAAGTCGTCGTGATTGGTGAATCAATGGATGCGTTAATGGGTAAGAGTCGCTAGGGTCTGTTTACATTCGATGAAGTGTGTTTACATCTTGCTTTTTGCACGAGCGGGCCAAGATGATCCGAACGTTATTGAGCGACGAGGTATGGGCACGAATCGAATCTGAGCTTCCCCCGGTTTTTCGCGCACCAAGGGCGAGTCGTTATGCTGCCAGATTTTGCTCGTCCGTAAGCGTCCCGCGAACCCGCACTTATGGATGTGAAGGAAACGAGGTACATGTAGCGTCTTCAGCTTGCTGGAGACGCGATGGACTGGGTTTTGCACATCGAAGCGGCGCAACGGGAAGGCAAGACG
>NZ_NKFM01000114.1:0-2751 GCF_002223085.1 Burkholderia sp. HI2714 | reverse complement strand
TCCGGCATGTCCGGAGCCATTTGCATCGTCGCCAGAAGGAACCTCACGTGATTCGTAACCTGTTCAACGAGAAACATGTCCGTTACGCCGCTTGAATATTACGCACTATTTGATGAACTGGTCAGTAATTCGGAGATGGTCTTGATATTGAAACTGAGTATCCTCTGCGTTGCCACTGTCACCGCTGTTACCGCTGTGACGCTTGCCGCCTGCAGTGGCGCCGGGAATGACGAACAGCAAATCATCAGTTCCGTCCGGCTATTCACCCAACACATCCAACTCATTCATCCGCATGATGGATGGGATGGGACGTTACCGCAAGGATGAGTTTGTCTACTCACTCGGATTTTATATTATATGAAAAATATTAAATTAATGACCCAAGGTGATCGAATTCTCCATTGTCTGATCGTTCTTTCTGGTCAACTATTGGTCGCATTGGCAGTATCTGGTAATGCGAACGCTTCGCAGTCGATGCCTGATGCGGGTTGGATTTATGAAATTCATGATAAAAATTCCAGTCTATGTTTGGCGCTGAATGGAGCGGCGGATGGCACATCACTACAAATGGCCTATTGTGATGGGGCGAATAATCAAAGATTTAAAGTTACGAAGAATACGGATGGCACGTATGCTCTCCGGGCGCAGCAGAACGCTCAAACGGCTAGCCATATGTGCGTGACGGCAAAGCAAGGCAATGATATAGGCCTTGCTGCGTGCGACAATAACGTCAATGTGGTGCAGCGGTGGCAATTGACTCCAGTGCAACAAGGTTACAATATTGCATCTCACGCCAGTGGCCGGTGCATTGTGGCACGGGATGGTTCTGCGAAAAATGGTGCAAATTTGATTCAGGGGAATTGCAATACTACCGGCGATGAAGTATTTTTATTTACTAAGTTTCAACATCAGGCATTCGACGGTTACAGTTCTGGAAAATGGTCGCCGATAACGCCTCTTGGCTTGGTCGCGTCATCTGCTGCACTATTGCCAAATGGTAAGGTTCTGTATTGGTCCGGATCTGGTTCGCATTCGTTTCATGACACTGGGGTTACGCAAACCTTCACCGGGATCTATGATCCGAACACTGGATCCACTGCGGAAAAGGTTGTTCATACAGGCCACGAAATGTTTTGCCCCGCGGAGGTACTACTGTCCGACGGGCGCGTGCTTATCGTCGGGGGCGGTGGTACGGAGAGTCTGCGCGATCGGGTTACCAGTTACGATTATCGCACCGACTCTTGGAAGCAGGAGAGCTCGCTGACCATTGCGCGCTGGTATTCGTCAGCAACGGTTCTTGGTGACGGGCGCGTTTTCACCATCGGCGGAGATAGCAACACGAACTCTATAGACGCGTTCAAGGGAATACAGGGCCAAAACCGGTTGGTTACCCGATTTGGTGAAATCTGGTCCCCGGCTCAAAGCCTCGCTAGCAAGTGGAAGGTTCTGACGGGCATCACCGAACCCGAACAGGAGGTAGGTGGCAATTACGGTTTGGCGCGCCTCCAATACTATCCTCGAACCTTTCTTGCGCCTAACGGCAAACTGCTTGAGGTTGCGCCCAGCTCAGCGATGCGCTGGATCGACACAACCGGAAATGGAATGACGACTATCGCCTCTGTGCGTCCTGGAGCGAAAAACGCGCAAGGTCCGATCACCGCTCAACTTTCGGAGGGTAAGATTCTACTAACCGGTGGTTCGATTGCGTTCGGCGACGAGGATTTCACAAAGATGGAAAGCAACTATCCGGCATATAGGGAAAGCTATCTCATCGATCTGGCACAAGGTTCTTCGGTCAAGGCGGCACCGATGCGCTATCCGCGATATCAAGCCAATGGTGTGGTATTGGCAGATGGCCAGGTTCTTGCCGTTGGCGGATCACCTAGGTCGAAATTATTCGACATCACGGGTGCAATCATGGCTCCCGAACTTTATGATCCGAAGACGAATGCTTGGACTGTCATGGCCCCGATGGACAAGCCTCGAATTTACCACTCCGTTGCGGTTTTGTTGCCCGATGGTCGGGTATGGGTTGCCGGGGGAGGGCAATGTGGTGGGTGTGCTGTCAACGAGGCCAGCGCTCAGATTTTCAGTCCGCCCTACCTGTTTCGTGGAGCGCGCCCCACACTTCATAGCGAGCAGGCAGAGCTGAAATATGGCGTCAACTTTAACGTGAATGCTCACGTAAGCGACGGCATCATCAAGCGTTTTACACTCGTGAGACTGAGTGCGATAACGCATGCGACGAACACCGATGCGCGCTTACTGGAATTGAAGGCAACGAATTCGGGCGGTGAGCGATATTCGTTGACTGCGCCAAAGAACGGTAATATCGCGCCTCCGGGATACTACATGCTCTTCGCAATCAGTGATAAAGGTGTGCCTTCTGTCGCAGCAATCTTGAAACTGAGCTAATGTCGGATCTGGTTGGCTTTGTTCAGCACCTTGCGGGGCGACCGGGAGTCGGGTAGAAAGAATTCGATGATCTATCCGACTGGTGCGCTTTCATGCCTTACAGTGAACCGCCCCGGGAATCGAGGAGGCTGTTTGGGTTACTGACGAGTGCACCAAATAGTTCGTGGTGCGTTATACGGGCATGAAGACGAAAACTGATGCCCGCAAGTTGAGGGTCGGCCGGGATTCGTGAAATTTTCGCCAAAATGACCTTAAATCGATGATTTGAAATAGAAATTTCAAATTTCGACCAAGGCCATAGGGCGCGAAGCTTTTTCAGATCCGTGTGTGCGGTTG
>NZ_NKFM01000113.1:0-2913 GCF_002223085.1 Burkholderia sp. HI2714 | reverse complement strand
GTGACCGGAAATTGCCAGAGTAGTTCCCACCACTTCAAGTAGCGGGGACTACTTTGACAACAGAAGCACCAAAGAGGATTGGCCGCAAAGGCATCCCGAATCACCCACTCGAATTCCGGCGCGAGATGGCCAGGCTGGCATGCGAGCCCGGCGTGTCGGTCGCGCGCCTGGCAATGGAGCACGGCCTGAATGCGAATCTGGTGTTCAAATGGCGCCGTTCGTTGCGGGCCGGCGAATACGATTCGGCTGGACTGCTACCGGTGAAAGTGGAGACGCCGCTTGCCGAGACTACGCCGCTGGTGCCGGTGTCGGCGCCGACCACGATACCGACCGGCGCGATTGAGATCAACGTAGGCAACGCCCATGTCCGCATCGAAGGCGCTCCGGACGAGAGTACGTTGACGCTGGTGCTGCACATGTTGCGCGGCATGCCGGGGATGGCAGCGTGATCGGTTTGCCGAGTCGAACTCGCGTCTGGTTGGCTGCAGGCGTGACCGACATGCGCTGCGGGTTCAACACCCTGGCGGCTAAGGTCCAGACCGTGCTGGAGCGAGATCCGTTCAGCGGGCACGTGTTCGTGTTTCGTGGCCGGCGGGGCGATCTGGTCAAAGTGCTATGGTGGAGCGGCGACGGCATGTGTGTGCTGATGAAACGCCTGGAGCGTGGGCGCTTCATCTGGCCGCGCGCCGATGGCGGCGTGGTCTGCCTGAGTCAGGCCCAGTTATCGATGCTGCTCGAAGGCATCGACTGGCGGCAGCCGGTGCGTACGACCGAGCCGAGTTCGGCGTTGTAAACCTACCGGCGCCCGCGTAAACTGTGGGCATGACCACGGCCAACGCCTATCCGGATGACATCGAAGCGCTCAAAGCCTTGTTGCTTGAGCGCGATGCGCGCATCGGTCATCTGGAAGATCTGGTCGAATCACACGAAGCCGTGGTGGCCACGGGCAAGGCCGAGATCGAGCACCTGAAGCTGTTGATCGCGAAGCTGCGCCGTATGGCATTCGGGCGCAGTTCCGAGAAACTGGATCGCCAGATCGAGCAGCTCGAACTGAAACTGGAAGATCTCGAAGCCGACGAAGGCGCTGCGCCCATCGAGATTCCCAAGGCACCGCGCACGGTACCGGAACAGATACAACGCAAGCCGCTGCCGGAGTATCTGCCGCGCGACATACGAATGTACCTGCCGGAGTCCGACGAAACCTGCACGGCGTGCGGTGGCGAGATGAAGCCGCTCGGCGAAGACGTGTCCGAGCAACTGGAATACGTGGCGGCCAGCTTCCGTGTGATTCGCCATGTTCGACCGAAACTGGCCTGCACCTGTTGCGATCAGATCGCACAGGCGGCAGCGCCAAGCCGCCCCATCGAACGGGGTCAGGCCGGCCCGGGACTACTTGCGCATGTGCTCGTGGCGAAGTTCAACGATCACCTGCCGTTGTACCGCCAGTCGGCGATCTACGCCCGAGAAGGCGTGGAACTGGATCGCTCGTTGCTGGCGAAATGGGTGGGGCACAGTGCCAAGCTACTGCAACCGCTGGTCAATGCGCTGCGCCTGCATGTGATGGCAGCCACGAAGCTGCACGCCGACGATACGCCAGTTCCGGTGCTCGCGCCGGGCAATGGCAAGACGAAAACCGGGCGGCTATGGGTCTATGTGCGCGATGACCGGAACTCGGGCGACAAGGCGCCACCGGCAGTCTGGTTCGCCTACACCCCCGATCGCCGTGGCGAGCATCCGCAACAGCATCTGGCCAAGTTCAAGGGGACGCTGCAGGCCGATGCCTATGGCGGCTATCAGAAGATCTACGAGACCGGCAAGGTACTTGAGGCGGCTTGCTGGGCGCATGCCCGGCGCAAGTTCTACGATCTGTATGCGGCGCGGCCCAACGCGCTGAACAAGGAGGCGCTGGAACGCATCGGCGCGCTCTACGAGGTCGAAGAAGCGATCCGGGGCAAACCGCCAGACGAGCGGCAAGCGCACCGGCAGACGAACGCCAAACCATTGCTCGAACAGTTCCATGTGTGGCTGAACGCCGCGCTGGCAACACTCTCGCGCAAATCGGACACGAGTCAGGCCATCCTCTATGCCCTGAACCGGTGGGAAGCATTGACGCGCTACTGTGACGACGGACAATTGGAAATCGACAATCTGCCGGTCGAGCGGGCACTGCGCGGCGTTGCCCTGGGCCGACGAAACTACCTGTTCGCCGGCGCGGATTCCGGCGGTGAACGTGCGGCCGCGATTTACAGCCTGATCGGCACGGCCAAGCTCAATGGTATCGATCCCGAGGCGTACCTGCGTCATGTCCTGGCGCGCATCGCCGATCACCCGATCAACCGAATCGACGAACTGCTGCCCTGGACGGTGCCCCTTCCCACGCCGTGAAGGGATAATGCCACTGATGCCCAGACCTCGGAGATCAGATGGCCAAGTCGTTTCAGCGCTATACCTTGCACGTGCAATTACTGTATATCCAACCGCCTATCTGGCGCCGGATCACAGTCGAAGGACCCGACTCGCTGCGCAAGTTACACCACATTCTGCAAGCAGCCTTCGGATGGGAAAGCACACACATGCACGACTTCCTGATCGACGGCAAAACCTACGCCATGTTCGATGTCGATGCGGCACTAGAGTTCATGGATCGATCGAAGACATTCGACGACCGGAAAACCAAACTGAACAAAGTCCTGCGACCTGACTCGCGCATTCTCTACCGCTATGACTTCGGAGACGGCTGGGATCACCAGATCGTGGTCGAAAGCGTTGAGACGATTGCAGACGAGTCGTGGGGCGAGTCCAGGGTGATCGATGGTGCTCGCGCTTGCCCACCGGAAGACGTCGGCGGTGCGCCAGGGTATGAAACGTTCCTGACCACGTTGCGCGACAGGCCTGACAGCGAAGAAGCGGATA
>NZ_NKFM01000112.1:0-2916 GCF_002223085.1 Burkholderia sp. HI2714 | reverse complement strand
TAACGAGACAGACTCGTTATAGGGTCAAGCGAACAAGTGCATGTGGTGGATGCCTTGGCGATCACAGGCGATGAAGGACGCGGTAGCCTGCGAAAAGCTACGGGGAGCTGGCAAACGAGCTTTGATCCGTAGATGTCCGAATGGGGAAACCCACTCCTTTTGGAGTATCCATGGCTGAATACATAGGCCATGTGAAGCGAACGCGGTGAACTGAAACATCTAAGTAACCGCAGGAAAAGAAATCAACCGAGATTCCCAAAGTAGTGGCGAGCGAAATGGGATGAGCCTTGCACTCTTTATTTGTATTGTTAGCCGAACGCTCTGGAAAGTGCGGCCATAGCAGGTGATAGCCCTGTAGGCGAAAACAGTATGAAAGAACTAGGTGTGCGACAAGTAGGGCGGGACACGTGAAATCCTGTCTGAAGATGGGGGGACCATCCTCCAAGGCTAAATACTCGTGATCGACCGATAGTGAACCAGTACCGTGAGGGAAAGGCGAAAAGAACCCCGGGAGGGGAGTGAAATAGATCCTGAAACCGCATGCATACAAACAGTCGGAGCCTCGTAAGGGGTGACGGCGTACCTTTTGTATAATGGGTCAGCGACTTACGTTCAGTAGCAAGCTTAACCGTATAGGGCAGGCGTAGCGAAAGCGAGTCCGAATAGGGCGTTCAGTTGCTGGGCGTAGACCCGAAACCAAGTGATCTATCCATGGCCAGGATGAAGGTGCGGTAACACGTACTGGAGGTCCGAACCCACTAACGTTGAAAAGTTAGGGGATGAGCTGTGGATAGGGGTGAAAGGCTAAACAAACTTGGAAATAGCTGGTTCTCTCCGAAAACTATTTAGGTAGTGCCTCGTGTCTCACCTTCGGGGGTAGAGCACTGTCATGGTTGGGGGGTCTATTGCAGATTACCCCGCCATAGCAAACTCCGAATACCGAAGAGTGCAATCACGGGAGACAGACATCGGGTGCTAACGTCCGGTGTCAAGAGGGAAACAACCCAGACCGCCAGCTAAGGTCCCCAAATATAGCTAAGTGGGAAACGAAGTGGGAAGGCTAAAACAGTCAGGAGGTTGGCTTAGAAGCAGCCACCCTTTAAAGAAAGCGTAATAGCTCACTGATCGAGTCGTCCTGCGCGGAAGATGTAACGGGGCTAAGCTATATACCGAAGCTGCGGATGCGTGCTTAGCACGCATGGTAGGAGAGCGTTCCGTAAGCCTGCGAAGGTGCGTTGAAAAGCGTGCTGGAGGTATCGGAAGTGCGAATGCTGACATGAGTAGCGATAAAGGGGGTGAAAGGCCCCCTCGCCGTAAGCCCAAGGTTTCCTACGCAACGTTCATCGGCGTAGGGTGAGTCGGCCCCTAAGGCGAGGCAGAAATGCGTAGCTGATGGGAAGCAGGTCAATATTCCTGCACCATTGTTAGATGCGATGGGGGGACGGATCGCGGAAGGTTGTCCGGGTGTTGGAAGTCCCGGTCGCTGCATTGGAGAAGGCACTTAGGCAAATCCGGGTGCGTAATTCAAGGGTGTGGCGCGAGCTCCTTAGGGAGCGAAGCAATTGGAAGTGGTTCCAAGAAAAGCCTCTAAGCTTCAGTCTAACGATGACCGTACCGCAAACCGACACAGGTGGGCGAGATGAGTATTCTAAGGCGCTTGAGAGAACTCGGGAGAAGGAACTCGGCAAATTGGTACCGTAACTTCGGGATAAGGTACGCCCTTGTAGCTTGACTGGCCTGCGCCAGGAGGGTGAAGGGGTTGCAATAAACTGGTGGCTGCGACTGTTTAATAAAAACACAGCACTCTGCAAACACGAAAGTGGACGTATAGGGTGTGACGCCTGCCCGGTGCCGGAAGATTAAATGATGGGGTGCAAGCTCTTGATTGAAGTCCCGGTAAACGGCGGCCGTAACTATAACGGTCCTAAGGTAGCGAAATTCCTTGTCGGGTAAGTTCCGACCTGCACGAATGGCGTAACGATGGCCACACTGTCTCCTCCCGAGACTCAGCGAAGTTGAAGTGTTTGTGATGATGCAATCTACCCGCGGCTAGACGGAAAGACCCCATGAACCTTTACTGTAGCTTTGCATTGGACTTTGAACCGATCTGTGTAGGATAGGTGGGAGGCTATGAAACCGGAACGCTAGTTTCGGTGGAGCCGTCCTTGAAATACCACCCTGGTTTGTTTGAGGTTCTAACCTTGGCCCGTGATCCGGGTCGGGGACAGTGCATGGTAGGCAGTTTGACTGGGGCGGTCTCCTCCCAAAGCGTAACGGAGGAGTACGAAGGTACGCTAGGTACGGTCGGAAATCGTGCTGATAGTGCAATGGCATAAGCGTGCTTAACTGCGAGACCGACAAGTCGAGCAGGTGCGAAAGCAGGTCATAGTGATCCGGTGGTTCTGTATGGAAGGGCCATCGCTCAACGGATAAAAGGTACTCTGGGGATAACAGGCTGATACCGCCCAAGAGTTCATATCGACGGCGGTGTTTGGCACCTCGATGTCGGCTCATCTCATCCTGGGGCTGTAGCCGGTCCCAAGGGTATGGCTGTTCGCCATTTAAAGAGGTACGTGAGCTGGGTTTAAAACGTCGTGAGACAGTTTGGTCCCTATCTGCCGTGGGCGTTGGATATTTGAAGGGGGCTGCTCCTAGTACGAGAGGACCGGAGTGGACGAACCTCTGGTGTACCGGTTGTCACGCCAGTGGCATCGCCGGGTAGCTATGTTCGGAAGAGATAACCGCTGAAAGCATCTAAGCGGGAAACTCGCCTTAAGATGAGATATCCCTGGGGACTAGATCCCCTTGAAGGGTCGTTCGAGACCAGGACGTTGATAGGTCAGGTGTGTAAGCGCAGTAATGCGTTCAGCTAACTGATACTAATTGCCCGTAAGGCTTGATCCTATAACAAGTCTG